>JBKOYF010000004.1:0-24272 GCA_046725305.1 Actinomycetota bacterium
AGCTCGGCCAGCCGGCGACGACTCTGTCGGGAGGCGAGGCGCAGCGGGTAAAGCTGGCGGCGGAGCTCTCGAAGGTCGCGACGGGGAAGACGCTGTACATCCTCGACGAGCCCACGACGGGACTCCACTTCGCCGACATCGAGAAGCTCCTCGAGGTGCTGCAGCGGCTCGTCGACAATGGGAACACCGTGCTCGTGATCGAGCACAACCTCGACGTGATCAAGCAGGCCGACTGGATCGTCGACCTCGGCCCGGAGGGCGGCGACGAGGGCGGCGAGGTGATCGCGACCGGGACGCCGGAGGACGTCGCGGAGGTCGAGGAGTCCGCGACCGGGCAGTACCTGCGGGGCGTGCTCGCCGAGCGAGCGGCCGCAGCCGCCTGAGCTCAGGCGGGCACGCGCTCGCCTGTTCGTGCCTTATCGGCTCGCTCGAGCCAGGGGGTCGCGCCCAGGCGCTCGAACGTCTCGTGTGCCTCGGCGAGCAAGGGCTGACCCTCATCGTCGCGTCCCACGGAGACGAGCCACTCGGCGTGCTCGAGCTGCGTGGCCGCGAGTTGGAACACCAGCCCGTACTCCGCGAAGGCGGCGGATGCACGCTTGAAGGCGTCGTCGGCGCGCTGGGCGTCGCCTCGGGTCGCTTCCAGGAGCGCCCGGAAGCGTGAGGCGAGCGCGAGGACGACCGGGCCGGCCGTGCCGAGGGGGATGGCATCGACTGCCGTGAGCGCCGCGGCCGCGCGCTCGACGTCGCCGATCGCGAGGGCCGCCTCGGCGATGAAGAGGTCGATCCAGAAGCTGTCCGGAAGCGCCGCGAGCTCGTCTCTCGCTGCTTCGGCGACGCGCATTGCCTGCCGCGACTCGTTCTCTGCGAGCAGGGCGTGGAACTCGCTCGCGACGTGAACCAGCCGATCCTGCAGCGACGCGGAGGCCGCGATGGCGGAGGTCGACTCGAACGCCCGTCGCGCTGACTGCGGGTCTCCCCGATGGCGCGAGATCTCGGCCATCTGCATGTGCAGCCCGAGCGCCCTCGCCTCGAACCCCGGCGGCATCTCCCCGTAGATCCGGACGACCTCGTCCCATCGGCCCGACAGCGTGTACGACTCGCAGAGGTTGCCGAGCTGAAACCACTCGGCCTCGCGGTCGCCGACCCGACGCGCGAGCTCGAGCGCTTTCAACGTCAGCTCGTCGGCCTCCGCAAGGTTGCCGAGTCGGGCCTCGAGCGAGCCGAGGTTCGTGTAGCCGCGCATCGTCGCCCCGGGGACGTCGTTCTCGAGCGCGATCTCGAGGGCGCGGCGGTGGAGGGCGCGGGCGGTCTCCATGTGCCCCTGCTCCAGTTGGAGCAAGGCCTTCGTATTCAGCGCGTGAGAGAGGACCTCCGGCAGCCAGAATCGCTCAGCGATGTCGAGGGCGTGCTCGTTGCGCTCGTTGCTCAGCTCGTAGCGGCCGGCGAAGAAGAGCCAGCGCGCGAGCTGCGACAGCAAGTACGCGACCTCGTCGTCAGGCTCGTCCTCGGGCAGCGCGGCGTAGGCCGCCTCCAGGCGCTCGATCCCCTCGCGCGTCCGACCGCTCGAGAAATCACCGAAGGCGATCTCGGCCTGGGCGCGCGCCGCCGCTCCTCGGTCGCCGGCTCCCTCGAACAGCTCGATCGCCCGGCCGAGCTCCCTTCGCGCACGCTCGGAGTCGCCGAACGCGCGCGCGGCGTTTCCGGCCTTCGCGCGCAGGCGTGCCTCGTCGAGCGGCTCGTCGGCGAGCTCCGCTGCGCGAACGAACGATGACGACGCTTCCTCATTCGCCCCCAGCGACGCGGCGCGCTCCCCCGCACGGGCGAGCGTCTCGCGTACTTTCGCCCGCAGCTCGTCCGCCTCCTCGGCGTCCGCCTCGAGCTCGAGCGCGGTGAGGTAGTGGGAGGCGACGACCTCGACCACCTCCTGCTCGCGGTCGCCGAAGGCCGTCTCGAAGAACGACGCCGCTGCGAGATGGCGCGCCTTGCGGTCTCGGCGTGCGAGCGTCTCGTAGGCGACGCGCCGGACCAGGTCCTGCAGGAACCCGTACTGCCCGCGCTCCGCCGAGCGCGGGTCGGACTCGAGGAAGAGGATCTCTTTGCGCACGAGGCTCTGGAGGTGCGGCTCGAGCTCCTGCGTCGCGAGCCCGGCGACGGACGCGAGCGCGTCGACGACGAACGTCTTGCCGAGGACCGACGCGTCCTGGACGAGCCGGCGCTCCTCCGAGTCCAGGCTGTCGATGCGCGACGCGACCAGTGCGTGCAGCGTCTCGGGGACGGCGAGCGTCTCGAGCTCGGCTACGAGCCGGTATGCGCCGTCTGCCTCCTCGATCTGGCCGCGGTTCAGGAGCATGCGCACGGTCTCGACCGCATACAGCGGGATGCCCTCGGCACGGGTCCGAATCGATGTGCGCAGCTCGGCGGGCAGGCCGGGCACGAGCCCGTCAAGGAGCGCGTCCATAGCGTCGGCCGACAGCGGCTCGAGCGCGAGGCCTGTGAACCCGCCTCGCGTCGTCGCCCCGAAGGCGGGCCGCCGTTCGGCGAGCTCCGGGCGGGCGAGCCCGACGATGTAGATGGGCTTCGAGCGCGACCACTCGACGAGGTACTCGATGAAGTCGAGGAGGCCGGCGTCGGCCCAGTGCAGATCCTCGAAGACGAGGATGGTCGGCTGTTCGTCCGCGAGGGATTCGAAGAAGAGGCGCCACGCTGCGAAGAGGTCGTCGCGCTCGGAGCTCGCCTCGCCGACGCCGAGCAGGTGGGCGAGCCGCGGCTGAACCCACTCGCGGTCGTCCTGGTCCCGGACGTGTTCCTCGACGCAGGCGGACAGCCTTGCGAGCGCCTCGGCGGCGTCTTCGGTCTCGAGGATGCCCGCACGACCTCGCACCATCTCCGCGAGCGCCCAGTAGGCGACGCCCTCCCCGTATGCGGGGCAGCGGCCGCGATGCCACCAGGCCGTGAGCGTCAGGCCGTCGAGGTACTTCTCGAACTCCCACGAGAGCCGTGACTTGCCGATACCGGCGCTGCCCGTGACGAGCACCATGTGCGCGCGTCGTTCCTCTGCTGTCGCGTGGAAGAGGTCCTTGACGAGCCGGAGCTCGCGGTCGCGGCCGACGAAGGGCGCTTCCAGACCGGTCGAGCGGCCCTCGCCGCCTCGGTTCGCGACGACGCGGAGCGCCCGCCAGAGAGGCAGCGGCGTGGACTTGCCCTTGAACAGGTGCTCACCCGCGCCCTCGAACGCAATCGCGGCGTCGGCTGCGAGACGCGTCGCCTCGTCGACGAGAACGGTGCCCGAGTCGGCCGTCGACTGCACGCGCGATGCCGTGTTCACGATGTCGCCGGCGACCATCCCCTGGGCTTCGGCTCCGATCGTCACGGCCGCCTCGCCCGTCAGCACGGCTGCCCTGGCGTCGACGTCGGGGTGGAGCTCGGGCATCGCGGCGACGAGCTCGAGTGCCGCGCGCACCGCCCGCTCGGCGTCGTCCTCGGTCGCGGCTGGCGTGCCCCAGACGGCCATGACTGCGTCGCCGATGAACTTCTCGACCACGCCCCCGTAGCGCTCGATCACGGCGCGGCAGATCTCGAAGTAGCGCGAGAGGAGCTCGCGTGTCTCCTCGGCGTCACGTCCTTCGGACGCGGCGGTGAAGCCGACGAGGTCGGCGAAGAGGATCGAGACGAGCCGGCGCTCTGCCGCCTGGCCGGGCGGTTCCGCCCGCACGACGGCGATGCCGGCGCCGAGCGCGGTGCCGCACTCGCCGCAGAACTTGACGCCGGGCGGGTTCGGGGTACCGCAGGCGGGACAGGCGCTCGTGAGCGCGCTCCCGCACTCGCCGCAGAACTTCCGTCCACCCTCGTTCTCGGAACCGCAGGACGGACACGAAAGCGTGTCGGACACGTGTCAACTCTAGTGTCATGCCAGCTGGCGCTCAATCGCGTCCCGATACGCTCACGTCGTGGCGAGCGAGACCGTGGAGGCGCACCAGGAGCTCTCCGCCGAGCGGGCGTGGTGGCTCCGGGTCCCGGCGACCCTCCTGAGCCCGAGCTCGGTGTTCTTCGCGCTGCGTGAGGACGACCCCGACGACGTGGCGGCACGTTCCGAGCCGCTGCTCCTCGTCATCTTGCTGGCCGGCATCGCCTCCGTCCTCGCGACGCCGACCGCGTCCGACCTGCTCGACAGCCCGGACTATGACGGCACGCTGGTCGCGATCTGGGCCTTCATCGCGGGTGGCCTCTATGGCATCGTCGGGTACTTCGTCGTCGGCTTCGCCCTCTACTTCGGCGTGCGCCTGCTCGGGAGCCTCGGCGACTTCCGGCGTGCGCGCCAGACGGTCGGCTTCGCGCTCGTCCCACTCGCCGTCTCCCTGCTCGTCCTGTTACCGCTGCGGCTTGCGCTCTACGGCGGCGACACATTCCGGGCGGGCGGCACGGACGAGGGGACCGGGGAGACGGCGCTGCTAGCCGTCCAGCTCGCATTCGCCACGTGGTCGCTCGGCCTCCTCGTCCTCGGCGTGCGCGTCACCCACGGCTGGTCGTGGCTCCGCGCGCTGGCCGCGACCGCGGCCGCGGCGGCCCTGTTAGCGGCGATCGTCGGCGTGTTCGCGCTCGTCTGACACCGCGGCCTCGAACAGGGCGAGCTCGTTCTCGGGCATGGCGTACGTGTGCTGCTCCTCCGGGAAGCGATGCTCGCGGACGTCAGCCGCGTACTCGCTGAGCGCGGCCCGGATCGTGTCGCCGATCTCCGCGTAGCGTTTCACGAAGCGTGCCGCCCGGCCCGCGTACAGGCCGAGCACGTCGTGCCACACGAGCACCTGTCCGTCGCAGTCGGCGCCGGCGCCGATGCCGATCGTGGGGATCGAGAGCGTGCGCGTGACGTGTGCCGCGACCGGCGCCGGCACCGCCTCGAGCACGAGGGAGAAACAGCCCGCGGCCTCGAGCGCTCGAGCGTCGGCTGCGAGCGCGAGGGCCTTCGAGGCCGTGCGCCCCTGTGCCTTGAAGCCGCCGAGCGCGGTCGCGGATTGAGGCGTGAGCCCGAGGTGGCCCATGACCGGGATGCCCGCGCCCACTATCGCGCGGACGCGTGTGAGCGTCGCGCCTGCTCCCTCGAGCTTCACAGCGTCCGCCCCGGCCTCCTTCACGAACCGGATCGCGTTGCGGACGGCGTCCTCGTCCGACACCTGGAACGACCCGAACGGCATGTCCGCGATGACGAGCGGGCGGCGTGCCCCGCGCGTGACCGCGCGCGTGAGCACGAGCATCTCCTCCATCGTCGCGGGCACGGTCGAGTCGTGGCCGAGAACGGTCATCGCGGCCGAGTCCCCGACGAGGACGAGGTCCGCGCCGGCCTCGTCCGCGAGGCGGCCACCGGGGGCGTCGTACGCGGTCACCATGACGATCGGCTGGCGCCGCACCTTCATCTCTACGAGCTCGGTGATCGGGAGCTTGCCGGGCGCGGGTGTCGCGGGAGCGGGCTGCTGCGGGCGGATGCTCATGAAGGTTCTCCTTCGTCGAGGACGACGTTGTCGATGAGGCGGGTCGAGCCGACGCGGATCGCGCCGGCAAGGGTCGGGGGGACGAAGTCGGCGACCTCGACGTAGTCGACGTCGACGCCGTTCGAGGAGGCCAGGAGGTCCAAAGCGGCGTTCCGGTCGCGCGTCGCGAGCGCGCGGGGCAGCACGAGTGCCCGGGCCCGCTCCTCCGGCGAGAGGAGGACGTTCCGCGACGAGAGCGCGAGTCCGTCGGGCTCGCGTACCGTCGGAAGGACGCGCAGCTCGACCTCGAGGGCAAGGTCGCGGATCAGGCGTCGAACCACCTCGACCTGCTGAGCGTCCTTCTGGCCGAAGTACGCCCGGTCCGGGCGGACGACGACGAACAGCTTGAGCACGATCGTCGCGACGCCGCGGAAGTGTCCCGGCCGGAACCGGCCCTCGAGGACCGCGCCGAGCTCCGTGACGTCGACCCAGGTCTGGAAGCCGGGCGGGTACATCTCGTCGGCCGACGGTGCGAAGACCACGTCGACTCCCGTCTCGCCGGCGAGCGCGAGGTCGCGGGCCTCGTCGCGCGGGTAGCGGGCGAGATCGCCGGCCTCGGCGAACTGGGCGGGGTTCACGAACAGGCTCATGACGACCGTCTCGTTCTCGCCGCGGGCTGCTCGGAGCAGCGAGAGGTGCCCCTCGTGGAGCGCCCCCATCGTGGGGACGAGCCCGATCGTCCCGTCGCGGCGAGGTGCGAGCTCCTCGCGAACCTCGGCGATCGACCTCGCGACGTTCACGCGGGAACCTCCTCCGGATCGCGGCCGGCGATACGCGCGGTCGCCTCCGCGAGGACGACGTAGAGCTCCTCGAGCTCGGGGCGCTCGGCCCGGATGACGGCGAGGTGGCGTTCGACCGTCTCCCAGTCGCCGCGTGCGATGGGACCGGTCAGCTCGAAGCCGCCGTCGACGACGCCGCGGATGAGCGGGTCGAGCGCCTCGGGCGGGGCGCCGGCCGCCTCGAGGAGGGAGCCGGCGGCGGCGCGGAGCGTCACGAGGTAGTTGGACGCCATCGCGGCGCCGGCGTGGTACGCGACCCGACCCTCCTCGCCAAGGTCGAACGGCCGCAGGCCGAGCGCTTCGGCGAGCCAGCGCGCCACGGCGCGGGCCTCGTCGCTCTCCGCCGTCACGGCTCCCCAAACGCCGTCGAGCTGCTCAGGTCCGCGCAGCCGCGAGAACGACTGCAGCGGGTGGAGGCCGAAGCGGCGCTCGTGCGGCGCGAGCGCGCTCAGCGGCGTCGCACCGCTCAGGTGGGCGACCCATGGTCCGACCGGGATCTCGGCCGCGACCTCGCCGATCGCCCGATCGGGGACGCAGAGGAGGACGAGCGCCGGGCTGGTCTCGTCGAGTGGGATGCCGCGTTCCGCGAGCCGGGCGCTCACCGCCGAGCCGACGCGACCACGCGCGCCCACGATGCGAACACTCTCGATCATTTTCTGTCGCTCCAGTTCCCGTTCGGGATACCGGGCAGCGAGAGTGTGCCTCGCGCGGCTACCTCTCGGCAAGCCGGGCCTCGAGCAGCGCCCGCACAAAGGGCCAGTCGTCGTCGACGACCCTGTACCAGGCACTGTCCCGATTCTCGCCGCCGCGGACGAGCATGTGCTTGCGGTGGATCCCCTCGAACGTCGCGCCGAGAGCCTCGAGGGCGCCACGGGAGCGCTCGTTGCGCGCGTCGGTCTTCAGCTCGACTCGGCGGCAGCTCCAGACCTCGAAGGCATGACGCAGCTGGAGCAGCTTCGCCTCGACGTTCGCCCCGGTACCCCATGCCGACGGATGGAGCCACGTCCAGCCGATCTCCACCGAGCGGTGCTCCGGGCGCAGAGCGAGAAAGCGGGTCGACCCGACGATCCCGTCGCGACGGATCGTCACGAGCGGGATCTCGGTCCCCGCGGTGGCCGCGTCGAGTGCCTGCTGCACGAAGGTGTCCCACGTCTCGCGAGTCTGCGGCTGGACGATGCTCAGCCAGCGCCACGTGCGCGGGTCGCGCGATGCGAGCCAGAGCCCCTCGCTGTGCGCTGCCGCCAGGGGCTCGAGGCGGACGATGCGACCTTCGAGCGTCGGTGCCGTCCACACGCCCATTGCGGGCGACAGTACACTCGGCTCGTGCCGATCTACGAGTACGCGTGCATGGAGTGCGAGTCGCACTTCGAGGAGCTCGTCCGCTCGAGCTCGCAAGCGGTGACGTGCCCCGACTGCGGGGCGGCAAACGTCCTCAAGCAGCTCTCGAGCTTCGCGGTCCACGGCTCGACCTCGAAGCCGGCCTTCAGCGGGCCGGCGGGCGGCGGCGGGGGCGGTTGCTGCGGCGGCTCGTGTGGCTGCGGCCACTAGCTGCATCCGAGCGACACCGTAGACTTGCGCTCCTGATGGATGCCGTCGAGCGCGCAGCGGCGCTTCGCGAGTATGCCGAGCAGACAGCGACGTGCACGAGGTGCGCACTCGCACAGGGGCGAACGCAGGTCGTCTTCGGCTCCGGGAGCCCGAACGCCGACCTCTTGTTCGTCGGCGAGGCGCCCGGGTTCCACGAGGACCAGCAGGGAGTTCCGTTCGTCGGTCAGGCGGGGAAGCTGCTCGACAAGCTGCTCGCGGGGATCGACCTGACGCGGGCCGACGTCTTCGTCGCGAACGTCCTCAAGTGCCGCCCTCCCGGGAACCGAGACCCGATGCCCGACGAGATCGCGGCCTGCGAGCCGCACCTCTTCAAGCAGATCGAGCTCATCGAGCCGAAGCTCGTCGCGACGCTCGGCAACTTCGCGACGAAGCTCCTCTCCGGGAAGCCGGCCGGGATCACGCGGGTGCACGGCGTCGAGCAGGAGGTGACGCTCGGCCCGCGGACCGTTCTCCTCTACCCGCTCTACCACCCGGCCGCAGCGCTCTACACGCCGTCCATGCTGAAGGTGCTCGAGGAGGACTTCGCCCGGATCCCGGCGCTGCTCGAGCAAACGATCGAGGAGCCGGTCGACGCCGAGCCCGAAGCGCCCGCGGCCGAGCCCGACGCAGTTCAGCTCGGCCTCTTTTGACAACCCGTGAGCTCGCCAGCGCGTCGGCGGGCGAGACCGAGCGGATCGCCGCCGCCCTCGCGGCGCGGCTCGAGCGGGGCGATCTCGTCACGGTCGCCGGTGAGCTCGGCTCCGGCAAGACGACGTTCGTGCGCGGGGCATGTCGCTCGCTCGGCGTGACCGTTCCCGTCACGAGCCCGACCTTCACGATCGGACATCGCTACACGGGGAGGGTCGATGTCTCGCACCTCGACCTCTACCGGTTCGCGGGGTTCTCGCCGGCGGAGTGGGGAGACCTGGAGCCGTACTTCGACGACGCGGTCGTGTTCGTCGAGTGGCCCGAGGCAGGCCTCGGCTCGCTTCCGCCCGCGCGGGTCGCCGTCTCCCTCGAGCACGCGGGCGCGGACAACAGGCTGATCCGCCTCGTCTCGGACGAGAGCCCGCTGCTAGAAGGCATCGGATAAGTGCTCGTACTGGCCTTCGACACGGCGACGGACGTCGCGACGAGCGCCCTCCTCGACGACGAGCGTGTGCTCGGCGAGCGAACAGGGGCTCCGGGCGCGCTGCTCGCAGACGTCGACGCGCTCTTGTCGGATGCGGGTCTCGCGCCGACCGACGTCGACGCTCTCGTCGTGGGGACGGGCCCAGGCAGCTTCACGAGCACGCGCATCGGGCTGGCGGTTGCTCGCGGTCTCGCGGTCGCGCTCGGCGTCCCGGGCGCGGGCGTTTCGACGCTCGACGCGCTGGCCGCGACGCGCCCTGGAGCCTTTCCGGTGGTCGACGCCCGGCGGCGTGAGGTCTTCGTTCCCGGGCCGCGCGCCGTCGCGCCCGACGACCTCGATCTCGAGCTGGGCACCCTGTGCATCGGCTCGGGCGCCGTCCGCTACCGAGCGACGCTCGAGCACAAGGGCGCCCTCGTTCCCCCGGACGGGGACGAGCTGCATGTGCCGCGTGCACGGTTGCACGCGTCGATCGCCGGAGCGTACGGGCCCGTCGAAGCGATCGAGCCCATCTACGTGCGCGTCCCGGACGCGGAGGCCGCGACCGCGTGAACGTCGAGTTGCGACGTCTCGAGCATGGCGACCTCGACGTCGTCGAGACGATCGAGCGCGAGTCGTATCCCACACCCTGGTCGCGCTCGATGTTCGACGCCGAGCTGCGGAAGCCGAGCTCGCTCGCGATCGGCGCGTTCACGGATGGCGACGAGCTCGTCGGCTACGCGTTCGTCTCCCGCTACGTGGACGCCTGGCACGTGATGAACGTCGCCGTGGCGAACGCGTACCGTCGCCGCGGTATCGCCTCCGCGCTCCTCGAGCGGATGTTCGAGGTGACGGAAACGGATCCGCGGCGGGGCTACACGCTCGAGGTGCGCGTGTCGAACCTGGGCGCGATCCGGCTGTACGAGCGGCTCGGCTTCGAACCGCGCGGGATGCGTCGCGGGTACTACACGGACAACCGTGAGGACGCGCTCATCATGTGGCGCGAGCCGTCGACGACCGAGCAGGCGTCGTGATCCTGGGCATCGAGACGTCGTGCGACGAAACCGCCGCCGCGGTCGTGACTGACGACGGACGGGTGCTCTCCTCGGTCGTCTCGTCGCAGGCGGAGCTCCACGCTCGCTTCGGTGGGGTCGTCCCGGAAGTGGCCTCGCGGCGCCACCTGGAACTCGTCGCGCCCGTGGTGCGCACCGCGCTCGAGTCGGCCGGTCGGTCGCTGGACGAGGTCGACCAGGTCGCGGTCACGCAAGGCCCCGGGCTCGTGGGGGCGCTCCTCGTCGGGCTCTCGGCGGCGAAGGCGATCGCGTGGGCGCGCCGCCTGCCGCTCGTCCCCGTCGACCACCTCGAGGGGCACCTCGCCTCCCTCTACCTCGAGCCGAGCCCGGTGGAGCCTCCGTTCACCTGCCTGCTCGCGAGCGGAGGCCACACGCTGCTCCTTGCCGTACGGGAGCGGGGTCGCTCCGAGCGTCTGGGAACGACGCTGGACGACGCCGCCGGTGAGGCGTTCGACAAGGGTGCGCGGCTTCTCGGGCTCGGCTATCCCGGCGGTGCGGCGATCGACCGCATCGCACGCGGCGGCGATGCGCACGCGTTCGAATTCCCCGTGGCGAGGGTGCCCGGCCTCGACCTCTCCTTCTCCGGTCTCAAGACGGCCTTGCTGTACACGGTCCGCGACCTCGGCCCCGACGAGGTCGAGCTCCGGAGGGCGGACCTCGCCGCCTCGTACCAGCGCGCCATCGTCCGAGCCCTCGTGCAGCGCGTGCGCTCGGCAGCGGAGCAGACGGGGCTCGCACGCATCGCCGTGGTGGGCGGCGTCGCGGCGAACTCGGAATTGCGCGCCTCGTTGCCCGAGGCCGCATTCGCTCCGCTCCCGCTCTGTACCGACAACGCGGCGATGATCGCGTCGTGCGCCCGCTTCGTCGAGGCGCTTCCGTACCCCCGCTACCTTGACCTCGATGCGTACGCGTCCCTCTCGTAGCCTGCGACGCCTCGCGCTCGCGGCCGCCGTGGCGGGACTCGTCCTCGGCGTGGGAGGAGGACACGCGCAGGAGCAGCCGGCGACGTCGATCGACGAGGCGGGCTGGCAGGGCGTCCTCGGCGTGCGCACGCCGGTGTCGACCGCACAGCGTTACGTCGTCCTGCTCAAGCCCCCCTCGCTCGCCGCGCAGGTACGCGCCGCGGGCGGCACCGCGTCGGAGAAGGACATGCGCGGCTGGTCGGCCAGGGCGGTCGCCCAGCAGGAGCAGTTCCTCGCGCGCCTCGCCGCCGTCGGCGCACGGATCGCACCCGAGTACCGCTACACGCGCGTCGTGAACGGGTTCTCGGCGCGCCTCGATCCGACATCACTTGCCCTGCTCGAGAGCGATCGAGAGGTCCTCGGCGTCTATCCCGTGCGGATCGCGTACCCGGCGCAGGCGAGCGAGTCGGGCGGCGTGCTCCCGACCGCAGTCGCAGATCTCGAGATCGCCGGACTGGACGGCTCGGGCGTGACGGTTGCGCTGCTCGACACCGGCGTGGATCCGTCTCACCCCTACCTGCGCGACCGCGTCCTCTCCGGGGTGGACGTGATCGACCCCGGAAGCGGCGGCATCGCGCAGCCGCATCCGACCATCCCGGGCCGGCCGGAGCGCCACGCGACGGAGCTCGCGGGGATCATCGCCGGGACGGAAGGGCCAGGGGGCCTCCACGGGATCGCGCCGGGTGCTTCGATTCTCCCGGTCCGCGTCGGCGGCTGGCAGCCGAACGCCGAGGGCGGCTACAGCGTCTACTCGCGCACCGACCAGATCCTCGCGGGCCTCGAGGCGGCGGTGGACCCGAACGGGGACGGCGATCCGCACGACGCCGCGCGGATGGCGCTCGTCGGCATGGTCGAGCCCTACGCCGCGTTCGTCGACGGTCCGTTGCCGCGGGCGATCGCGGGCGCCGCGGACCTCGACATGCTGACCATCGTCCCCGCCGGGAACGATGGGCGCGCAGGCCCCGGCTACGGGAGCATCGCCGGGCCCGGTGCCGCCGAGTCCGCGCTCACCGTGGGTGCCGCCGACGGCCGGCTCGCCTCGCCGACCGTGCGCGTCCTCGTGCGGGCGGGGCTGCGCGTGCTCTACGAGGACGACGTCCCACTCGGCGGAGCGCCCTCGGGCACCGTCACCGCGGACGCGGTCCTCGTCGACCGCAGGACGGCGGCACGAGGCATCGCGGCGCTCTTCGTAGACGGGACGAGCACGGTCGCCGGGCGCACCGTCCTCCTTCCTCGGGCGGCGCTCTCCGACGACACGGTGGAGGAGGCGACGTCGGCGGGCGCGCTCTCGGTGGTCGTCGACGGGCCCCTCCCCGCTGGTGCCTTCAGCCTCGACGTCCCGTCGGGGGTACCGGTCGTGGGTCTCGCGGCCGGCGTGGTTGCGGAGATCAGGGCGATGCTCGCGGCCGGCATCCCCGTCACCGTCTCGATCGGCGACGTGCACGTCGCGACCCGTGAGAGCGGCGGCTCCGTCGCCGCCTTCTCCTCACGTGGGCTCGCCTTCGACGGCAGCCTGAAACCGGACCTCGCCGCTCCCGGCGTGTCCGTGCCGACGTCCGAGCCCGGCCGCGGCGACGAGGGCGAGGTGCGGTTCGGGACGATCAGCGGGACGAGCGCCGCCGCCGCGGTGACGGCGGGCGTAGCCGCGGTCCTCGCCCAGGGGCGCCCGGAGCTCGGAGCGCGCGGGCTCCGCAGCGTGCTCGTCGGTTCCGCGCAGCGCGCCGATCTCGATCCCACCGCCTCGGGAGCGGGCCTCGTCGACCTTCGCTCCGCGGTGCAGCAGGAGATCTACGCCGACCCCTCGACCGTGTCGTTCGGCGCCGCACGTCCGAGCTCGGGCTTGGAGCGGGTCGTGCGGATCACGAACGTGTCGACGCGGCGACTCACGGTCTCGATCGGAAACAGCGCGATCGCACCGAAGGGCGTGCAGATCACCTTCGACCCGCAGCGTCTCCGCCTGAAGGCGGGCGCGAGCGGAGACGTCGTCGTTCGCGCCGACACGGGCGACCTCTCGTCCGAGGCAGGTGCGGCGACCGGGGAGCTCGTACTGAGAACGGGCGACTCGCCGGACGTGCACGTGCCCTGGGCGGTGGCGGTGCCCGTCGACGTCGATCTGGTGTCGCGGCTCGCGCTGGCGAGGACGGGCTCTCGCGTGTCCGACGCGACGCCGGCAGCACTCTCGTTCGTCGCGGGGTCGGTGACGGGCGCGACCGATCCGCAGGTGCGGGGGGTCGAGCTGCTCGAGATCGAGCTCTGGCGCGAAGGCACCCGCCTCGGGCTCCTCGCGAGGCGCCGCGACGTGCTTCCCGGCCGGTACACGTTCGGGCTCACCGGCAGGGGCCCGACCGGCGAGCGGCTACGCCGCGGGAGCTACGTCGTCCGGGTCGTCGCACACCCCGGCGACGGGACCCGCGAGCAGTCGGACAAGATCGAATACCGCGTTAGGTAGCGGAGCCGGACGGCGGACGCGGCGGATCGGGTCGGGCATCGGCGGCCCTATACTCGCGCCGTCGATCGAGCTAGGGAGGAGTCTCGATGTCAACCGCCGTGGCGGAATCCCATCTCCGTGAGAACCCCTTCGAGTTGGCGAAGTCACAGCTCCGCCGTGTCGGCGAGATCTTCGCGCTCGACCCGAATCTCATCCGTGTTCTCTCGCAGTGCAAGAAAGCCGTCGAGGTCTCGATCCCGGTGTCCATGGAGGACGGGTCGATCGAGGTCTTCCAGGGCTTCCGGGTAACGCACAACATCGCGCGCGGGCCGTCCAAGGGCGGCATCCGGTACCACCCCGACGTCACGCTCGACGAGGTCAAGGCGCTCTCCATGTGGATGACGTGGAAGTGCGCCTTGATGGGGCTGCCGTTCGGCGGCGCCAAGGGCGGCGTGGTCTGCAATCCGAAGACCCTGTCCGGCGACGAGCTCGAGCGGCTCACGCGCCGCTACACGAGCGAGATCATCAACGACATCGGCCCCGAGCGGGACATCCCGGCACCCGACGTCGGCACCGACGGCCGCGTGATGGCGTGGATCTTCGACACGTACTCGATGAACAAGGGGCACTCGGTGCTCGGGGTCGTCACCGGCAAGCCGCTCTCCGTGGGCGGCTCGCTCGGGCGGGAGGAGGCGACTGCGCGCGGGGCGCTGTACTGCATCCAGGCGCTCTCGACGAAGCAGAGCCGGCGCATGAGCGAGTACTCCGTCGCGATCCAGGGCTTCGGCAACGTCGGCTCGAACCTCGCACGGCTCCTCCACCAGGAGGGGACGAAGGTCGTCGGCGTCTCGGACTCGCGAGGCGGTGCCTACAACCCCGCCGGGCTCGACGTCCCCGCGGCCCTCGCGCACAAGCAGGAGCACGGCACGCTCGCGGGGCTCGCGAACGCGGACGCCGTCACGAACGAGGAGCTCGTCGAGCTCCCGTGCGACATCTTCGCGCCCTGCGCTCTCGAGCAGGTGGTCACCGACGCGAACGCGGATCGCGTGAAGGCGACCGTGATCTGCGAGGGTGCGAACGGGCCCGTCACGCCTGCCGCCGACGCGATCCTCGAGGACCGTGGCGTGCTCGTGCTGCCCGACGTCATGGCGAACGCGGGTGGGGTGGTCGTCTCGTACTTCGAGTGGGTGCAGGGCCTCCAGGAGTACTTCTGGCGCGAGGACGAGGTGAACGCGAAGCTCCACGACATCGTCGCCCGCGCCTTCGAGGAGGTGTGGCTGACGAGGGAGACCAAGGGGACGACCATGCGCATGGCCTCGTACGGGCTCGCCGTGCAGCGCGTCGCGGAGGCGACGACGACCAGGGGCCTGTATCCGTGACTCTCGCGCAGACCGGAGATCCGCTAGCGCGGAGTCTCCGGTCGCGTCCGATCCCTGAAGGCGGCTGCTTCGCAGCCGCGGCGTCGTGAAGCCTGTTCGCCACGTGACGGTGTACCACGCGCCCGACTGCACGCTCTGCACACGGGCGCTCGAGGTGGTCGAGGCGGTGCGCGCGGAGGTGGGCTTCGAGCTCGAGCTCGTCGACGTCAGCGGCCGGGCCGAGCTCGAGGAGCGGTACCGCGAGCTGCTCCCGGTCGTCGAGGTCGACGGCGTCCAGGCATTCACGTACTTCGTGGATGCCGAGGGCCTCCGCCGACTCGCCGCCTGACGGTTCTCTGACGGCCCTCCCGAGGCCGCTGGCAGAATCGTGACGCATTGTCACAAACTGTCGACAGGGGGAGCACGTGGCCGAACGCCTGACCGTCGGGGTCGCAGCTCGCCTGAGCAGGTACCTGCAGGTGCTCACTCAGGCGCGGAAGATGGGCAAGGAGCGGATCTCGTCGCAGGAGATCTCGGAGTACACGAACATCAACGCGACCCAGATCCGCCGTGATCTCTCCGCGTTCGGGAAGTTCGGCAAGCGGGGCGTGGGGTACCGCACGGACGCGCTCCTCGACGAGATCCGCCAGATCCTGCGGACGCAGGGACAGCACAACATCGCGCTCGTCGGCGCCGGTCGACTCGGGAGCGCCATCGCGAGCTCGCCCATCTTCGCCGAGCACGGGATCACGGTCGCGGCGGTATTCGACAACGACCCCGACAAGGTCGGGAAGCGGGTCGGCGACCTGACCATCAGCTCGATCGACGACGTGGCCGACATCGCACGTGAGCGCAACATCATCGTCGGCGTGATCGCAGTCCCGGCGGACTCCGCCCAGAACGCAGCCGACGCCCTCATCGCGGCCGGCGCGAAGATCATCTTCAACTACTCGGAGGCGCTCCTCGACGTGCCGGCGGACGTCAACGTCCACACCTCGAACCCCGCGGTCGACCTGCTCTACGCCCTGTACTTCCATTTGGCATAGCGCGTGAAGATCGTCGTCTGGCACGGGTACTTGCTGGGCGGAACGGGATCGAACGTCTACACGCGCCAGCTCGCCCGCGAGTGGGCCGGCGCCGGCCACGACGTCACCGTCGTCTGCCAGGAGCCGCACCCGGAGCGATACGACCTGGGCGGGGCCGACGTCGTCCGGCCGGAGGTCGGCGGGCTCCTCCCGGTCTTCGTGCTCGACCGCTACGACGGCTACGACGTGAAGCTGCTGCAGGACTGCTCGCGCGAGGAGCTCGATGGGTGGGTCGGCGCGAACGCGTCGGCGGTCTCCGCGCGGCTGCCCGCCGACCTCCTGCTCTGCAACCACGTGCTGCTCGGCGGCGCGGTCGGCCGGGCGACGGGGGCGCAGTACGCCGTCAAGGCCCACGGCTCGGAGCTCGAGTACTCGATGCGGGGACGCCCCGAGCTCGAGACGTGGGGCCACGACGTGCTCGGGAGCGCGTCGGCGGTCTTCGTCGGCTCTGCGCACATCCGCGAGGTCGTGCGCGAAGTCTGCGACCACGTCGACCACGTGTACGAGGTGCCACCCGGAGTCGACATCGAGGAGTGGAGGCCGCGACTTCGCAACGAGGCGCTGGCCGGGCTCGTCGCCGAGGCTCGGCACGACATCCCGAACCCTGGCGACGCGAACGAGCGTCTCCCGGACGAGGGCAACGCGGAGCGGCTTGCCGCGTTCCTCGCCGGCGACGCGCCGACCGTCGTCTACTTCGGCAAGCTCCTGCGGAACAAGGGCGTCCACGTCCTGCTCGAGGCGCTCGAGGGCATCGACGCCCGCGCCGTCGTCGTCGGCTTCGGCGACTACCGCGCGGAGCTCGAGTCGATGGCGGGCGCGCAACCGGTGCTCTTCACGGGGCCGCTCGAGCATCGGCACCTGGTGTACCTCCTCGCGCTCGCCGACGCGTGCGTCGTCCCGTCGATCTTTCCGGAGGCGTTCGGCATGGTCGCCGCAGAGGCCGCCGCGGCAGGGTGCCCGCCGCTCGTCGCGCGCCACTCGGGCCTCGCGGAGATCGCCGAGGGTGTCGAGGAGAGGTACCCACCCGAGTTCCGGCACCTCGCTGCATTCGCCACCGGCGATGCCTCCGACCTGCGGCGGAAGCTCTCCGAGCTCCTCACGCTCGGCCCGGCGGAGCGGGCCGAGCTCAGGGCGTGCGCGCGCCGGGCGGCGGTCGAACGCTGGAGCTGGGCGAGCGTCGCCGAGCGCCTCCTCGATCTGGGCGTCGAGTAACGCCGCTTGTCTTTCGCCCGTGCCTTCGGAAGGATCGCGCCGGAGGTTCGAAAATGCCGGCGAATCGCACGGTCGTCCTCGCCCTCGCGGCCCTCGGTCTCGCTGCCCTCGCAGGAACGGCCGTGTATCTGCTCTCGCGTGACGACCCCGCGCCGGTTACCGGCGACCTGATCGCCTACGGCTGCCGCGAGCCAAAGAATCCCTGGTATGCCGTGTGTTTGATCAGCGTCGACGGAGCCGGTCGCAAGCGCGTTACGAGTCGACTCGAGACGTCCACTCCCGCGTGGTCCCCCGATGGACGTCGGATCGCGTTCACACGGAATGAGGAAGTCGGCGAGTACACCACGTTCAGCGACGACGACGTCTTCGCGATAGACGCTGACGGCGACGATCTCCAGCAACTCACACGTGAGCGGGACGGGCGCTCCGCTGGGCAGCCAACCTGGTCACCCGACGGCAGCCGGATCGCGTACGTCGACGGAAGATCCGTCGCCAGCGGCACGCCCTCGAGGCCAGGGGCGCTGTTCGTGATGAACGCCGACGGTACCGACGCGCGACGCCTGACGCGAGGAAGCGCAGACACGGATCCGGCGTGGTCTCCGGACGGTGGTGAGATCGCGTTCGCCCGCTGCCAGAACGTCGCTTCGCCGACCAGCTGCAGCCTCGACCTCTACGTCATGGAGTCAGAGGGAGGCGCTGCACGGCGCGTGACACGCACCCCAGGTGTCTTCGAAGCCGCGCCTGCGTGGTCGCCAGACGGGTCGCGGATCGCGTTCGCACGCTGGACGCTCACCGGGATGCTCATGGAGGGAGCAGCGGGTATCTACGTCATGCATCGTGATGGCACCGGCGTGAAGCTCGTGCTCGAGCACCAACACTTCAGCAGTGGTCTGTACAGCCTCGCGTGGAGTCCCGACGGACGCACGCTTGCCTTCCAGACCTCACCGAGCCGCCAATGCACGGCCATTTCGCTGGTCGACATCAAGACTCGTGTCGTTCGCCCGCTGACGTCGTGCACACGTCAGAAGGAGTCGACCGTCTCCCCTGCATGGCAGCCATCCACGCGCAGCAAGAAGCGCTAACGCTTCAACTACTGTAGTGCGCTGCCAATGGGTGACGAGCAGCGCCTCTCCCCGGACGAGCTGATCGCGCTCGCGCGTGCGCAGTTCGAGTCCGCCACCGACTTCACCGTCGCCGTCGAGGAGGAGTTCGCGATCCTCGATCCCGACTCGCTGAACCTCACGAACCGCTTCGAGGACGTCCAGGCGGCGGCGCAAGGAACCGCTCTCGAAGCGCACCTCGTGGGCGAGCTCATTGCCTCCGAGGTCGAGGTCCGCACCGGTCGGCAGGAGACGTTCGCGGACGTCCCTGGAGCGATGGCCGAGCGACGCGCACAACTCCGCGCTCTCGTCGAGCCGATGGGTCTCCTCCTCGGAGCGACCGGGACGCATCCGTGGGCCGACTGGAAGAAGCAGCGCATCATCGACACGCCTCACTACCGGCGGAACGACGAGCTCCTCCGCTACGTCGTGTGGCGCAACAACACGTTCGGGCTCCACGTGCACGTCGCGGTCAACGGCCCCGACCGGGCGATCGCGACCGTCGCGGGCATGCGCAACTTCCTTCCCGAGCTGCTCGCTCTGTCGGCGAGCTCACCCTTCGTCGAGAGCGTGAACAGCGGCCTCCACTCCGCGCGCACGCAGATCTTCACCCGCTTCTTCCCGCGCTGCGGCGTGCCCGACGCGTTCGAGTCGTGGGCCGAGTACGAGAACTTCGTGCGGTTCCTCTACAGCACCGGGTCGATCACCGAGCACACGCAGATCTGGTGGAGCGTCCGTCCGCACCTCTCGTTCCCCACGGTCGAGATCCGCATCTGCGACGGCCAACCCGAGCTTGCCGAGGCACAGGCGGTCGCCGCCCTCGCCGTGTCTCTCGTCGCGTGCGTCGCACGCGCCTACGACGAGGGGGAGGCGGTCTCGCCGCTTCCGCATCGGCTGATCGAGGAGAACTTCTGGCGCGCGATCCGCTACGGCCTGGCGGGAGAGCTCATTGACTTCGAGCGGGGAGAGCCCGTCCCGGCGCGACAGCGACTCGAAGAGCTCGTCGAGTGGGTGCTCCCCCTCGCGGACGAGCTTGGTGCGAGTCCCTTCCTCGCCATCCCCGCGCAGAACGCTGCCGAGCGCCAGATCGAGCGCTTCGAGGACGGCGCCTCGCTCGAGGAGATCTACTCGGAGCAGGTGCGGGCGACGGAGACGATCGGTGGCTGACGAGGAGCGGGCTGCGAGCGAGGAGGAGCTGCGCGAGGCGCTCGACCGGGTCGGCGTCGCCGACATCCTCGTGAACGCGCTCTCCGCGACCGCGTCGATCGGCTTCCGCCGCGTGTCGCCTGAGGCCCGCGACCTCGAGCAAGCCCGCATGGCGATCGAGTCGTTGCGGGCGCTCGAACCGGTGCTCAGAGAGGGTGGCGTCGACGAGGCCCTCATCCGCGACCTGGAGCAGGCGCGCACGAATCTCCAGCTCGCGTACGCGAAGGCCGTCGCCGAGGGCGAAGGCGCGGGTTGACCGCGAGGCGCTCTCGCCGCTTGTGATACATAATCCGCCGCGCCTGGGCGACCGGGCGCTCACTTTGTGATGGGCGGGAGAACCGGAGGATCATGGACTTCTTCGTAGATCACGCCGTCGGGTTCGCGCTCGCGTGCGCTGCCGTGGCGGTTCTGTACGGGCTGTACCTCACCTGGTGGCTGCTCCAGCAGCCGGCCGGCAACGAGCGGATGCGCGAGATCGCGAGCGCCGTGCAGGAGGGCGCTGGCGCGTATCTGCGCAAGCAGTACACGACGATCGCCGTCGTGGCGATCGTGCCGTTCTTCCTGCTCGGCTTCTACGACAAGCTCGGTTGGGGAACCGCCTTCGGCTTCCTGATCGGAGCGCTGTTCTCGGCCGCGGCAGGCTTCATCGGGATGAACGTCGCCGTCCGCTCGAACGTCCGCACGGCGGAGGCGGCCAGGGAAGGCCTCCAGCCGGCGTTCAAGATCGCATTCCGCGCGGGCTCCGTGACCGGCCTCCTCGTCGTCGGACTCGGGCTACTGGGCGTCGCGGGCTACTACTTGGTGCTGACCGACTGGATCGGGAACAGCCCGCAGTCGGCCGTCGACGACCTCATCGGGCTCGCGTTCGGTGGGTCGCTCATCTCGGTCTTCGCGCGTCTCGGCGGCGGCATCTACACGAAGGCCGCGGACGTCGGAGCGGACCTCGTCGGGAAGATCGAGGCCGGCATCCCCGAGGACGACCCGCGCAACCCGGCCGTCATCGCGGACAACGTCGGCGACAACGTCGGCGACTGCGCGGGCATGGCCGCCGACCTCTTCGAGACGTACGCGGTGACCGCGGTCGCCGTCATGCTCCTCGGGATCGGCGTGGGGCAGGCGGACCTCTGGCTCTATCCGCTCGCGCTCGGCGGCATCTCGATACTCGCGTCCGTCATCGGGACGTTCTTCACGCGCGTCTTCAGCGGCCCGAACGCGATCATCAACGCCCTCTACCGCAGCGTGATCGTCGCCACCGTCCTCTCCGCGCTGGGGTTCATCCCGGTCACGATGGCGTACGACGGAGGTGCATTCGACTACTGGAACCTGTACGGCTCGGCGCTCATCGGGCTGGGCGTCACCTTCCTGCTCGTCGCGATCACGGAGTACTACACCGGCACGCGCTGGAAGCCCGTGAAGGACATCGCCAAGGCCTCGCAGACGGGCCACGCGACGAACATCATCGCGGGGCTCGCCGTCGGCATGCAGGCGACGGCCCTGCCGGTGATCGTCATCGCCACGGGGATCGTCGGCGCGTACTACGCGGCGGGCGAGAGCCTCTACGGGATCGGCGTGGCCGTCATGGCCCAGCTCTCGATGGCCGGGCTCATCGTCGCTCTCGACGCGTACGGCCCGGTGACGGACAACGCCGGCGGTATCGCCGAGATGGCCGATCTCCCGGAGTCGGTGCGCGGGATCACGGATCCGCTCGACGCCGTCGGCAATACGACGAAGGCCGTGACGAAGGGATACGCGATCGGTTCGGCCGGGCTCGCGGCCCTCATCCTGTTCGACGAGTACGTGCGCGGCCTCGAGGAGCAGCTCGGCCAGATCACGTTCTCGCTCGGCGACCCTTGGGTCATCGCGGGGCTCTTCATCGGAGGCCTCATGCCGTTCCTCTTCGCGTCGCTCGCGATGCAGGCGGTCGGCCGGGTGGGCGGCCAGGTCGTCGAGGAGGTGCGGCGCCAGTTCCGCGAGAACCCGGGAATCATGGAGCGCACGTCGCGGCCCGACTACTCGAAGGCGATCGGCATCGTCACCGGTTCGGCGATCAAGGAGATGCTCGCGCCAGCTCTCATCCCGGTGCTCGTCCCGGTCATCGTGGGGATCATCAGCGTCGAGATGCTCGGCGGCCTTCTCATCGGGACGATCGTGACCGGACTCTTCCTCGCGATCGCGATGACCTCCGGCGGAGGCGCGTGGGACAACGCGAAGAAGACGATCGAGGACGGTCTCTACGGCGGGAAGGGGTCCGAGGCGCACGCCGCCGCGGTCACGGGTGACACTGTCGGCGATCCCTACAAGGACACGGCCGGCCCCGCGATCAACCCGATGATCAAGATCGCGAACATCGTCGCGATCCTCATGATCCCGCTCCTCATCTCGATCCACGGCTAGAGCCAGCGGGCTGACATGACACACGGGAGGAGGCGTGAATGCTGAATGCCGCCTCCTGTGTCTTGCAGGGATTTCGTGACCCGAATAGGATGCGGTCGCTTCAGGGGCAGGCCGTTTACGGCCGTGTAACCGTCGAAAGGGGAGACGTCTTATGAGGCCCAGATCTTGGATTGCTCGTGGCGCTGTGCTGGCGTTCGTCGCTGCGTGTGTCGTACCGATGGCCGCCGCCGGCGGGCGGGTAGAGCCGACGGCACAGACAGCCTCGATCCCCGAGGCGCGTGCAGGGCAGTCACCTGACACGTTCCTCGTCGAGCTGGCCGACGGCGCCGACACGTTTCGCAAACAGGCGAAGGCCGTCGGGCTGAAGTACACCGAGCGGTTCGACTACAAGCGCCTCTTCAAGGGCATATCCGTTCGAATCGATCCCGATGACGTAGGCAAGCTGGCCGGGATCGGCAGCGTCTCACGGATCTATCCGGCCCGCTACTACTCGCTCGGACCGGTGACGACTGCGGATCCCGAGCTCGCGACGGCGATCCAGATGACGGGCGCGGACCTCGCGCAGGCTGCCGGATGGACAGGTGAGGGCGTCAAGGTCGCGGTCATGGACACCGGGATCGACGTCGACCATCCAGACCTCGGCGGCGACGGGAACGCCGCAGCACCACATTCGTTCCCGAACTCGCGCATCACCACGGGCTTCGATCTTGTCGGCGACGACTACAACGCCGACCCCGAGAGCGCGAGCTACCAGCCGGTCCCTCAGCCGGATTCGCTCCCTGACGACTGCAACGGCCACGGTACGCACGTCGCAGGCATCGTCGGTGCGGACAAGGCATCGGGTTCCAACGGCGCTCTCGGCGTCGCGCCCGACGTCACCTTCGGCGCATACCGTGTCTTCGGCTGCACCGGTTCGGTGACGGACGACGTGATGATCGCGGCGATGGAGCGCGCCCTCGCCGACGGAATGGACGTGCTGAACATGTCCATCGGCGATGCGTTCAACAACTGGCCCGGATCGCCGACCGCCGCGGCATCCGACGCCCTCGTCGACGCGGGAATGGTCGTCGTTGCATCCATTGGCAACAGCGGGGCGTCCGGCATCTACTCGGCCGGCGCACCCGGAGTCGGAGACAAGGTCATCGGCGTTGCGTCCTTCGACAACAGCCACGTCAGAATCAATGCGTTCACCATCTCGCCCGACAACGCGGTGATCGGGTACACGGTCGCCGCCTCCTCTCCTGGGCCACCGACCTCGGGATCGCTCCCGATGTCGCGGACCGGGACGACGTCGACCGCGAACGACGCGTGCAACGCGGTCGCGCCGGCTCCCGGGAGCTTGACGGGCACGGCTGTGCTCATCAGGCGCGGCACGTGCACGTTCTACGAGAAGGCGCGCAATGCGCAGCTCGCAGGTGCGGCGGCCGTCGTTCTCTACAACAACTGCCCTCCGAACTGCGGACGATTCAGCCCGACCGTCGCGCTCCAGGCAGCAGCAGGACCGCCACAGATCCCGATCACGATTCCAGTGGTCGCGATCTCCGATACGGAAGGTGCACTCATCAACGGTCGTCTCGCAGCAGGGCCGGTAACGCTGACGTGGACGAACCAGCAGGTCACGATCGTCAACCCGACCGGTGGGCTCCTGTCGTCGTTCACGTCGTACGGGACGGCGGCCACGCTCGAGCTCAAACCCGACATCGGTGCACCGGGTGGCCTCATCCGCTCGACGTATCCGCTCGAGCAGCCGGGCGGAGGCTACGCGACGATCAGCGGCACTTCGATGTCGTCGCCCCATGTCGCGGGCGCGGCCGCGCTGCTCAAGCAGGCACGGCCGAATCTGCCCGCCTCGATGTTCCGTGACGTTCTCGAGAACAGCGCGGATCCGCACGTGTGGTCAGGGAACCCCGGGCTCGGCTTCCTCGACGTCGTGCACCGCCAGGGGGCAGGAATGCTCGACATCGACGACGCGATCAACGCGACGACGACGATCCTGCCCGGGAAGCTGTCGCTCGGGGAGGGCCTGCAGCACACGGCCACGCTCACACTGTCGAACCGGTCGACCTCCGCAGTGACGTACACCCTGTCGCACGTCGACGCGATCTCGACGGGGCCGGAGACCTTCCCGCCGAACTCGTTCTGGCTGCCGACGACGGGCGTCTCGTTCTCGAGCCCGAGTGTGACCGTTCCCGCGGGCGGAAGCGCGAGTGTCGGGGTCACGATCACGGCCGATCCCGACGAGAGCAACTTCCCGACGGGAGGCCTCTACGGCGGGTATCTCGTCTTCACGGATGCGGCCGATTCGGACAGCGTTTTCCGAGTGCCGTACGCCGGGTTCAAGGGCGACTACCAGTCCATCGTGGCAATCCCCAACGCGCCCGTGATCGGTAAGCAAAACGCGCCGTTTACAAAGGGCGGCCGTACGTACGTGGCTGCGCCTGCGAACGAAGTGTGGACG
>JBKOYF010000067.1:0-4995 GCA_046725305.1 Actinomycetota bacterium
GGCATCGACGTGGGTGCGAAAGAGGAGATGTTTCGGCTGCTGGGCGAGATGTTGGAGGACGGCATCGCGATCGTCCTCGTGACGTCCGAGATGATGGAAGTGCTCGGCCTCGCCGACCGGGTGCTGGTGATGCACGAGCGGCGACTCGTCGGCGAGCTGTCTCGGACCGAGGCGTCGGACGAGCGGATCGCGTTGCTGAGCGCCGGCGGGGTCGGACGTGTCTGAGGTGTCGCGGGGCGGGGTGGCCGCTCGTCGCTTCTGGGAGGCGCTCCTGAGCTACCTGGGCGTCCTGACCGTCCTGCTGATCCTGATCGCCTTCTTCTCGGTCAACCAGTCGCGCTTCTTCACGCTTGCGAACTTCTGGAACGTCCTCGACGGTAGCTCCATCCTGCTGATCGTCAGCGTCGGACTGACCTTCACCATGCTGTGCGGCGGGTTCGACCTCTCGCTCAGCGGCGTCCTGGCTCTGGGTGGCGTGGTGCTGTGGGTCCTGCTGTCCCACGACGTTCCCCTGATCCTGGCGATCGCCATCGTGGTCGTGTGCGGAGCGCTGCTGGGCGGCGCCATCACCGGCTACTCCATTGCGTATCTCGATCTCCCGTTCTTCGTCGTCACGCTCGGAGTGCTGGTCGCCACTCGCGGTCTCGCATCGGTGATCACGGCCGGCGAGGTGGAGGGCCTCTACGAGCAGGAGGGGCTGAGGAGGATCGGAAACGGCCGAATCGGCGACATCACCTATCCGGTCATCATCGCCCTCGTCGTCCTCCTGCTGGCGATCGTCGTGACGCGGTACACGGGCTACGGACGCATGATCTATGCCGTCGGCGGGAACCCCGAGGCGGCGCGGCTCGCGGGGATCAACGTCCGCCTCGTGCGCCTCTCGACCTATGCGATCTCGGCGAGCCTCTGTGCATTCGCCGGTGTGATCGAGACCGCGCGGCTTGCAGCCGCATCGCCCGATGCAGACCAGGGAATCGAGTTCTCCGCCGCTGCCGCGGTCCTTCTCGGAGGGACGAGCTTCATCGGAGGAATCGGAAGCATGCTCGGAACATTCCTCGGTGTGCTGTTCATCGGCGTGCTGAAGAACGGGCTCATCATCTCGAGCATCTCGGTCTACTGGCAGGGTGTGATCACCGGGGTCGTCCTGTTCGCGTCCGTGCTGATCGACCGCTTCAGGCGGAGACGTACGACGTGAGGACGCAGCTCGCCTCGACCCGGCCCGCGGTACTCGTCCTGGACATGCAGCGTGTCTTCATCGGGGCAGACGGCCCGTTCGACAATCCCGCCGTCGTCGACGCGGTGAACACGTTCCTGCCCCGCGCACGCGAGGCCGGCTTGCCGGTGGTCCTGTCCTGCTACACGCTCCGGGACGACCTCGCCGACGCTGGGCTGCTCGCCGACCAGCCGCTCGTCCGCGACATGCGGCGAAGCGCCCCGCGCTCCGCTGTCGATCCACGGATCGAGCTCGCAGACTCCGATCTCGTCTGCCACCACAATCGGCCGAGCGCGTTCTTTCGGAGCGACCTCGACCACGTTCTCCGAACACTGGGCTCGCAGGCGCTCATCCTGACGGGCGTGAGCATCAACAATGCGATCAGCTCGACCGCACGGGACGCGTTCGCTCGCGACATCCCCGCTGTCGTGGTCCGTGAATGTGTCGCAGGGGCCCCGTGGGAAGAACACACCGAGGTGTATCTCGCCGTCATCGATACCTGGGGCGCCGAGGTAGCGAGCGCCGACGACGTCCTCACAGCAGTGACCAGGAGGGAGCACTGAGATGCGTGTCGCAGCAGTCCAGATGGCCGCGATCCCGATGGACGTCGAGCGGAGCCTCGACGCGATCCGCACGTTCGCGTCGCAGGCTGCGAGCCAGGGCGCAGAGCTCGTCGTCTTCCCTGAGCTGATCGTGCCCGGGTACCCACGGTACGTCCCCGACCCGTTCCCGTGGACCAGCGAGGGGCAGGAGTTGTGGACGGATATCCAGCAGTACTACAAGGCCTACGTCGAAAGCGCGTGCGAGGTCCCGGGGCCGTTCACGGACGACCTCGCCGAGATCGCGGCCGACGTGAGAGCGGACCTGCTGGTCGGGGTTGCCGAGCGCCACCCCACGATTCGCGCGGCGCTCTGGAACACAGCCGTGATGATCTCACGGGACAGCGGTTACGTCGGCAGACATCGCAAGCTCGTGGCAGTCATGCACGAGAAGCTCTGGTTCCAGCGTGGCGGCCGTGAGGACCTCGTCGTGTTCGACAGTCCGGCTGGTCGGGTGGCTCCCTGTATCTGCTTCGAGAACCACCATCCGCTGATTCGTCGCTCGCTCGGACGGCTCGGTGCCGAGATCCACTGCGCACTGTGGACGAGCCCGGTCCCGCGCGAGACAGCGCTGCGAGGCGAGCGCCTCGAGCAACATCGCGAGCTCGGCGTCGCACAGGCGCTCGACACGGGGACGTGGGTCGTGATTGCGAGTCAGGTGACGCCGCAGAACCCGCCGGGCGGAGCGTTCGGCTCACGGTGGGCCCACAGCGGCGGCTCGTACGTGATCGACCCGCTCGGCCGGACAGTGGCGCAGGTGCCCGATTACGAGGAAGGCCTCGCGATCGCCGATGTCGACCTCTCACTGATCGACACGGCCCGGTTGATCTGGCACCCGTTCGGCGACGACGTCCGAGACGACCTCTTCGGCCCTGACGCGATCCCGTTCGTGCCTGCCGGTCTCGATGGCGTCGCTCCGGCAGGGGTGGCGGACCTGGCCGGGTCGGATTTCGCCGTCGACGTCGTGGACCGCTAGCCAGGGCCGCAGGTGACCGTCGTGGGCTCTGTTGTCTCGACGGACGGGACGCGCCTCCACGTGACGACGAGAGGCGACGGGCCTCCGATCGTGCTCGTGCACGGCTGGAAGGGCTCGAGCCGGGTCTGGGATCGCACGGTGGCCGCTCTCGAGGATCGCTTCCGCGTCGTCGCGTACGACCTGCGGGGCATGGGCCATTCGGAGAAGCCCGACTGCCGGTACGACTTCGACGAGCATGCCGCTGACCTTGCGTGCGTGCTCGAGCTCCTGGGGCTCGAGGACGCCACCCTCGTCGGCTGGTCGATGGGCTGCAGTGTCTCGCTGCAGCACATGGCTCGCGGCGGCTCCCGTGTCGGCCGGCTCGTTCTCGTCAACGGCCCGGTGCGACTGACGCGGACCGCGGACTTCCCCTGGTCAATGACGCAGGCGGAGCTCGACGGGTACGTGGAGGCCGTCGAGCAGTCCTGGCCGGAGCACGAGCTGGCGTTCCAGCGCGAGGGGTTCCTCCGACCACTCGACCACGTCGTCGGCTGGATGCTGGCCATCGCACTCCAAACGCCCCTCGACGTCGTGCTGAAGACCGTTCGCGCGCAAGCGCGCCTCGATCACCGTGACGTCGTGCGCTCGCTCGCCGTTCCGGTGCTGGCCATCTACGGTCGCCACGATCCCTACTACCCGCCAGAGCTTGCCGACTGGATAGCCACAACTGCCCCGCGCGGCGAAGCGCTGATCATGGAGGAGAGCGCCCACGTCCCCTTCCTCGAGACAGATGCCGTGACCTTCAACGACGCGCTCGCGCGATTCGCAAGCGGAGAGGCGGTCGGGCGTCTACGAGCTGCCGACGTGAGATGAAAGGGTGACCGTGACGGTCGCACCTGCGTCCCGGAGCAGCGCGCTGAACGGGCACCGCTCGTCTGCCTCCCGGAGCGCGCCCTCGAGCTCTCCCGGCGGGAGCATCGGTCCCACTACCTCGACGACGAGTGCGCCCGCGACGATTCGATTGAACCCGTCGACCTCGGCGAGCGAGGACGTGGCCGTCACGGTTAGCCGATCGGGGGGTGCCCGGCGCCGCGTGAGCTGTCCGGAAAGAGCCATGGAGAAGCAGGCGGCATGGGCCGCCGCAAGAAGTTCTTCCGGACTTGTCTCGCCGACCTCCTCGACCGTGCGACCTGCGAGCGTGAACGGAAGGCCTGTCAGGGTCAGCGACGGGAACGACACTTCACCGCTCCCGCGTGCGACGCTCCCCGCCCAGACGGCCGTCGCACTCCGGTCGATTCTCGGCACGTGTTGCATGTTACATGTCAAACATCCACGGTGCAGCCGGCCGAGTGATGCCGTCGATCCCGTCGCGCGTCGCGTGCCCTCCTCGGGCTGCGACCGCTCCCGTGGCGTGGTCGGGCGACGACGGGACCGGCAATGACGCCGTCGGGGCCCGTCCAGCACGATTGCTCGCTGAGGGCCGGTCGGTGGCAGGTCGACGTGCTGGAGATCGGGCGGGCGAGACATCCCTGCTCCTGGGTCTCGCCCGACCCTGCCATGGGTACGTGGATGTGGTCACCGATCAACGTGGTCCTCGCTCGCAGCCGGAGCGAGACGATCCTCGTCGACGCCGGTGCGGGGATTCTCGCGTCGTGGTGGCCACACGAGGGGTTCTCCTGCGATCTCGATGCCGCGCTGACTCGGGCCGGGACGACGGCGGAGGAGATCGATCGCGTCGTCCTCACCCATCTCGACTTCGACCATGTTGGCGGCCTGCTGTCAGGCTCGTGGCCCGATGACCTCGAACCCGCCTTCCCGGCGACACGGGTTGTCGTGCACCCTCAGGCCGCAGCCGCAGCCCGGATTCAGGATCCCGACGAGCCCTTGAACGCCGGAACGAGAGCGGTCCGTCTCCTCGAAGCCGCTGGTCTCCTCGTGGAGGCGACCGACGCAGACCTCGCCCCGGAGCTCCGGCTTCGTCCGGCACCGGGTCACCGGCCGGGACACGCAATCGTGGAGATCGGCCCTCCGGACAACGAGATCGTGTTCCTGGCCGATGTTCTCCACCACACGGTGCACGCCGCGCACCCGGAATGGGACGCGCTCGCCGACCAGGATGTGGAGCAAGCGCTCGCAACTAGGCGCCAACTTCTGGCAGAACTGGCGAAGCGCGCCGCTCCGACGTTCGCGGCGCACATTACGGCCGAGAAGCTGCTGCTCGTCGAAAC
>JBKOYF010000005.1:0-13852 GCA_046725305.1 Actinomycetota bacterium
GAGGTACGCCCCCTCCCCGCGACACCCCTCGGTGATGAGGACGCCGGTCGGCGCGAGGGTCGTCGGATGGAACTGCATCATCTCCATGTCCTTCAAGGCGACCCCGCACTGCAGCGCGAGCGCCATCCCGTCCCCGGTGCACGCGTACGCATTCGTCGTCCCCGTGTACAGCCGGCCCGCCCCACCCGTCGCGAGGATCACGGTCTTCGCACCGATTGCGTGCAGGCCCCCGTTCAGGAGGTCCCACGCGATGACGCCCTGGCAGCGTCCGTCGTCGACGACGAGCTTCCAGGCGAAGAACTCCTCGTACGTCAGGATGTCGCGCTTCATGACCTGCTCGTACAGCACATGAATGAGGACGTGGCCCGTGATGTCCGCCGCGTACGCGGTCCGCGGCTCGCCCGCAGCGCCGAACGGACGCTGCGCGATCCGGCCGTCCGGCGTCCGGGAGAACACGGCGCCCCACTGCTCGAGCTGGTAGACGTCGCCGGGAGCCTCGTTGCACAGGATCTCGATCGCGTCCTGGTCCCCGAGGTAGTCGGAGCCCTTCACGGTGTCGAACGCGTGCTTCTCGGGATCGTCCTCGGACGCGTTGCCGAGCGCCGCATTGATGCCTCCCTCGGCCGCGCCAGAGTGGCTTCGCACGGGGTGGATCTTCGAGAGGAGGGCGACGTCGGCTCCTGCGTCGAAAGCCTCGATCGCCGCTCGCATTCCGGCGAGGCCGGCGCCGACGACCACGACGTCGTGTTTCGCGTCCACCGCTTCGGAAGCTACCTGATCGTCCTCGCGTCTCCCCGGTCGAACCCTCGGGCGACCAGGACCCCCTTTACGGTGTCGTCGCCGACACCCGTACGCGGCCGAGCGTGCCCTTCTGCGTGATCCTGACGAACAGCGAGCGCTGGCCGCAGACCGACCCGTCGAAGCGCTTGGCGCGCTGCCCCACCCAGTCCGCACGGCCGACGACGGTTCGGCGGTTGGCGGCGACGAGGGCGACGTCGTAGGTGCCACCGCTCGGAACCGTCGCGTTCACACGGAGGGTCCCGTCGAGCGGAGTCGAGAGGCGCATCCACCACACCTTCGCGCTTCGCTTCCCGAAGACGTGCGTGGCGGACGTGGTGTGCGCAGCCGTCCAGGGCTGCAGCACATCCTGCTCAGCGGCCTGGAGCGCCTGCTCGGTCGGGAGGAAGCTCGGCGAGACGATCCGCCAGGACGCGGTCGTGATCCCGGCCTTGCGCTCGTCGAGCAGGCGGTACGTCTCCGCCCAGGCCTCGCCGGGATTCAGCGCGTAGTTGGAGCCCTCGTCGCCCGGGTACGCCTCCTTGCGGGCCACCCGCGCGCACACGTTCTGCACGCTGGCCCACTGCTTCGGGCCCCACTCGATCGCGTTCCACGGCGGGTTGGAGCGGTGGTAGGCGATGTGGTGGCCGTACTCGTGACGGATGACCTCCTCCGGGCTCACCTCGATCGTCGTCTCGCCCGGCGCGACGAGCTGATCCGAGGCGTAGCAGCCGAGCGCGTTCGTGCCGCAGATGCCCTGCACGTCGTCGAGCGTCCCGATGTAGACCGTGAGCTGGGAGATCTCCGAGCCGTGCGTCAGCCCGGTGAGGAATTCCGCCCAGCGGCTGGGTGATGCGGCCTCGGCCGGGAGTGCGGCCGAGACGCGGACGTCGACCGTCTCCCCCGTCGAGGTCGTCGTCGGGCCTCCGCGCCACGTGACCGAGGCCTGAACGAGCCGAGCCGGGCGAAGCGGCGCCGCGAGCTCTGCGTCGAGCGCCCGCGCGCTCGTGGGCTCAGCGGAGAGAGCTCGTCCGGCACCGTGCGCGGCAGCCGCAGCGAGGGCTCCTACGAGGATGGCGCACGCCAGGACGAGGGCGAGCCGCCGCGGTGTCGGGTGCGCCACCCGGCCCTTATAGCCGTGCGAGTGTGAACGGTGGGTAAGAAAGGCGACTAGCGGGCGGGTCCCGCGGCGGCGACGCGCGGCGACACATCGGTGAAGCGCGTGAAGTTGTCGCGGAACATCCGGGCGAGCTCAGCTGCCTTCGCGTCGTAGGCCGTCGGATCGGCCCACGTCAAGCGCGGATTGAGCACTTTCACCGGGACGCCCGGTACCGCGGCGGGGACCTCGAACCCGAAGAAAGGATCAGTTCGGAACTCGACGCCTGCGAGCTCTCCCGAGAGCGCGGCGTCGAGCAAGGCTCGCGTGACGGCAATCGGCATCCGGGTGCCCTCGCCGAACGGCCCTCCGGTCCACCCCGTGTTCACGAGCCACACGATCGTGTTCGGGTGCTCGTCCAGCTTGTCGCCGAGCATGTGGGCGTAGACGGACGGAGGCTGCGGCAGGAACGGCGCGCCGAAGCATGCCGAGAAGGTCGGTTGCGGCTCCGTCACGCCGATCTCCGTGCCCGCGAGCTTGGCCGTGAAGCCGGACAGGAACCAGTACATCGCCTGGTCGCGGCTCAGGCGTGCGATCGGCGGCAGGATGCCGAAGGCGTCCGCGGTGAGGAAGACGACTGCTCCGGGGTGACCCGCGCGCTTCTCGGGAAGCGCGTTCGAGATCTGCTCGAGCTTGTACGCCGCGCGCGTGTTCTCGGTCTTCGAGCCGTCGTCGAGATCGAGCACTCCGCGCTCGTCCACGACGACGTTCTCGAGGACGGTGCCGAAGGAGCGCGTCGTCGCGTAGATCTCCGGCTCCGCTTCGGCCGACAGGCGGATGACCTTCGCGTAGCAGCCGCCCTCGAAGTTGAAGATCCCGGTGTCCGACCAACCGTGCTCGTCGTCGCCGATGAGGTGGCGCTCCGGGTCGGCGGAGAGAGTGGTCTTGCCGGTTCCCGAGAGCCCGAAGAACACGGCCACGCGACCGCGGTCGTCCACGTTCGCCGAGCAGTGCATCGGAAGGACACCGTCGAGCGGAAGGCGGTCGTTCATGACCGTGAAGATCGACTTCTTGATCTCCCCCGCGTAGAAGGTGCCGCCGATGAGCACTTCCGTGCGTGAGGGGTGCAGGCAGACGAACGTCTCGGTCCGCGTGCCGTCCTCGTCGGGGATCGCCGAGACCGACGGCGCATGGAGGACAAGGGCCTGCGGCTCCATGTCGGCGAGCTCCTCGTCGCTCGGATCGATGAAGAGCGTCTTCGCGAACAGCGCGTGCCAGGGGCTCTCGCTGAGGACGCGCACCGCGATGCGAAGCTCGGGGTCCGCCCCGGCGAAGGCGTCGACGACGTAGACGTCCCCCTCGCTGAGCCGTGCGGTCACCTTCTCGCGCACGCGGTAGTACGACTCCTCGGACATCTCGGCGTTCACGTCTCCCCACCAGATCCGCGACTCGGAGCCGGGCTCGCGCACGACGAACTTGTCCTTCGGCGAGCGTCCGGTGTGCCTGCCCGTGTCGACCACGAGCGGGCCGCCCTCCGCGAGCCTGCCCTCGCCGCGCGCGAGCGCGTGCTCGTAGAGCTGCGAGGTCGTCGGGTGCCAGAAGATGTGCCCGCGCGCGACGATCCCGTGCTGCGCGAGCTCGTCCCGGTCGGGAACGATCGCGATCACAGCGCCTCATCGTACGCTGCTTCGGGCGCCGCATGGCGCAGCGACCGTCCGTGACCGCACGGAGAATGCCGCGGTGCGTCGCATCGGACCGCTCGCCGTCGTCGTGCTCCTCGCGCTGGTCGCAGCACCAACGGCTGCCGCGAACCGCGCGGACGAGCAAGCGCTCGCAGAGCGGCACGCGCCGATCGTCCGACTCGTCGCACAGACCGATGTGTGCGGACCGGGCGAGCCCTTCGTCCCGACCGACGTCGATCGACTGCTCGGCGACGAGACGGTCGCGCTGCGCGGACCCTGGAACCGCACGGACCTCGTCAAGATCGGGCCGAGCGCCGAGGATCTCGTCGGCCGCTACGAGTACCACCTCGACTTCCCGGGAGATCCGCTCGACGCCGGCTGCGACTACAAGCAGTGGGCGAGGCGGCTGACGCAAGGGAGCAAGCCGACGGTGTACGCGCACGTCGTCGGCGAGCCGGGGCGTCCAGGGAAGGTCGCCCTCCAGTACTGGTTCTTCTACCCCTTCAACGACTTCAACAACACGCACGAAGGCGACTGGGAGATGGTCCAGCTCGTCTTCGACGCGGCCGACGCGCGAGCTGCACTCGACGAGGATCCCGTCGACGTCGGCTACAGCTCGCACGAGGGCGCCGAGCGGGCGTCGTGGGACGACGACAAGCTCGAGGTCGTCGACGGGACGCGCCCGGTCGTCTACCCGTCGCGCGGGTCGCACGCGAACAAGTACGGCTCGGCGCTCTGGCTGGGAAGCTCCGCAGACGCCGGCGTCGGGTGCGACGACACTCGCGGCCCGCACACCGAGCTCCTCCCGGTCGTCGAGACGATCCCGAGCGACGATGCGGCCGCCCGGGAGGCATACCCGTGGATCGCATTCGAGGGTCGGTGGGGAGAGCTGCAGAAGGCGTTCTTCAACGGGCCGACCGGCCCCAACCAGAAAACACAGTGGACGAAGCCGATCACCTGGTCCGACGACTGGCGGGACCGGAGCTACGCCGTCCCGGCCGCCGGGGTCTTCGGTACCTCGACCACGGACTTCTTCTGCAGCGCGGTCGCGAGGGGCTCGAAAGGCCTCATCCAGCTCCTGCGCAACCCCGGCCTCACGCTGCTCGTGCTCGCCGCGATCCTCGGCCTCGCCGCCTTCGCGATCGTGCGCGCTACCTGGACGCCTGTTGCGCCGCTGCGGATCGCTCGTCGCCGAGCCTGGGGGCAGATCCTCTCGGCCTCGGCCCGGATGTATGTGAAGCGGCCCGGGCTCTTCCTCGGGCTCGGCCTTCTGCTCATCCCCCTCAGCGTCGTCATCACCCTCGCGCAGTGGGTCCTGCTCGGCGGCCTCGACGTCCTCGGCAGTGTCTCGGGGGAGCTCGCCGGAGCATGGGCGTTCCTCTCCGTCGTCATCGGCACGATGCTTGCACTCCTCGGTCTCGGGCTCGTGCAGGCGGCATGCGCATGTGCGCTCGTCGAGATCGACGCGGGTCGCGAGATCGGGGCGGTCGGCGCCTACCGGCTGACGTTCCGGCGCCTGCGGCCGCTCCTCGGCGCGATCGCGCTCTTCGTCGTCGTGTGGGCCGTCCTGACGACGACCGTCTTCCTCATCCCCGTCGCGATCTGGATCGCGGTCCGCTGGGCACTCGTCGCTCCCGTCGTGGAGCTCGAGGACCGCTTGCCCTTCCGCTCGCTCCGGCGGAGCGGCGCCCTCGTCCGGGGTCGCTGGATCCGCGTTGGGTCGCTCGTCGGAGTCAGCGCAGCGCTGGCGCTCGTCACGGGCCCACTCCTCGGCGCGATCCTCATCCTCCTGACGAACATCCCGCTCGTCTTCCTCAACCTCGTCGCCGGCGTCGTGTACGCCCTGGCGATGCCGTTCGTCGCGCTCGTCACCGCGTACGTCTACTTCGACTCCAGGGCCCGCGTCGAGCTGGAGCACGCCGAGCGGCTGTCGGTGCTCCCGGCGGAGATCCAGCTCGAGGCGTGATCGCGGTCAGGCGGAGTCGGCCGCGACCGCATCGAGAGGCCGGTCGCCGGCCACGAGCTCCGAGAAACGCCCACCGCGCGCGAGCAGCTCGTCGTACGTCCCGAGCTCGACGACGCGTCCGCGGTCGAGCACGACGATCTGGTCGGCGTCGCGCACCGTCGACAGTCTGTGCGCGATCGCGATCGTCGTCCTGCCCTCGGACAGGCGCTCCAGAGCCTCCTGGACGAGCCGCTCCGTCTGCGTATCGAGCGACGACGTCGCCTCGTCGAGGACGAGCACGGGCGGATTGCGCAGAACGGTGCGCGCGATCGCCATGCGCTGCTTCTCGCCGCCGGAGAAGCGATACCCGCGCTCGCCGACCATCGTGTCGTAGCCGTCGGGCAACGTCGCGATCAGCTCGTGGATCTGCGCGGCACGCGCGGCGTCCTCGATCTCCTCGTCCGTCGCGCTCGGCCTCGCGAACCGGAGGTTCTCCCGCACCGACGCATGGAAGAGGTACGTCTCCTGCGAGACCACGCCGACGGTGTCCGTGAGCGACTCGAACGTGAGGTCGCGAACGTCGACGCCGTCGATCGAGACGGAGCCATCCGTGGCGTCGTACAGCCTCGCGACGAGGTACGCACACGTCGTCTTGCCCGAGCCGGTCTCGCCCACGAGCGCCGTCTTCGTCCCGGCCGGGACCGTGAACGACACGTCCTGGAGCGTCCACGCCGCTTCGTCGTAGCGGAACCAGACGGAGTCGAGGGCGACCTCGCCACGGGGCTCGACGGGCGTCTCCGTACCCTCGACGATGTCGATTCGGTGGTCGAGGTACTCGAAGATCCGGTCGAACAGCGCGAGCGAGCTCTGCACCTCGAGCTGCACGCCGAGGAGGCTCCCGATCGGGAAGAAGAGCCGCGTCTGCAGCGTCGTGAACGCGACGAGCGTCCCGATCGTGATCGCGCCTGATCCGTGCGCGATCGAGAACCCGGCGAACCAGTAGACGAGCGCCGGCATGATCGCGAACGTCATCTGGATCGAGGCCATCATCCAGCGGCCCGTCATCCGGCTGCGCACCTCGAGGTCGGCGAGCCGTCGCGACTCGCCGGCGAAACGCTCGGCGAGGTCGTCCGTTCGCCCCATGGTCTTGCCGAGGAGGATCCCGGAGACGGACAGCGACTCCTGCACGATCGACGAGACGTCGGCGAGCGACGCCTGCCGCTCGGCCGTGACCTTCTTGCGCTGCGCCCCGACGCGCTTCGTGAGCCAGACGAACAGGGGGAGGAGTGCGAGCGCGAAGGCGGCGAGCCGCCAGTCGAGGAGCAGCATCGCCACGATCGTCGCGAGCACGGTCGTCACGTTCGAGAGCACCGACGTGGCCGTCGAGGTGACGACCGTCTCGATGCCGCCGATGTCGTTCGCGATCCGGCTCTGGACCTCGCCGGTGCGCGTGCGCGTGAAGAACGCGAGCGAGAGACGCTGGAGGTGCCGGTACACCTGCGTTCGCAGGTCGTGCATGACGCTCTGCCCGACCTGGTTCGAGAGCAACGTCTGCCAGACGCCGATCACGCCGGTGACGATCGGGATTGCGACCATCCCCGCGACGAGCGCCGTCAGGAGCCCGACGTTCTCTTCCGGGATGGCGACGTCGAGCACCTCGCGGAGCAGGAACGGCGACACGACCCCGACAGCCGCCGAGAACACGATGAGGGCGCAGACCGCCGTGAGTCGCGCCCGGTACGGCCGGAAGAGTCGGATGATTCGCCGCAGGTTCGCCTTGCGCACGGCCGGATCCGACGGCCGCTCGGGCGGCTCGTCCGGCACGAACGCATCGAAGCGTCTCCCGGGCATCCCGTAAGCCTGCCTGCGGGCAGGCGACACGCGCGACGCGGCGAAGAGTCGCGGGATGGACACGCATGCCGCGATCGAGCGCTTTCTCGAGCACGGTGGGCTCTCCGAGGCGACGCGGCGCGCGTACGGGTCGGACCTGCGCGCCTTTACGCACTGGCTCGAGGGTCAGAGCCTCGGGCTCGAGGACGTCGATGCGCGCGTCCTCTCGGACTGGGTCTCCGAGCTCGGTACCGGGCGCAACCGCCTCTCACCGGCGTCGATCGCACGCCGTCTGGCCGCCGTGCGCTCGTGCCTCCGGTTCACGCTCGGCCCGGCGGCGGTCCCCGATGCCGCGCTCGCGCCACGGCGCTCGCGGCGCCTCCCGGACGCGCCGAAGGCTGCCGAGATCGACGAGCTCCTGGAGACGGTCGACGGCGACTCGCCGCTCGCCCTCCGCAACCGTGCGCTCCTGGAGCTCCTGTACTCCGCGGGGCTCCGGAGCGCGGAGGCCGTGTCGCTCGACCTCGCCGACGTCGACTTCGAGCGGGAGGTCGTGCATGTTCGCGGCAAGGGCGGGAAGGAGCGCGTGCTGCCGTTGGGCGAGGAGGCCGCCCACCGCCTTGCCGTGTACCTCCGGGACGGTCGACCCACGCTGGCAACGGGCGCCAACGACGCCGTCTTCCTCTCGGCGCGCGGGCGTCGGCTCGAGACGAGCACCGTGCGCCGGCTGCTTCGGCACCCGCACCGCCTGCGGCACGCGTTCGCCACGCACCTCCTCGAGGGCGGCGCAGACCTCCGTGTCATCCAGGAGCTCCTCGGGCATGCGTCCCTGTCGACGACGCAGATCTACAGCCATGTCGACGCGCGCCGCCTCAAGCGCGTGTACGACAGGTCCCACCCTCGCAGCTGATCCTGCGGAGGAGCGGGCGGCTGCCCGCCGAATCCGGTCGGGCGCCGTGACTGCCTCAGACCCCGACGCCGAGCGCTTCCTGCTCAACCTCCAGGTTCGCCGTTCGCCGCGAACGGTCGACGCCTACCGGCGTGACCTCGCCGCGCTCGGTGCGTTCCGCAAGGGTGTCGTTGCCGACGCGACCGTGGACGAGCTCGAGGCCTGGTTGGCCGCGATGCGGGCCGACGGTCTCGCGGCGACCACCATCGCCCGACGCGTCTCCGCGGTGCGTGCGTACTTCCGCCACCTCGTCCTCGTCGGCGCGAAGTCCGAGAATCCCGCCGCGTCGCTCCAGCTCCCGCGACGCGGCCGGACGCTCCCCCGGGCGCTGTCTCCCTCGGAGACCGAGCGCCTCATCGAGGCTGCGACCGGCACGACGCCGCGCGCCCTTCGCGATCGTGCGCTCGTGGAGCTCCTCTACGGCGCCGGGCTGCGGGTCTCCGAGGCGACCGGTCTCGAGAAGAGCAGCGTCGCGATCGAGGAACGCATCGTGCGTGTCCTCGGAAAGGGCGGGAAGGAACGGCTCGTGCCGCTCGGCAGGCCGGCCGCGGAGGCAGTGCGGCGCTACCTCGCGCTAGGAAGGCCCCACCTCGACCGTCGCTATCGCCCGGAGCTGTTCCTGAACGCCCGCGGCGGAGCGCTCACGCGAGCAGGAGCGTTCCTCATCCTGAGGAAGCTCGCCGACCGCGCCGGCCTCGAACCCACCCGTGTCCATCCGCACCTCCTACGGCACTCCTTCGCGACGCACCTCCTCGAGGGGGGCGCCGACCTTCGCTCCGTGCAGGAGATGCTCGGCCACGCCGATCTCGGCACGACCGAGCGCTACACCCACGTCTCCGACCGCCGTCGACGCGAGGTCTACTTCGACGCGCATCCGCACGCGCGGAGGAGCCAGCGAGCCAAGCCCGCCGACTCCGACTCGGCCTAACTACCGGCTCGGGTCGCCGACGTCGAGGACGGCCTGCGCCTGCTCCTTGCGGTGCTGCCGGAGCCGCCGGGCGACGTCCTCATCCCGGAGCGCGATGATCTCGGCTGCGAACAGCGCCGCGTTGACGGCGCCCGCGCGACCGATCGCGAGCGTCCCGACGGGGATCCCGGCCGGCATCTGGACGATCGAGAGCAGCGAGTCGAGGCCGCCGAGCTGCGTTCCCATCGGCACGCCGAGGACGGGCTTCAGCGTCTTCGAGGCGACGACCCCGGCGAGGTGCGCGGCGCCGCCTGCCGCAGCGACGAACACCTGCACGCCGCGCTCTTCTACGTCCGCTACGAAGGCGTCGAGTGCGTCCGGCGTCCTGTGCGCGGAGAGCACGCGCACGTCGTGGGGGATCTCGAGCTTTCCCAGCGTCTCAACTGCGTGCTCCATGACCTCCCAGTCTGAGCGAGAGCCCATGACGACCGCGACGAGCACCTCGCTCACCGCGCGACCGCCTTCTTCTTGAGCGATGCGTGGACGGCGCGAGCGGTCTTGCGCAGCTCGGCGTCCTCCTCGTCGGCCTCCGCGATGCCTTCCAGGAGCTGGAGCGTGTCGCGCTGGGCCGTGCCGTTCTTCAGGCAGATGACGGCGAGGCGACGCACGGCGGCGTTCGGATCGCGTGCGGCGAGCTCGTGGAGGAGCGGGCGGAAGGCGTTGACGTCTCCGGGATGCGAGCGCGAGAGGCCTTCGAGCGCGATGAGCGCAGAGCCCCGTGCCGCCGGGCTCTCGTCCTCCAGGCCGCGCCGCAGCAGCTCGAGCTTCTGGCGGAAGCGGAACTGCGCGATCGCCCGGTAGCCCTGCGCGCGCACCCGGTAGTCGCCGTCGCGGACGGCCGCCTCGATCTCCTCGTCCCACTGCGAACGGAGCTGCGCGAGCGCGCGCTCCTCTCCCGCGTCCGCGAGGGCGTCCGCTTCCGCAGCCGCCTCGGCGAGGGTCACGAGACGGACGAGATCGGGCGTGGTCCGGGTCCGGTGTAGCGCGCCGACGGCCTTATGAGCCGGGCGGCGCGCTTCTGCTCGAGAATGTGCGCCGACCAGCCCGCCACTCGTGCGCATGCGAACATCGCGGGCGTGAGCTTCGCCGGGATGTCGGCGACGTCGAGCACGACCGCCGCCCAGTACTCGACGTTCGTTGCGAGCACCCGCTCGGGATGGCGCTTCTGCAACCCGGCGAGCGCCGCCTCCTCGAGTGCCTTCGCAGTGTCGACCCGTGCCGCCCCGAGGTCCTCTGCGGTCCGCCGAAGCAGCCGCGCGCGTGGATCCTCCGCGCGATACACGCGATGCCCGAACCCCATGATCCGGTCTCCGCGCTCGAGCAGGTCGTTCACGTAGCGCTCCGCGTCTCCCATTGCGGCGACCTCGTCGATCATCGGAATGACGTGTGCCGGCGCACCACCGTGCAGACGCCCGGAGAGAGTCCCCACGGCTGCTGAGAGCGCCGCTGCCGCATCCGCTCCCGTCGACGCCGCGATGCGCGCTGTGAACGTGGACGCATTCAGCCCGTGCTCGGCCGTACAGATCCAGTAGGTGTCGATCGCCTTTGCATGCGCAGGATCGGCCTCCCCCCGCCAGCGAAGGAGGAACTTCTCGGCCGCGGTCTTCCCGGTGGCGACCACGCCGTCCGGAACCGAGTCGTCGTGTCCGTCCGCGACGCGAGCAGAGCGTGCCACGATCGCCATGAGCTGCGCCGAGAGGCGCGCCAGATCGTCGCGAGCTTGCTCGTCCGTGATGTCCGCGAGCTGACCGAGCCCCCAGACACCCGACAGACGGGCGATCTCAGCCTGTGCATCGGCTGGTGCCCGCCCGGTGAGCCCCGCCGGCACGTACGGCTCGGGCTCCGGCATACCGGGCTCGAAGCGCTCGTCGACGAGCAGGCCCCACACCTTCTCGTACGGGACATGCCCGACGAGCTCCTCGATGTCGACACCGCGGTATCGGAGCGCACCGCCTTCGCGATCGGGCTCGGCGATCTCGGTCTCGACCGCGACGACGCCTTCGAGCCCCGGCTTGAAGTCGGCGACCTCGCTCATCCGCCCGGAGACGCTACCTGACCGGGATTCCACGAGGCCCAGCTACCATCGGCCGCGGCCATGGCCCACCGCGTCACCCTCATCCCCGGCGACGGGACCGGGCCGGAGCTCACGGACGCGACCCGCCGCGTGCTCGAGGCCACCGGCGTCGGATTCGAATGGGACGTCCGCCAGGCCGGCGTCGACGTCATGGAGGAGGCGGGCACGCCGCTGCCGGAGGTGACGCTGGCCTCGGTGAAGGAGAACGGCGTGGCCCTGAAGGGGCCGATCACGACCCCGATCGGGACCGGGTTCCGCTCGGTGAACGTCGCCCTCCGCCACGAGCTCGAGCTGTACGCGTGCTTGCGCCCCTGCAAGTCGTACGTGGGCGTGCGCTCGCGGTACTCCGACGTCGACGTCGTCGTCGTCCGCGAGAACACGGAAGACCTCTACGCCGGCATCGAGTACGAGGCCGGCAGCGAGGCTGCCGATCAGGTGATCGGCACGCTGAACGGGCTTCAAACGAAGCAGATTCCCCCGGGGTCGGGGATCTCGATCAAGTCCATCAGCCGCGCCGCGTCGGAGCGGATTGTGCGCTTCGCGTTCGAGTACGCACGCGCGAACGGTCGAAAACAGGTCGCCGGGGTGACGAAGGCGAACATCATGAAGTTCACGGACGGCCTCTTCCTGTCCGTATTTCGCACGGTCGCCGCGGCGTATCCCGACGTCGAGTCACGCGAGGTGCTCGTGGACGCGCTCACCATGCAGCTCGTGCAGCGTCCGGAGGAGTTCGACGTCCTCGTCCTGCCGAACCTCTACGGCGACATCGTGAGCGACCTGACCGCCGGTCTCGTGGGTGGGCTCGGGGTCGCGCCCGGAGCGAACATCGGCGAGCGCGCAGCCGTCTTCGAGGCAACGCACGGATCCGCGCCGAAGTACAAGGGCCAGAACCGGGTGAACCCGACCGCGATGATCCTCTCCGGGAAGCTCATGCTCGAGCACCTGGGCGAGCGCGACGCCGCCCGGCGGCTCGAGGGGGCGGTGGCGGCCGTCATCGCAGCCGGCGAGCGCGTCACGTACGACCTCAAGCCGACGCGCGACGATCCGACGGCCGTCGGCACGTCCGAGTTCGCGGACGCCATCATCGAGACCTTGGAGGGTTGATGCGCAAGAAGATCACGGTCGTGGGCGCCGGGAACGTGGGCGCTACGTGCGCGCAGGAGCTCGCGCGCCGCGACTACGCCGACGTCGTTCTCGTCGACATCATCCCGGACTTCCCGCAGGGCAAGGCGCTCGACATGAACCAGGCGGGAGCGGTGCTCGGCTACGAGCCGACGATGCTCGGCGCGAACGGGTACGAGGAGACCGCAGGCTCGGACGTCGTCGTGATCACCGCGGGCAGGCCACGCTCACCGGGAATGAGCCGCGACGACCTCGTCGCCACAAACGAGGCGATCGTCTCCGCCGTGACGAAGGAAGCGGTCCGGCGTTCGCCGGAGGCGGTCCTCGTCGTCGTCTCGAACCCGCTCGACGCGATGTGTCACGTGGCGAAGGCCACGTCGAGATTCAAGAAGCAGCGCGTCGTCGGCATGGCTGGGATCCTCGACACCGCGCGCTTCGCCGCCTTCGTCTCGCAGGAGCTGAACGTGTCCGTGAAGGACGTAACCGCGGTGGTGCTCGGTGGGCACGGAGATCAGATGGTGCCGATCGTGTCGGCGACGAACGTCGGAGGGGTGCCGCTTCCCGAGCTCCTGCCGAAGGCGCGCATCCGCAAGCTCGTCGAGCGCACGCGCTTCGGCGGAGGCGAGCTCGTCAGCCTGCTCGGCACCTCGGCCTGGTACGCGCCGGGTGCGGCCGCCGCACAGATGGTCGACGCGATCTGCCTCGACGAGAAGCGCATCCTCCCGTGCACGGCGTACCTCGACGGCGAGTACGGCATCCGCGGCCTCTACATGGGTGTGCCGGTGAAGCTCGGCGCGGGCGGCGTCGAGGAGATCGTCAAGCTGCGGCTGACCGCCGACGAGAGGAAGATGCTCCGCGCCTCCGCCACCGCCGTGCGCGAGGTGGTCGGCGTGCTGAAGAAGAAGTAGCGATGGACCTCGGGCTGACCGGGAGGACGGCGATCGTCTGCGGGGCGTCGTCGGGCATCGGGCTCGGAATCGCCGAGTCGCTCGCCGGCGAGGGCGCGAACGTCGTGATGTTCGCCCGGCGTGCGGAGCTCCTCGAGCGCGAGGCGAAGCGACTCGGAGCGCTGGCCGTCGTCGGCGACGTCACGTACGAGGAGGACGCTCAGCGCCTCGTGCGAACGGCCGCGGACACGTACGGCGGAATCGACATCCTCGTGCACAACTCAGGAGGCCCTCCGCGCGCGGCGGCCACGCAGCTCGACGCGACCATGGTCGAGGAGGCCGTGCGACTCCTGCTCGTGTCGGTGGTGCGACTCACGGGTCTCTGCCTCCCCTTGCCCGTGAAAAGCGCGAGCGGCCGAATCGTCGCCGTGACGTCGTCGACCGTTCGCGAGCCGATCGACAACCTCGCGCTCTCGAACTCGGTTCGGCCCGGCGTCATGGGGTGGGCGAAGTCGCTCGCACG
>JBKOYF010000084.1:0-3870 GCA_046725305.1 Actinomycetota bacterium
CCGCCGGGTAGTCGCGTCCCTTCCAGACGAAGCCCGCGGGCGTGCGCTCGAGCTCGGGAAGCACCGCGGCGCGGCGGAGGGTCTCGGCGCCGAGGATCTCGGCGTCCGCCTCGTCGAGAGGCGCCTCGAACGCGGCGGAGAGCACGTGCGGGTCGAGGATGCGCGGATTCGAGTGGTCGAGGATCGCCGCCTCGACGCGGCGTGAGAGGAGTGCCTCCGGCTCGCGCGCGAAGAACTGGTCGAGCGCGTCCTCGCTCGCCACGAGGATTGCCAGCCCGCGACTGCGCCGCCCGGCACGTCCCCACTGCTGGCGGAGCGATGCCACCGTTCCCGGGAAGCCGACCGAGATCGCGCAGTCGAGGAGGCCGATGTCGATACCGAGCTCGAGCGCGTCCGTCGCCGTCACGCCGAGAAGGTCACCCTCGACGAGGCGACGCTCGATGTCACGGCGCTGCTCGGGCGTGTAGCCCGCCCGGTACGGAGCGAGCCGACGCGCGGTCCCGATGTCCACGCGCTCGCTCGCGAAGCGGTGGACGAGCTCCGCCGCCTTGCGGCTCTTCGCGAAGCAGATCGTCCGCAGCCCCCGCGTGGTCAGCTGTGAGAGGAGCCGGGCCGCGTCGCCGAGGGGACTGGCGCGCAGGCCGAGCTCGGCGTCGAGGAGCGGCGGATTCCAGATCACGACCTCGCGCTCGGCTCGTGCGGATGTGTCGCGATCGACGACGGTCGCCGCCTCACCGGTCAGCGCGAGCGCCAGCTCGCCCGCGTTCGCGATCGTCGCCGACGCGAGCAGGAACCGTGGTTCCGAGCCGTAGACACGCGCGAGCCGGCGCAGACGGCGCAGCACGTTCGCCACGTGGGAGCCGAAGACACCGCGGTACACGTGCGCCTCGTCGACGACGACGAAGCGGAGGTTCGCGAGCACGTCCCCCCAGCGGTCGTGGTGCGGGAGCACGCCGACGTGGAGCATGTCGGGGTTCGTGAGGACGACGTTCGCCCACTTGCGGATCTGCCAGCGGCGCTCACCTGCCGTGTCGCCGTCGTAGATCGCCGGGCGGAGGCCCTTCAGCCGAAGCTCCGCCAGCGATCTCGCCTGGTCCTGGGCGAGCGCCTTCGTCGGGTACAGGTAGAGCGCCCGCGTCTTCGGCTGTCGCGCGATCGCGTCGAGCACCGGCAGGTTGAAGGCGAGCGACTTGCCCGAGGCGGTGCCGGTCGTGACGACGACGTTCTCGCCGCACTGCGCGGCCTCCCATGCCTCCGCCTGGTGCCGGTAGAGCGCCGTGACGCCGTTCGCGACGAGGGCGGAGGCGACGCGCGGGTCGAGATCGTCCGGAAGGCGCTCGAGGAGGGGATCCCTCGCCGGCTCGACACCGCTGTACGCGATCTCCTCGCCCTCGAGGAGGTCCGCCCAGCTCGTCGCGACCGTCGTCACAGGTGCGGGCCGAACTCCCGCTCGTAGCGCGTGCGGGGCTGCGCGCCGTGGACGGTCGCCTGCGGCTTTCCGCCGGAGAACAGGATCACCGTGGGAAGCGCGAGCACGCCGTAACGGGCGGACAGCCCGGCCTCGTGGTCGACGTTCACGCGCACGAGGCGGACGCGCCCGTTCCACTCCCTCGCCAGCTCTCGCAGATGGGGCTCGATCGCGTCACACGGCTTACACCACGGGGCCCAGAAGTCGACGATCACGGGCAGCGGCGACGCGAGCACGTCGCTCTCGAACGTGGCTGCATCCACCGTGTCCACGGTCACAGCCTGCCTGCGAGAGCCCGCAGGCGGAGCAGCGGGACGCGCCACATCGCCTCCGTGACGATCGAGCCGGTCATCTTCGACGCGCCGGCTCGACGCTCCACGAACGTGATCGGGACCTCCTTCACGCGCAGCCCCGCTCGTGTGATCCGGTACGTCGTCTCGATCTGGAAGGCGTACCCGTGTGCGGAGAGTGCGCCGAGGTCGATGGCTTCGAGCGCCTCGCGCCGGAAGCACTTGAAGCCGCCCGTCAGATCGCGAACGCCGAGGCCGAGGACGACCTGCGCATAGAGGCAGCCTCCGCGCGAGACGATCCGGCGGAGGAGCCCCCAGTTCGCGGTCCCGCCCCCGGGGGCGTAGCGCGAGCCCAGCACGAGGTCGGCGTCCTCCGCCGCTGCGATGAGCCGGGGGACGTCCGCGGGGTCGTGCGAGAAGTCGCAGTCCATCTCGAGCACGAGCTCGGCACCCTCGCCCAGTGCCCACCGGAACCCGGCGCCGTAGGCGGGCCCGATGCCCTCCTTCTTCTCGCGGTGCAGCACCGAGACCCAGCCGAGCTCCGTCGCGAGCCGGTCGGCAATGTCGCCCGTCCCGTCCGGCGAGCCGTCGTCGATCACGAGCACGCGGTCCCGCTCGGTGTCGAGCACGGCTCCGAGCGCTCGGATCATCGGCTCCAGGTTCTCCCGCTCGTTGTACGTCGGGAGGCACAGGACGGCTCGAGGCATCGCCGTATCATCGCGGGATGCCGACGGCACTGCCTCGAAACGGCGAGCTCGCCGACCAGCTCGACCTCCTCGCCGACCTCTCCGAGATCCTCGAGGAGGAGTCGTTCAAGGTGATCGCGTACCGTCGCGCCGCGGGGCGAATCAGGGAGTCGCCGCTCCCGATCGCCGAGCTCGCGCTCGACGGGAGAGCCAAGGAGCTCCCGGGGATCGGCAAGACCATCGAGCAGAAGGTCGTGGAGGTCGTCAACGACGGCGAGATGCACGCGCTGACGAAGCGGCGGGGGCTCGTCCCTCCGGGAGTGGTCGACTTCCTCCGCCTTCCCGGCGTCGGCCCGAAGACGGCAGCGCGCATCTGGACGCAGCTCGGCATCACGTCGCTCGACGCGCTCGGCTCGGCAGCGGCCGACGGGCGGCTGCGCGAGCTCTCGGGCATGGGCGCGCGCAGCGAGGAGAAGATCCTGAAAGCGCTCGAAGCAGGGTTCGGCCAGGCGGCGGACGAACGACACCTGCTCGCGAGAGCGCTGCCCGCGGTCCGCCGTGTCGTGGAGGAACTCGCTGCCCATCCCACGGCCGTCGCCGTGTCCGAGGCGGGGAGTGTGCGCCGCCGGCGCGAGACCGTCCACGACGTCGACCTCATCGCGACGTCGACCGAGCCGGCTGCTCTCATCGAGGCGTTCTGCAGCGGCGACTGGGTGTCGGAGGTGACCGCGCGAGGGTCTACCAAGGCGACGGCCGTGGGGCACGACGGGCTCGCCATCGACCTGCGGGTCGTACCGCACGAGTGCTACGGGAACGTCCTCCAGCACTTCACGGGCTCCCGTGACCACAACATCGCGCTTCGCGAGGAGGCGCAGCGGCGCGGGCTCTCGATCTCGGAGTACGGCGTCACGGACGTCGAGTCCGGGGAGGTCCTGACGCACGCGAGCGAGGACGACCTCTACGCCTACCTCGGATACCGACCGATCCCGCCCGAGCTGCGGGAGGGTACGCACGAGCTCCCCGCCGCCCGCGGCGACGGCGAGCTGCCGAAGCTCGTCGAGGTCGAGGACCTCCGCGGCGAGCTCCACTGTCACTCCACGTGGTCTTCGGACGGGAAGAACACGATCGAGGAGATGGCCGCCCGCGCCAGGTCGAACGGGTACCGCTTCCTCTGCATCACCGACCACTCGCACTACCTACGCGACGGCCGCCTCGAGCGCCAGTGGAAGGAGATCGAGGAGCTGAACGCCCGCTCGAGGTCGTTTCGCATCATGCGCGGGATCGAGGTGAACATCCGGGCCGACGGGTCCCTCGACGTCGAGGACGACGTGCTGGCGGAGCTCGACTGGGTGGTGGCCTCGGTGCACACGTCCTTCGAGCGCAGCCCGACGGAGCGGATCCTCGGGGCCATGGACAACCCGCACGT
>JBKOYF010000009.1:0-15280 GCA_046725305.1 Actinomycetota bacterium
GGATCGCGATGACCGTGACGCCCGTCTTGGCGCGCAAGCCGCATTCGGCGAGTGTCTTTCCAATCGCCGGGCTGTCGTCGGGCACGTGGATCCACTCGATCTGGAGCTCGCCGAGCGCCATCTCGAGCTCCTCCACGATCCGCGGCCGCTCGTACGCGCCGCCGATCACAGCGCCGAGCTGGCGCGCCTCGTCGTCGTGGAGCTCGATGACGGCGGTCGGCTCGTCGTCTGACGCCCGCTCGTAGTAGTAGATCTCGCGCTGTCCGTCGACGTGGAGAATGACGGCGAGCTTGCCGCCCTGGGCGGTCCGCAGCGTGTACTTGACCCCGACACCGGGCAGACGGGTCTCTCGCAGGTCGACGGGCATCAGGACTCGGGCGCCAGTCTACGGACCGGGAAGAGAGCGCGGCCCAGTCGCTTCGACTCCTTCATGAGCACGATGCCGACTGTCGCGGTGACGAGGACGTAGAGGCCCGCAAAAGCGACCAGGTCTGCGCGCGCATCGGGGTCGATCGCGGCGTTGTCCGACGCGACCTGCGCGAGGATGATCGTGAACTCGCCGTGCGCCACGAGCGCGACCCCCGCGTTGAAGCTCTGGCGGCCCGTGAACCCGCCCACGCTGCCGGCAAGCACGCCGGCGCCGACCTTCCCGAGCAGCGTCAGGACGACCGCGAGCAGCACGATCCAACCCACGTCGCCGAGGGCCGAGACGTCGATCGAGAGGCCGAAGACGAAGAAGAAGAGCGCGGCGAACACGTCTCTGAAGCTGAAGAAGCGATCCTCGATCTGCTCGCGAACCGTCGTCTCGGAGAGGACGATCCCGGCCATCAGGGCGCCGATCGCCTCCGAGAGGCCGAGCTCGTCCGCGACGGCGGCGCAGGCGACGAGGAAACCGAAGGAGAACAGGAGGAAGAACTCGAGCGGGAGCCGGTCGAGGAAGCGGTCGAGCGGCCTGCTGAGCCAGCGAGACGCGGCGAGGCCCGCCGTGATGAAGCCGAGCGCCTTCGCGATGAGGACGAGCGTCTCGGAAGGCCCTTCACCGCCGGCCGCGGCGAACCCGAGCATGAACGCGACGACGATGTCCTCGAAGACGAGGATCGCGAGCACGAGATCGGTCTCGTCGTCGCCGAGGCGGCGGAAGTCGGTGAGCCCCTTCACCGCGATCGCGCTCGAGGAGACGTAGATGCACGCGGCGAGGACGAGCGCGGCGGGAGTCGTCCCGAACGCGACAACGCCGACGAGGAGCCCGAGCCCCGCGTTCACGACGAGATCGGCCGTCCCTCCGAGACCGAAGTGCCGTCCGGTCCGTGCCAGGCGCTCGAGGCTGAATTCGAGACCCAGGAAGAAGAGGAGGAACACGAGCCCGAGCTCGGCGACGAACTCGGTCACCTCCGACGGGCTGACGAGCGCGAGCTGCGTCGGCTCGTTCGGGCCCAGGAGGAGCCCGGCGAGCAGATACGCGGGAATCGCCGAGAGCCCGAACCGCCTCGCGACGAGCCCCAGCACTCCGAGGAGCCCGATCGTGACGGCGAGCTCGGCGAGCGTCATGGCGGCATTCTCGCCGCTCTCGTCGTGGGCGCTGTCTCAGTCGCGGGCCGCGAGCCCGAGGTCTGGCGGGAAGCGTTCGAGGATCCACGCCGCATCGAGCGGCGCCAGCCGGTAGTCGCGGCCGTTGACGAGCGCGTGGTCGCCGGTGCGCGGGTCCATGGGCAGGCGCGACTCGACCGGATACCAGCGGTTGTGACGGTCGATGAGGTCGTTGAGCTCGTCGAACGACTGCTCGCGAGCTCGCGCTCCCCAGATACGACGAAAGCGCGACGCGTCACCTGAGCACTCCGCCGCGAGCTCGTGCCAGTCCTCGCGAAGCGTGGCCTCGTGTTCCGCCGTGCGTTGCTCGATCTCGCGGAGCCGCAACATGTACGGAAGCGGGCCACGCGTGGCGACGAGGTAGGCCTCCGCCGAGGGACGGAAGTGACGGGCACGGACCGGGAGCGGCTTGCCGGTGAGCGCGATCGTTTGCAAGTCCTCCTCGAGCGCCGCACGCTCACGTCGCTGGCGCGGCGTTTCGGGAAGGACGACTCCCTGGCGCATGATCGCCTCGCGCTCGGCCTTCTTCATGCCCTGATTAGACCTCGCAGGCGCAGGTCAAGGCCCGAAGAGGCGCTCGAGCCAGGACCGACGCTGCGGCTCCGCCTCGGGCTGGGCGACGTCCGGCTCGTCGTCCGGGAGAGACTCGTCGGGGACGCGCAGGAGCTCCTGGTCGCCGCGTCGCCGCGCCAGCCGCTCGAAGTCTCCGCGGATCGCCGAGCGCATCTCGTCGAGGTGGCTCTCCTCGCCCACGGCCGGTCACTTCCGGGCGGGACGGTCGAGTCCTGCCGGTGCGGCTAGCGGCGCGAGCCGAAGGTCGCGGTCCACACGACCGCGTCCGAGCCGTCCAGCAGGCCGCTCGCCCGAACCGGCGCGGCGCCGACGTCGCGGAAGCTCGGATTCAGGATGTTTGCCCGGTGCGGCGGCGACTCGAGCCACGCGAGCACGACGTCGCGTGCTGAGAACTGCCCCCAGGTCCCGACAAACAGGTTCTCGCCGAAGGACGCATACCGATACCCGACCGCCTGCACGCCCGCGGTGGCGGGCGTGCCGCACGGCGTATGTGAGAACTGGCCACACGACGCGACTCGCTGCCCTTTGAGCTCCGCGGCCTGCTGGAGCGCGACGCGGCGAACGAGACGCGCTCGCCGGTCCTGCGCGCGGGCCCAGTTGACGAGACACGCGATCGCACGGGCCTGGACGGCCGCGGTCGCAGAGGAGTCGCTTGCGGATCGGCACGCGCCTTCCGGCGCGAGGTAGGCATCGGCCGAGCGCCCGGCCCCGTCAGCGCGCCCAGCGAGAAGGAACGCCGCTACGAGAGTGAGGAGGCCCGCCGCCAGGACGAAGCGGACCCGTGTTGCCGCAATCACAGGTGCCACGATTCCCACCGTGCGCGAAAGCCAAACGGCATCCTTGCCCTGATCGGGGCATGTGCCCTCCCCCGAGTCAGTGATCCTGCCCCTCGTCAGGGATCACTCGGCGACTCTATCGCCTCCCCCGGGTGGTGCGTGCGCCAAGTGGCGGCTGCGAGCAATCCGAGCGCCAGCGTAGGCAACACGGTGAGGGCGCGGTAGAGGAGGGTCGCGGCAACGGCTTCGGCGTTCGGGGCGCCGAATGCGACCAGTGCTCCGGTCAGGCCGACCTCGACGACTCCCACTCCGGCGGGCGTGAGCGGAAGGGCGCCGAGGATGCGGACGAGCGCCCACGCGGCGAATGCCTCGACGGCGGTCACCTCCGAACCGCTGATCCCTACCACGCGCAGGCAGACGAGCATGAGGACGAAGACGGTGAGGTGCCCCGCCAGGGTCGTGATCGTGATGACGTGCCACCTCCGACGGAGGAGTCCGAGCGCCCGCGACCGGAAGCGCGCGAACGACTCTCCTCCCCACGCCACCGGTCCGCGACGCACGACACGTAGCAGCCGGTTCGTCAGCCGGGCAGAGAGATCGCCGATGCGACGCGCGCGCCGCGGGCGGGAGAGGACGAGCGCGAAGCTCGACAGCGCGACGACCAGGACGGCCATGCCGATGAGCGCGGCGGTTCGGAGGGCCGGATGAGCCTCGTCCGCGGCGGTGAGGAGCGCGAGCGCGACGACCGGGAAGGTCAGGTTGGCGAACTGGTTCCACACGCCCGTGATCGCGACCGCCAGCCCGACCGGGGCGGCTCCGAACCTCCACGACCGCAGCATCGAGTACGACGCCGCCATGCCGACGGCGGCGCCCGCGGGCGAGACGATCGACAGCGCCGTCGACGCCTGGGTCATCGCCATCCCCTCCCGGTAGCCGAGGCCGGGGAGTGCGGCCATCCACGGCGGCGGGAAGGTCGCGAGGTTGAGCAGGACCGCGCCCCCGAGGACGACCCAGTCCTGCCAGCCAAGCCCGCGGAGGACGTCGAAGACGTCCCGGTAGTCGGCGATGCGTGGCAGGACGAAGACGAAGACGAGGACGACGATCGCGATCGAGCCCGCCGCGCCAAGGAGCCGCTTGTGCGTGTTCGTCAGCCCCCGCCGGCGCGTCGCCGTGCCGTCCGACATCGGAGGGAACCTACCGTGGTCCGTCACACGAAAGCACGGAAGGAGCCTGCGACATGACGCGCCACGGACGTCTCTCCGTCACCCCGGGAACGGCAATCGCCCTCATCGCCCTCTTCTTTGCGCTCGGAGGATCGGCGTTCGCCGTCGGCGAGCGGGTCCAGAGCCTCGCCGCCGCCCAGCAGCGCTGCGCGAACGGCGCTGTGCGAGGCGCGGCGACGGTCACGGGGATCCCCGCTCAGGGCATGGCGAACGTGCCCGACCACTTCGTCGGCACTCCTGCGCTCTTCTCGCGGAGGTTCAACTGCACGGGCAGGGCGATCCAGGTGCGACGCACCGGGATCGGCGTCTACGAGATCCGCTTCGTCGGGAACGCTGCGCCGAGCGCCATTGCGAGCGGTGTCGGCGAGTTCTCCGCGACGAGCGAGGTGCTGGGGCCGGGGCTGTTCAGGATCCACGTCCAGAACGTCGGACGTGCGGACGAGGCCGACGGCCCGTTCATGGTCACGCTGGTGTGACTACGGAAGGCGCGGCGAGACCGCCGTGGCGAACGCCCCGGCGAGCGCGAGCAGCCCCGCCGCGATCGCGACGAACAGCCAGGTGATCTCGCTCTCGCCGGGCTCGCGCCCGAGTCGCGAGCCCAGGTTGCTGTAGGCCCGCTCGAGCGCGTCGGAGGTCCGAATCTCGGAGAATTGGCCGCCGGTCGTCTGCGCGATCGCCCGGAGCGTCTCCGGGTCCGGCGGCACCGGGATGAGCTGGCCGGTGTCCTGTCCCGGGAAGCCGCCGAACGGGCCGCGGTCGATGACGCCCTCGGGCGTGCCGAGGGCGATCGTGTACACCGGGAAGCACGCCTGCTTCGCGAGCGCCGCTCCCTCCAGGGGCTGGAGCACGCCGCGCGTCTGCGCGCCGTCGGAGAGGAAGAGGATCGACACTGGGCTCTTCTCGCCGGAGCATGTGGAAGCCTGCGCGAGGAAGCGGACGGGCGAGCGCGGAGTGCCGAGCGTGACCTGGCCCTGCTCGTCATCGTCGCCGGTGACCTGCTTGCCGAGCTCGACCGCCGTCTGCAGTGCGTCGCCGATCGCCGTCCCGCCGAAGACGAGGTACTGGTCGATCTGGTCGACCGCCGTTCCGACGAGTGCGTGGTCCTGCGTCGGCGGGGTCGCCACCTGCGCCTCGCCCGCGAACACGACGAGGCCGACGCGCAGCCCGTGCGGAGCGTGGTCGAGAAAGGTCCGCAGCGCCTCCTGCGCGGCACCGAGCCTCGTCGGGGCGACGTCCTCCGCCTGCATGGAGCGCGACGTGTCCACGACGAGGATGACCGTCGCATGCTCCTTCAGCAACTGCCGCTCCACCTGCGGACGCGCGAGGCCGACGAGCAGCGAGCCGAGCCCGACGACGACCAGTACCGCCGGGACGAGGCGCAGCCACGATCGGCCGGAGACGACGGTCGCGAGGACGTCGACGTTCGTGTAGCGGACGGCGTAGCGCATGCGGCGCCGCTCGGCCAGCAGCCAGAGCCCGACCGCAGCCGCGAGCACGAGGAGGCCGAGCAGCATCCACGGGCTCTTGAAGCTCATCGCGCCCTCGTGCACAGCGCGTGGACCTGGACGAGCGCACGGACGCCGGCGAGCTCGGCGTCGCCGTGAACGCGAACCGCGACGCTCTCGCCTCGGAGCTCCTGGATACCCGAGACGCTTCCGACGAGGCTCGCGCTCGGCGGCGTCCGCATCGAGAACGCGAATGCGTGGGAGCCGCTGACGAGGCGCTCGCCCGAGGCGCAGCGCTGGACGACCGTCGTCGTGCCGGGCCGGACGCGAACCGTCTTCACGCGACGCGTGATCGGGCGCCCGGGCGGGAACGAGGAGACGGAGGTCGGAATACGCGTGCCGCCTCCGGTCGCCGGAATGCAGCCGATGAACGGCCGGAACGTCGGCGCCGGGTCCGTCTGGCCCGCGTAGATCCCGAGGAACACCGCTGACGTCGACGTCGAGATGCCCGGGTTCACGGGGCTCCCGAGCGTGGCGAGGAAGCTCACGTCGATCGCACGCACGCTCAGACGAGCGTCGAGCCCGCCGACGACGTGTGCGCGTGGACAGGTGAGCTGGTACTCGACGCGCTCGCGCGGCGCGCTCGTCGACGCGGGAACGACGACCCAGGGACCGGCCACGGGCACGCAGATCCTGAGGCCGGCACACTCGTTCGCGGCTCCTGCGGGCAGTGCCGCCACGAGCGCGGCCCCGACCACGATCGCGGCGGCGAGAACCTTCGCGCCTCTCACGGCACCATCTTGAAGAGGACGGCCGAGATCGTGGACGCGACGAGCAGAAGGGCCGCGGCCACCCCGGCGAAGACATCCGTCACCTCGCGGTCCTGGTGGCGCGTGCCCAGGCGCGAACCGAGCTCCTCGTACACCTTCCGCAGCCCCTCCGCGTCGGGCGCCGCGAAGAACTCGCCGCCCGACGTCGCGGAGACCTGCTGGAGCGTCTCCGGATCGGGGGGCACGCGGATGATCCGTCGGTAGCCACCGGTGAGCTTCTCCACGACGACGCCATCGGGCGTGCCCACGAGCACGGAGTAGACCGGAACGCCTCGACGCTTGGCCTGCTGCGCCGCGGCGGCGGGCGCGACCTGCCCGCCGTCGCGCGCGCCGTCCGAGAGGAGCACGATCGCGCGCGGCGGCGCCTCGGCTGCCGCAGCGCCCTTCGGCTGCCCTACGCGCAGAGAGAGCGCGACGGCGTCGCCGATCGCCGTCCCCTCACCCGGCTTCAGCGAGTCGAGCGCGGACGAGACGAGCGCCCGGTCCGAAGTCGGCGCGACACCCACGACGGCGCGCGTCGCGAACGAGACGACGCCGACCTGGTACTTCTCCGGCACCTCGTCGAGGAACGTCTTCGCGGCGACCCGGGCGGCGTCGAGCCGCGTCGGCTGGACGTCGGTCGCCTTCATCGAGCGCGAGACGTCCATCGCGAGCACGATCGTCGCCTCCTCACGAGGGACGGTCACGGTCGCGTGCGGACGCGCGACCCCGACGATCATCGCGCAGAGCGCGACGAGCAACACCAGGGGTGGCAGGTACCGCAACCGACCAGGAGCGCGATGGACGACGTTCGGCAGGAGACTCGGGTTCCCCCATCGCGCCTGCGACGCAACGCGCCTCCGATCGCGGTCGATGTACAGCGCGACCAGGATCGGGAGCGCTGCGAGCGCCGTGAGCACGAGCGGCCACTCGAAGCTCACGAGCGACCCCTGCGCAGGAACGTCACGAGCGGCCGCAGCCAGTCGCCGGAGGTGCCGAGAACGACGTGTCGCACACCCACTGACGTGAACGAGGACGCGAGCGCTCCCCGCTCGGCCGCGGCCGCGGCGGCGAAGCGTTCGCGTAGACGCCGGCTTCGTGTGTCCACGCGAAGCTGCCGTCCCGTCTCCGGATCGACGAGGTAGAGGAGCCCGACGTTCGGCAGCTCTTCCTCGCGAGGGTCGCGGATTTCGACGGCGACGACGTCGTGGCGTCCCGCGAGCTCGAGCAGCGGGCGCCGCCAGTCGCCGGCGCCGCGGTAGTCCGAAACGACGACGACGAGCGAGCGCTGGCGGGCAAGCGCTCCGGTGCGCCGGAGGGCGTCGCCAAGCGATGCCACGCCCTCGCCTTCCACGATCGGCTCGTCGTGCAACGCCGCGAGGAGTCCGACGAGGCCCACGCGGCCTTGTCTCGGCGGGAGGGCGCGCGAGTCGTGCCCGCCGAAGGTTACGACGCCGAGACGATTCCCTCTCCTCGTCGCGAGGTGTCCGATCGCGACGGCGACGCCCTCCGCGACGTCGGCCTTCCGCCGGTCCGCGGTGCCGAACTGCATCGAGGCGGACGCGTCGAGGACGAGCCAGGTGACGAGCACCCGCTCCGCGAGATCGACCCGGACGTGAGTCTCCCCCGTCCGCGCGGGCACGTTCCAGTCGATGCGTCGCACGTCGTCGCCGGCGACGTACGGTCGCACCATTGCCAGCTCCGACCCGGTCCCGAGGAGGTTCGATCGGAAGTCGCCCGCGAGGAGCCCTTCCACCCTCCGCGCGATCGAGATGTCGAGCGCGCGGAGCAACCCCTCCGCCATGAGGCCCGGCCCCGGCCGCGCCGGCGTCGGCCGGGAGAGGAGCGCGCCGGCGTTCGTCATGCGACCTTCACGCGGCGCTCACGCGGGCGAGGTCGAGCTGCGGCGTCGGGACCGCCTCGAGCACCTGGTCGAGGATCGAGTCGGGAGTCACCTCCTCGGCGAGCGCCTGGTACGACAGCACGAGTCGGTGCCGAAGCGCGTCACGGGCGAGCGCATGCAGGTCCTCGACGACGGCGTACTCGCGCCCTCGGATGAGTGCGAGTGCCCTCGCGCCCTGCACGAGGCTGATCGGCCCGCGCGGGCTCGCCCCGTACGAGATATAGGGCGCGAGCTCCGGAAGCCCGTGGCCGGCCGGATCGCGCGTCGCGGTGGCGATGTCGACGGCGTAGCTCACGAGCGCCGGGTCGACATAGATCTCGAGCACGGCACTCTGGAGTGCTGCGAGATCCTCGAGCGAGAGGACCTGCTTCAGCTCCGGGTGCTCGACGAGCTGCCGCTGGACGACCGTGAGCTCCTCGTCGTGCTGCGGGTAGCCGATCAGCACCTTCAGCAGGAAGCGGTCGATCTGCGCCTCGGGCAGCGGGTACGTCCCCTCCGACTCGATCGGGTTCTGCGTCGCCATGACGAGGAAGGGCTCGGGTACGTGATGTGTCTCGTGGCCGATCGTGACCTGGCGCTCTTGCATCACCTCGAGCAGCGCGGACTGCACCTTCGCCGGGGCGCGGTTGATCTCGTCCGCGAGGAGGAAGTTGCAGTAGACCGGGCCGAGCTCGGTGTCGAACGTCCCCTCCTGCGGCCGGTAGATGCGGGTGCCGACGAGATCCGACGGCACGAGGTCGGGCGTGAACTGGACGCGTGCGAACGAACCGCCGAGCACGCCGGCGGTCGTCTTGATGGTCAGGGTCTTCGCAAGGCCCGGGACGCCCTCGATGAGCAGGTGGCCCTGCGCGAGCAGGCAGACGAGGACCCGCTCGAGCATCGCGTCCTGCCCGGCGATGATGCGACGGATCTCGAAGAGCGCCTGCTCGAGCTCGACCTGTGCCTGCTGAGGGGTGGGCGGAGGACGTTCCGCGCTCTCGGTCATGTGGCTTCCCTTCTCTCGCGGCTCAGAGGTACATACGAAAGCATGCCGGGGTGAGTTTGGGTTAAGAGGTTCGCTCGCCGGCCCGAGCAGCGTCGACGAGCTTCGCCGGGGCGACCTCGGCGAACGCGTCTTCTGCGATGCCGGCGAGCTCGTCCCAGTCGATCGTCCTGTCGAGACGGACCCCCAGCCAACCGCGGTGCCCCACGTACGGTGGCACGAAGAACTTGTCCGGATCGTTCTCGACGAGGAGCGCCTGCACGCCGGCGGGCGCCGCGCACCAGATGGCGAACCGCCCGTCGCCGTGATGGTCGGTCAGCACCATCACGAACGGCCGCTTCTCACGGACGAAGAACGTCGGGGCGCCATGGCTCGGCCGCTCGCTCGTCTCGGGCAGGGCGAAGCAGATCTTCCGCAGCCTCTCGAGGATGCGCGCGCGCTCGGCCTTCTCGACCACCCCGTGATGGTCGCAGACCGCGAGCTACGAGCGGTGGACGCCCATGGTGATCGACCCGATGTACCCCGAGCCGTCCTTCTTCAGCTTGAGCAGCGAGCGGTTCCCACCGTTCCGGAAGATCGAGTCGGTCGCGTTCCGGATGTCGCGGCTCGGGCGCTGCGAGTACGGCGACCGCGTGTAGACCGCGTCGGTCAGCGAGTCGGGGAAGAACAACTGGCCGGTGTGCACGGTGCGGCCGCCGAGATACACCTTCAGGTGGATGTGGACGGCACGTCCCGAGTACCAGCCCGGGTAGATCGTCTTGAAGAGCGCGAGGCCGTTCTTGTCCGTCCGCTGGACCCCTCGGAGGAAGGTGAGGTCCTGGGTGCCCTGCACGGACGTCTCGGAGTACACGCCGCCCGCGTCGCAGTGCCAGATGTCCACCGCGGCGTTCTTGATGGGCTTGCACGTCGACACGTTCAGGACGGTGAGCCGCAACGTCAGGGGGACGCCTGCCTTCCCCTCGCTGATGTTGCGGCGCACCTTGTCGCCCTCGACGTAGTACGGGCCTTCGGTCATCTCGGGAGCGAGCACGCAGGTCACGAGGCCGGAGGAGACCGCGAGCGGCCCCGTGCCCGCCGCTTCCGCCTCGGATGCCTCGAGCAGCTCCCTGGCGCCTAAGGCCCCGGCGCCGAGGCTCGTAGCGATCCCGCCGAGCTTCAGAAGAGCCTTGCGCCGGCTGATCGCGTCTTCGGGGAGGTTCAGTGTCTCGTTCATCCGCGGCAGCGTACGGAGGCGATCTAAGAGCCCGCTGAGAGCCTTCTAGCTCTTCCCTAAGAGCTCGACCCAGGCGACGGCCCTGACGACCCCGGCGACCGCGAACCCGACGCCGTAACGGTCGTCGCCGGCGTCCTCGACGAGCTCCACCTCGTCCCCGAGGTCGATCGGATGGCGGTAGTCGAGTCGTCCTCGCAACGGACGCCCGAGGTCATGCCCGTGTGCGGCGAGCCGGTGCTCGACCGCCGCCCAGTACGCGGCGTTGTTGACGTGTCCCATGAGGTCGACGTCCGTCGCCCGCAGTGGCCAGGACGTGCGCGACCCGCCCGGGTGAGGCGGAAGGAGCGTCAACCTCGTCGACGCGATCCGCCCGCCCGCCGCTTCGGCGTACCCGTCGAACCCCTCGCCGATCCGTGCCGGCCGCGCGTCAGGCCCGAGGTGGATCCACGTGCTGTCGACCTCGATCGAGCCACCCGCGTCGCCCGCGAGCGACCACCGCCTCCCCGCCGCGAGGGCCGAGAAGCTGCTGCCCCAGGTCACGACGTCGACGGAACGGTCGTCGAGGCACGGCACGATGACGTCGATCCGCACGGAGCGGAGCACCCAGAGATGCTCCGGCGCGCCCCACCCCGTCTCCTCGACGTCGTCCGTCGCCGCGTCCTGGAGGAAGCGCGCGATCGCGTCGAGGCGCAGGCGGCCGGTCGCGTCCATGTCGGAGAGGCGGACGCGGTAGCCGGTGCGGTACGTCCGCCCGGACGCCGGTTGCGGTACGAGGGCCTCCACGCACGCGAGACTACGCTCGGAGCAGCCTGGGTCTACGTGCGAGAGTACGGAGATGAGCGCTTTCGGCGAGCTCGCATCGATTGGCGCGATCGCGATCTGGGACGGCGTGCTCGCGCGCACGGTGGACGGCGAGCTCTGCTCGATCGCGGTCGTCGAGCTCGATGCGGAGAGCGTCGTCGCCGAGCATCGCCATCCGAACGAACAGCTCGGGGTGGTGCTGAGGGGCTCCGTCTCGTTTCGAGTCGGAGACGAGGAACGCGTCCTCGGTCCCGGCGGAACGTGGCGTATTCCGCCCGATACGCCGCACGAGGTCCACGCAGGGCCGGAGGGAGCCGTCGTCCTCGACGTCTTCTCCCCGCCGCGTCACGACTGGGCACAGCTGGAGCGGACGCAGAGACCCGCTCCTCGCTGGCCGTAGTCACGCCTGGTACAACGCCGGCAAAGGGCGATGTTCCACGTCGTCCTCGATCGGTCGGGGCCGCAGTGGGACTCGTCCGGCCGCTCGAGGAGCAGTCGGGGTGGGATGAGCACGCCGCCTTCATGGACGAGCTCGTCGAGAGCGGCTTCATCGTCCTCGGCGGCCCCGCTCGCCGACGAGTACCGAACCGTCCACGTCGTCGAGGCCGGCTCCGAGGCGGAGATTCGCGCCACGTTCGCGCGCGACCCGTGGAGCGAGACGCACCTGCAGGTCGCGGCGATCGATCCGTGGACGATTCGACTCGACTGCCGTCAGCGCACCACCCACTGAGCTAGGGTCGAGGCCGTGGCGCCCGCACCGATCGTTCTGGTCCCCGGGTTCTGGCTCGGCGCGTGGGCATGGGACGAGGTCGCCGACGCGTTACGTGCGGACGGCCACGACGTCACTGCGCTGACGCTGCCCGGCCTCGAGTCGGCCGACGCCGACCGATCCGGGATCACGTTGTCCGACCACGTCGACGCGATCTGCGACGCAGTCAGGGCCGCGGGGGCTCCCGTCGTGCTAGCCGTGCACAGCGGGACCGGCGCATCCGGCTACGCCGCGAGCGACCGCGTCCCCGAGCTGATCGCCGCCATGGTGTACGTCGACTCCGGTCCGGCGACGGGCGCGCTCGACCCGGACTTCGAGGACGTCGAGAAGCCGCTTCCCTCGCCCGAGGAGCTCGCTGCGGAGGAGAACCTCGACGGGCTCAGCGAGGAGCAGCTGGAGACGTTTCGGCGGCGGGCGGTGCCGGAGCCCGGCGGCGTCCTGCGCGAGGCCCCAGCGCTGACCAACGATGCGCGCCTCGACGTGCCGAGCACGGCCATCTGCACCGGGTACACGTCCGACCAGTACAAGGAGGCGATCAAGGAGGGCTATGCCTGGCTCGCCGGATTCGCCGAGTTGCGCAATCTCACGTGGGTCGACCTGCCGACGAGCCACTGGCCCATGTGGTCGCGCCCCCGAGAGCTCGCCGCGATCGTCGGCGACGTCGCGAAGGAGCACGCCGCCGACGCGTAGCTAGTGGCCGGTCGACGAGAAGTGCATGTAGTCCTTCGTCTCGCCGCTCCAGCTCCCACCCCACCCCCAGCCGATCGACGCGAACGCGCGCACGACGGCGGGCGTCACCATCCCCTTGCGGAGGCGTGACCGGTCGACGTACCCCCGGCCCTTCGAGTCGTAGACGGCGCCACAGCCGACGTACGGGTTCTCTCGCGGATTCAGGTCGACCGCGTGCCCATAGGCGTGATTCGACCAGTTTCCGCTGCCCGTTCCACACGGCGACGGGACCGCTCGGCGGCAGTGGAACGCGCCCGAGATGTCGCCGTCGGTCGGGCGCGCGCGGCGCGGGCCGTACATGTCGTCGAGCCGCATGTGCCGGATGGGGAAATGGAGCTCGTACAGCTTCCGGAAGACCGTCGCGAGCGGCCGTGCCGAGTCCCGGTTCACGACCAGCTGACCCGTGTGCGACCGCCCGTCGAAGCCCCAGTGGGTCACGGTCAGCAAGCGGAGATCGGACAGCGGGACGGGGCAGCCCGGCTGCCAGAAGCGGCCGTCGAGGCTTGCTTCGAGCGGCGGAGGGAGCGGTTGCACGGACTCCTGGTACGACTGGAGTGCGACGAGCGCGAGCGGGAGAGCGAGGATCCGGAACACGAGGCTCGACGAGTTCTACCGCAGCGCCATGACCAGCAGCACAGGACGACCGGTCGAGCCGCGCTCGAGCGGGAAGTAGACGCGGTGCGTACGCGAGTCGACGGCGACGCTGTGCGCCGAGCGGGCGAGGAACGACGTTCCGCGCTTCACGAGCGTGCGTCCTCGCTCGTCGAAGACCCGCACCACACCGCTCTCGGCTGCGACGTACAGGCGCCGAAGCGACGAGTCGAAGGCCAGCACGTCCGGGTCGTCACCCACGTCGTCGGAGAAACGCCGAAAGCGGCGAGCACCGCGAGGGCGAGGAGCACCTTCATCACCCGCTACGAGCGTTGCCCGTTGGCTCGGCGTCCAAACGCGAGCGCGTCGCCGGAGCGCTCAGACGGTCACGACGATCTTGCCGCGGGCGTGTCCTTCTCCGAGGTAGCTGAGCGCGTCCGCGATCTCGCTCAGCGCGTACTCCCTGTCGACCACAGGTGTCACATCTCCGGACGCCAGAAGCTCCCCCAGGAACAGGAGATCCTCCTTGTTCAGCTTCGCGATGAAGAAGACCACCTGCGGGCTCCTGCCGACGGACGCCAGCTTCACGGCGAGCACGTGGCCCAGAGGCCCGAGCAGCCTGTTGCCCTTCGGCGCTCCGACGATGACGAGGCGCCCGTCTCGCTCGAGGACCCCCCTGCACGCCCCGAACGAGCGGCTCCCTGCAATGTCGAGCAGCAGGTCGTGACGCTCGACCGTTCGAGTGAAGTCGTCCTTCGTGTAGTCGACGACGTGCTCCGCACCGAGCGAGCGCGCCATCTCCACGTTCCCGGTGCTGCACACGCCGGTCACGTGGGCACCGAGCGCCTTGGCGATCTGCACTGCGAACGTCCCGACGCCTCCCGACGCCCCGTTTATGAGAACCCTCTGCCCGGCCTCGAGCTCGCCCTTGTCGCGGAGACTCTGGAGCGCGGTGACCGCGGCGACGGGCACGGCCGCGGCCTGCACGAAGGTCAGGTTGGCGGGCGTCGGTACCACGGCATCGCGCACGCACACGTACTCGGCGAAGGCTCCGCTTCTCGCGCCGAAGACCTCGTCACCGGGCTTGAAGTCGGTCCTGTTCCGGCCGACCGCCTCGACCTCACCGGCCATGTCGACGCCGAGCCTCGGCTTCTTCGGCTTCCGCAGCCCGGATTGCAGGCGCCCCACCGGCAGGCCCGTCATCGCGTACCAGTCCGCCGGATTGACGGCCGCCGCCCGGACACGCACCAGCACCTCGTCGTCCTTCGGCACGGGCTTTGGGACGTCCTCGATCTCGAGGACCTCGGGTGAGCCGTACCTGCGATGGACGACCGCTCTCACTCCGGACCCCTTTTCCCGTTCGGGCTGACGATGAGGACGACGTTTCCGGTCTTCTGCCCCGTCTCGACGTACTTGGTCGCCTCGACGACGTCCTCGAGCCGGTACGTCCGATCGATGACGGCACGGTATTTCTCGGCCTCGATGAGCTCCTTCAGGAGGAGGACGTCGTCCTTCCTGTATCTGCCGACGCCGAGCGTGCCCCGCTTGTCCCCGATCCAGCGGGTCAGCACGGCGACGAGCGGGGCATGCCACATGAATCCGAGATCGGTCGTGATGAAGATCCCGCCCGAGTTGAGCGAGTGCCTGCACCGCCGGAACGACTGCTTCCCGACCGCGTCGAAGATGACGTCGTACGTCCGGCCGTTCTCCCTGAAGTCCTCCTGCAGGTAGTCGATGACGACGTCGGCGCCCAGCGATCTGACGAGCTCGACGTTCTTCGTGTTGCACACGGCGCTGAGCTCGACCTCGAGGTACTTGGCCAGCTGCACCGCGGCAGTTCCGATGGACCCGGACGCGCCGTATACCAACAGGCTGCGCC
>JBKOYF010000117.1:0-15620 GCA_046725305.1 Actinomycetota bacterium
GATCGCAGCCATTGGGTGTCCGAAAGGTGAGGATCCGGTGACCGAATCGACCGTGGCCGCGACGGGATTCGCCTGAACCCGAGCCGGTACCCTAGGCCCGTGCCCGGCGACAGCTACGGAGGCTTCGAGCGGTTCCTGCGCATCGGGGAGGGCCGCCGTCTCAAGCGCCTGCAGGAGCAGGCTGCCTACATCGGGACGCTCGAGCCCGAGTTCGAGGGGCTGTCCGACGACGAGCTCGCGGGGAAGACGGTCGAGTTCAAGCAGCGCTTTGAGAACGGCGAGTCACTCGAGGATCTGATCTTCGAGGCGTACGCCGCGGTCCGCGAGGCCTTCAAGCGCACGATCGGGGTCCGGCTGTTCGACGTCCAGCTCATGGGCGGCATCGTCCTCCACGAGGGCGACATCGCCGAGATGAAGACGGGCGAGGGGAAGACCTTCGTCGCCGTGCAGCCGCTGTACCTGAACGGGCTCGCCGGAAGCGGCGTCCATCTCGTCACGGTCAACGACTACCTCGCGAAGCGCGACGCGGAGTGGACACGGCCGGTGTACGAGCTGCTCGGGAGCTCGGTGGGGTTCATCCAGAACCTCATGCCGTTCACGGAACGACGCGAGGCGTACGCCTGCGACGTCACGTACGGGACGAACTCGGAGTTCGGGTTCGACTACCTCCGCGACAACATGGCGGTCACGCTCGACGGCGTCGTCCAGCGCAGCCACGCGTACGCGATCGTGGACGAGGTCGACTCGATCCTCATCGACGAGGCGCGCACCCCGCTCATCATCTCGGGCGAGCCCGAGACGGCGGCCGCGACGTACTACCAGTTCGCTCGCGTCGTGAAGGAGCTCGAGGGCGCGCCCGCGACGCGCAAGACCGCGAAAGGGCTCGACGAGACGGAGCTCTCGGGTGCCGACTTCCTCTTCGACGAGAAGTTCAAGACCGTCTCGCCCGCGCAGTCGACGATCGAGAAGGTCGAGCGCGCGATCGGGATCGACAACCTCTACGACCCGCGCAACGTCAGCCTCGTCAACCATCTCATGCAGGCGCTCAAGGCACAGTCGCTGTACAAGCGGGACGTCGACTACGTCATCCAGGAGGGCGAGGTCAAGATCGTCGACGAGTTCACCGGCCGCATCATGGAGGGCCGCCGCTGGAGCGAGGGGCTGCACCAGGCGATCGAGGCGAAGGAGGGCGTGCGCATCCGCGAGGAGAACGTCACGCTCGCGACGATCACGCTCCAGAACTACTTCCGCCTGTACGAGAAGCTCGCGGGCATGACGGGCACGGCGAAGACCGAGGAGAAGGAGTTCGTCGAGATCTACAACCTGCACGTCGTGGAAATCCCCACGAACCAGCCCATCGCGCGCCTCGACGAGAACGACTTCATCTTCAAGACCCCGGAGGCGAAGTTCGCCGCGGTGCTCGATGACATCGTCGAGCGCCACGAGGAAGGCCAGCCCGTCCTCGTCGGCACGATCGCGGTCGAGACCTCGGAGTACCTCTCGGAGCTCCTGAAGCGCAAGGGGATCCCGCACAACGTGCTGAACGCGAAGGAGCACGAGCGCGAGGGCGAGATCATCAAGGACGCGGGCCAGCGCGGGGCGGTCACGATCGCGACGAACATGGCCGGTCGCGGCGTCGACATCAAGCTCGGGGACGGCGTCCTCGACCTCGGCGGCCTCTACGTGCTCGGGACGGAGCGCCACGAGGCCCGCCGGATCGACAACCAGCTCCGCGGCCGCTCGGGGCGGCAGGGCGACCCCGGGGAGACGCGCTTCTACCTCTCGGGCCAGGACGACCTCGTGCGCCTGTTCGCAGGCGACCGGATCTACAACATCATGAACCGCTTCAAGATCCCGGACGACCAGCCCATGGAGGCGTCGATCCTCTCGAAGCAGATCGAGAACGCCCAGAAGAAGGTCGAGGAGCAGAACTTCGTCGCACGCAAGAACGTCCTCAAGTACGACGACGTCATGAACACGCAGCGCATGGTCATCTACGAGCAGCGCCGCCGCGTGCTCGAGGGCGAGGACCTGTCGGACGAGGTGCGCGAGTGGATCCGCGAGACGGTCGAGACGACGGTCGCGCAGTTCACCGACGGGGAGTACCCGGAGGACTGGGACCTCGGGGGGCTCGTCACCGCGATGCAGTCGCTCTACGACACGGACATCACGGTCGAGGAGCTGCGCGAGGAGGTGAGTGTCACCGACCGCGAGGCGATCACGGAGGAGTTCGTCGAGGACGCGCTCGAGACCTACGACGAGCGCGAGCAGGCGCTCGGCTCCGAGCTCTCACGGGAGGTCGAGCGCTACATCATCCTCCAGACCGTCGACCTGCGCTGGCGAGAGCACCTCGAGGCGATGGACTACCTCCGCGAGGGCGTCCACCTGCGCGCCTTCGCGCAGAAGGACCCGCTCGTCGAGTACCGCGGCGAGGGACACGCCATGTTCGAGGAGCTCGGGCGGACGATCCGCGAGGAGGTCGTCTTCACCCTGTTCCACGTCGCCGTGCAGGTCGAGGAGCCCGCGCTCGAGCCCATGCAGGCGCGCGATGGCGCGCTGCACTACGAGCACGAGACGACTGCCGGCGCCGACGTGATCGCCGCCGCCGGTGGAGCCGCCACCGCGCTCGCCGATCCGCCGGCCTCGGCGTCGCCCTCGTTCGCGCAGGCCCCGGTGGTCAACGAGCACAAGGACATCGGCCGGAACGATCCGTGCTGGTGCGGCTCGGGCAAGAAGTTCAAGCGCTGTCACGGCGCCTGAGATCGGACGCGCGAGCCGGACGGCTCGCCTTCCTCGCCGCATCGTGTGTCGTACTCTCGGGGTGCATGTCGCTCGGCGAGGACCCCGGCCCTCCGCCCGACGCGATGTCAGCCGAGCTCGTGGCCGCCCGCGAGAGCGCGATCCGAGCAGCCGACGCGGCACTCGCCGAGGCCGCCGCTGCCCTCGGCGGGCGAGTCGTGGGGCGAGCGTCCGCGGATGCGTGCTACGAGGGCCAGAACAACTACAAGGTCAGGGACGGCTACGACCACCGGTGCACGATCCGCCGTGCGGCGGTCGTCGCCTTCGACGGCGACTTCAGGGCGTCGATCGCGCGCTTCGACCGGCGCCTCTTCGCGCATGGGTGGGGCTGCTACCGCGATCCCTGCCCGGAGACGCTCTCGGGCAAGGTCGAGGAGTACTGGGACTTTCGCAAGCGCGAATACGGCGGGCAGGATCCGCCGATCTCGAGTCTTCCCTCGACCACCCCGTACGAGCGAGGCGACCTGTTCCTCGACGTCGGCTACGTGGGCGCCGACCGGAGCGGGCGCTCGTCGCTCGAGGACTGGCATCGGCGTCGGCGGGGCGGACTGTTCACCAGCTTCGAACGCGCACGACCGCTGGACGTCGACGGAGTCGTGAGACGGGCACGGCCCTTCGACTACGCGGTGGCGCTCGCGATCGAGACCGACTACTTCGAGGACACCGAGATCGGATCACGGCGGCGCTCGGGATCCAGTTTCCTGGGTGGCCATCACCACGAAGCAGCGCTAGCCCCGCTCGTTCTCGCCGCGCTCGTCACCGCGCTGGTCGTCGTCCCGGGCGCGCCCGCGAGCAGCAAGGCGACGTACTACGTCTCGCTCGGCGACTCGCTCGCCCAGGGTTACCAGCCAATCGGTGGGCCGTTGAAGTCCGGTAACGCTCCGCCCGGTTACAACCAGGGCTACACCGACGAGCTCTTCAAGCTCGTCCGCGACCGGTACACGCAGCTGCAGGAGGTCAAGCTCGGGTGCGGCCGTGCGACGACGACGACGTTGCGCTTCGGTGGAGACTTCTGCTCCTACGAACACGGCACACAACTCGCGGAAGCGGTCGCGTTCCTCCGGGAGCATGCCGGCGAGATCGCGTTCGTCACGATCGACATCGGCGGCAACGACATCCTTGGAGAAGACGGTGTTCCGGCGATCGCGGCGAACCTGCCGCCGATCCTGCAGGCGCTCCGGGCTGCCGCCGGCCCGAGCGTCCCCGTCCTCGGGATGAACTACTACGACCCGTTCGTCGCACCCGTCTGGCTGCAGACTCAGAGCCTGGCGGCACTGCAAGCCGAGGTCGCGGCCGTCGTCGGCTTCAACGACTTCCTCGAGGGGATCTACGGAGTCTTCGGGATGCCCGTGGCCGACGTCGAGAGCGCGTTCTCGCTCACGAACGTCACGATCCAGCCGAGCGGCTTCCCGCGCGACGTCGAGGTCGCCTGCGCCTGGACCTGGATCTGCGCCGCGGACGACATCCACGCGAACAACGCCGGCTACGAGGCGATCGCCCGCGCCTTCGAGGAGGTGCTGCCGGGAGCCTGACGGTCAGGCGTGCGGCTGGGCGACGACACGGGCGCGCTCGGCGTCCGCCTGCTCCACTGCCTTCTCGGCCCCGGCGCCGAAGCGGAGCATCCGCCCACCGAAGGCGATGCTGCACACCGCGAACCAGGCCCACCCGAGCATCAGGCCGGCAACGACGTCCGACAGCCAGTGCACGTCCAGGAGGACGCGCGTCGACGCGACGGCAACGGCGATTCCCGCGGCGCCACCGGCGAGGAGGGACCGGGCGCGCGGGCCTAGCCCACGGCCGAGCACGAGGGCGGCGGCCGCGTAGAAGGCCGCAGCCGTCGTCGAGTGGCCGCTCGGGAACGACGGCCCCAGTGTCTCCGCGATGGGCTTGAACGTCGGTCGAGCGCGATCGAGGAGATCCTTGATCCCGTTCGAGAGCAGCACCCCCCCGACGAGGACGGTTGCGAGGAAGAACGGAATCCACACGTTCGGGCGGCGGACGTAGCCCACGACGGCGACCACGATCGCGAGCAGCGTGACGAGCCACGTTCCTCCCAGCTGCGTGACGACGTCGAGCCCGCGCTCGGAGACGGGGCCGGAGTGGTCCGCACCCCACTCCGCGACGCTCGCGTCGAGGTCGACGAGCTGCGAGTTCGCGCGGACGAGGTAGGCGAGCACGCCGAGGATGACGCCGCCGAGAACCACCGCAAGCAGTCCGATCGTGAGCGCGAGCCCGGTTGCGGCTTCCGGGTTGAGCCGGCTCTCGACGATCCGCTGAAGTCGACTGTGGTGACCGATCTCCTTTCCGACCGCCTTCGCGGCTGCGAGGCTCGGCTTCGGAGGGTGCGGGTAGTGCGACGTCACGTACGTGACGAGCGCGAAGACCGCGAGGGCGACGATGAGGACGACGAGAAGTGGCATCTGAGGATTCGTTCGGCGCTGGTCGGTTTCCCTCGACCATGCCAGGGGGAAACCTAGAGCGTCATGCATGCAACCGTCGCCGGGGCTGCTCGACCGCGACCCGAGACTGGGTCGCGGTCGTCCGAAGGGCCGACCGACCTCCCCGCCCTCGAGGCGAGACCGGGCGGGGTCGCAGAGCGCACCGGCATGGCCCTTCCTCTATGGCACCCGGCGAAGGTGTTCGTCGTGGGCGTCGTTCTCTGCTCGGCTGTCCTGGCTCTCGTGACGACCCTGGTCGGTGTCGCGTTCACGACCTGGATCGTGCCGCTCGACGGCGTCGACTCGACGGATGCAGCACCCGTCAAGTGGATGGCGGAGCACCGCACGTCCTTTCTCGACACCGCGTCGTTCCTCGGGTCGGAGGTGTCGGGCGGGTTCGTCATCCCGGCCCTCGTCGGCGCGGTCGTCATCATCTCGGCCTTCCAGAAGCGCTGGCTCCTGGCGGGCTTCGTCCTGTCGTCGATCGTGATCGAGTCGGCGACCTACCGCACTGCCGTGTTCTTCGTCGATCGCCAGCGACCCGACGTGAAGCGGCTCGAGGATCTCCCCGTCGACGCCAGCTACCCGTCCGGCCACGTGGCCGCGTCGATCGCCGTGTACTCGGGGTTCGCGCTCCTTTTGACCTCTCGCATGAGGTCTACGCGGGACAAGGCGCTCGTGTGGGCCGGCGCCCTCGTCATCCCGGTGATCGTGGCGGTCTCACGGATGTACCGCGGAATGCACCACCCGCTCGACACGCTCGCGGGCCTCCTCATCGGCATCGCGGCGCTGTCGCTTGCACTGCTCCTCACGCGCGTCACGGGCTACGTCGTCCGCCGGCGCAAGGAGGCTCGCCTCGCATGAGCACCGTCGCTGTCGTCGCGCACTCCGGGAAGTCGCTCGGCGGAGGGTTGCTCGAGCTCAGGCGCGAGCTCGAGCGCCAGGGTGTCGCCGATCCGATCTGGCACGAGGTCCCCAAGAGTCGTAAGGCGCCCGCGCAGGTCCGGCGCGCGCTCGAGGAGGGCGCGGAGCTCCTGTTCATCTGGGGCGGCGACGGGATGGTGCAGCGCTGCATCGACGCGCTCGCCGGCGCGGACGTCCCGCTCGCGATCGTCCCGGCGGGGACTGCGAACCTGTTCGCGACGAACCTCGGAATCCCGAAGGACATCGAGCAGGCAGTGCAGGTCGGCCTCCACGGCCCGCGCCGTCGGCTCGACGTCGGCCGCCTGAACGGAGAGCGCTTCGCCGTGATGGCCGGGGCCGGATTCGACGCACAGATGATCCGGGAGGCGGACGCCGGCCTGAAGGACCGGATCGGGCGCGTCGCCTATGTCTGGACGGGCGTCAACCAGCTCGGCCGGAAGCCTTTCGGGGCGAAGATCGACGTGGACGAGACGACGTGGTTCGAGGGGAAGGCGAGCAGCATCCTTCTCGGGAACGTGGGCCACCTCTTCGCCGGCGTGGAGGCGTTCGAGGACGCCAGGCCCGATGACGGCCTGCTCGAGCTCGGCGTCGTGACCGCCGACAGCACCATGGAGTGGGCACGGACGATCGCGCGCACCGCGGTAGGTTCCTCGACCGCGTCGCCGTTCGTGCAGGTCACGAAGGCTCGCTCGGCGAAGGTCACGTTCGACCGCAAGGTGCTCTACGAGGTCGACGGCGGAGACCGCACGAAGGTCAAGAAGTTGAAGGTCGAGGTCGAGCCGTCCGCCATCGACGTTTGTGTCCCGAACGGCGGCGAGGCGAAGGACGAGAAGGCATGAGCACGGCCGCCAAGGTTCCGGAGACCTGGGAGCTGACCGGGGACGACGCGCGTCGAACCCTCATGGAGACGGGACGCGTGCGGCTCGTGAGGGACGCTTTCGTCCGGCTTCGTGCCGCCGACGGGTTCAGTCATGCCCGCTCGCTCGCGTTCATGACGTCGCTCGTGCTCGTACAGGGGCTGATCGCCCTTGTGGGGTTCACGACGGCGTTCGACCTTCGCCTCAGTCGCGAGATCGTCGCCGCCATCCAGAGCGCGGTGCCCGGCCCGGCGGGACATCTCCTGACGGACGCCGTCGCGCAAGCCCGTGAGGTGGGCGTGCACCACCGCTACCTGCCGCTTCTCCTCGGCCTCGCCGGGACGCTGATCACGGGGATGACGGCGATGGGCCAGATCGAGCGCGGCTTCAACCGGCTCTACGGCGTCGAGCGGGACCGTCCGACGGTTCAGAAGTACGGGCGTGCGTTCGTCCTCACGATCGGAGCCGGGAGCGGCCTCGCTCTGGCCTTCCTCGTCTTCGCGCTCGGGCGTCAGAGCGACACCGCGAACTCCCTCCTTCGCTCGACCTGGCCGTGGGTGCGCTGGCCGCTTGGCCTCGCGGTCGCCATGCTCGCGCTCGCCGCACTCCTGCGCTGGGCGCCTCGCCGGCATCAACCGGCGTGGTCGTGGCTCGTGTTCGGGGCGACCGTGTCCCTGGCAGGCTGGGTCCTCGTCACCGCGGCGCTGAGCGTCGCTCTCGGCCTGAGCTCGTCCTTCGGGACGACCTACGGCCCGCTCGCGGGCATCGTGGCGCTGCAGCTCTGGACACTCCTCTCTGCGATCGCGATCCTCTTCGGCGCCGCGGTCGCGGCGCAGCTCGAAGCCGTGCGCGCGGGCGCTCCACAACCCCGTGAGGAGGGTGCGACAGGCGAGCCGGTCGTCCGGCGACGAGAGACGACGTCCTACGCGTCGTAGATCCGGCCCTGCAGCGCGCCCAGGAGCCGGCGGTGCCGAACGGAGACGCCCGGGAGCTTTACGAGCCGGTGCGTCAGGTGTTGGTCGTCTCGTAGGCGGTCGAGCTGCTCCTCCGAGGTCGGCTCCCAGTAGCGATCGATGATGTCGGCAGGGTCGCCCCGGATCTCCTCGATCGGCCGCTCGAGATGCTCGGACCAGAGACGGAGCCGCGTATCGCGGGCGAGCTCCTCGTCCTGCACGACGACGTTGAGCTCGGAGTCGTTGAACAGCGAGTGCTCGTTGAGGTTCGCGGAGCCCACCGTGAGCCAGCGGTCGTCGACGATGGCGACCTTGGCGTGGACGTAGATGGGATCCCGCAGCACGCCGGTGCGGGCGTAGATCGAGCATGCGAGGAAGCGGGCGTTCCCGTCGTCGGCGTGGATGAGCGCAGCGACCTGGCCGCGCGAGACGTCGGCGCCGTCGTTCGCGTCGACGGGGAGCACCACGACGATGCGGAAGTCGTCGCGAGGTGGGTTGCGCAGCTTGTCGGCGAGGATCTCCACGATCTCGGCCGACCACAGGAACTGGTTCTCGATGTAGACGTAGTGCTCGGCCGAGCGAAATGCGCGGACGTAGGACTCGAGCACGGAGAAGTCACCGTTCGGAAGGTCGCGCTCGTAGATGCTCTCCGGGACCGTCCTCACGATCTGGGCCTCGACGTCGCCGACAGGGTCGGGGACGGCGGTGGGAGGGAGCTCGTCGCCCGTCGACCCGTGCCAGCGCATTCGGAAATGCTCGGCGACGTCGGCGACGACGGGGCCCTCGAGCCGGGTCGCGACGTCGTGCCACCCGAGCCCGCCACGCGCCTTGTGCTCCGGGCCGTCGAACGGATCGCCGCCGTCGTAGGTGAGGTCGAGTCCACCGACGAACGCGGCGCGATCGTCGATGACGACCGTCTTCTCGTGGTGGCAGTGCATGTGGCGGACGCACGAGTCGAGCTCGCAGTGGATCTTCGTGCCGCGGCAGAGGCGGGTGACCATCGCCCGGACGTCCCCGCGCGACGGCCTGAAGACCGGGACGGGCGCACCGCTCCAGACGAGGACGCGGACGTCGATGCGCTCCGCGAGCTCGGCGAGGAGGTTGCGCACCGTCACGGGGTCCTCCGTGCGTGTGAGTGCGAGCTCGGGCGAGAAGTACCAGCCGGTGAGGTGAACGTGCGAGCGCGCTCTCCCGAGCTCCTCCGCGACTCTCGGGAGGAAGGCTGCCCCGTCGACGAGCACCTCGACCGAGTTGCCAGGTCGGGGTGAGAAGACTCCCTGCGCCCAGCCACCGGCCGGAGCGTCGAGAGCGTGGATCCAGTCGGCCTTCCGCAGGCGGCGCGCGTGGTGCGAGGCGACCGCACGGTCGATTGCGCCCCCGAAGGCGTGGCCCACGGCGACTCCCAGTCCGTGCCCGAGGCGCCGAGCGGCAGCGGCGGGCTTCTTCGCGCTCGTCACCGACACCCGGCGCCGGCTCAGATCGTCTCCGCGACGGCCTCGTCCGCGCCGATTCGCGGAACGACGACGGCCGCGACGCCGGCGGCGAGGACGAAGGCGTTGGGGAAGAAGTTCGCCCACGTCAGCGGGTCGAGCAAATCCATCGAAACGAAAGCCCAGGCGATGAGCGCATACCCGAGGGCGATGCTGGCGGCACCGCTCGGCTGCACCGGGAGCACCGGCGCACGGTGACCCTGATGCACGAGCGCCGCGACGGCGGCGCCGAACGCGAAGGTGAGCGTCCCGACCACGCAGTCGAGCACGTAGTGGTTCCCGGTGCCGACGATCACGAGGAACACGAACGCGGGGTACACGACCGTCGCCCAGGCGAGCGGCGAGCGCGGAAACAGCCAGACGACGGTTGCCGCCACGAAGACGGCGAAGCCGAAGTGCTGGCTCGCGGCGGCCGCCGTCGAGTTGTGGAACAGGTCGCCGCCGGAGGTGAGCTCGGCCTGCGACGGCGGGAGGCCGAGGCCGAGCCGGGGCAGCCAATGCGGCGGTGCGAGCGGGTAGAGGCCGATGACGAAGACCGCCGGGATGAACGAGACGACGTACGTCGTGCGGATCACCGGGTAGCGGTCCGGAGCGAGCAGGCGGGCGGCGGCGACGAATCCGAACAGCACGGGAAGGTGGACGTTCGTGTACGCCCAGCGGAGCGCCTCCGGTGCGCTCGAGGTGGAGAGGAAGCCGATGATCCCGGACTCGACGTCGAGCGAGAGCACGTGCTCGAGCCGCAGCACGTCCTCGGCGTGGACGAGCGAGATCCCGACTCCGCCTTCGAGCGGGATCCGGATCGCCTGCCACGCGAGCAGGACGAGCGCGACGATCGCGAGCTCCGCCTCCAGGGAGAAGCACATCCGCACACGTCTCGCCATGCTCGCCGCCATCGGGAGAGACATACCACGCGAGCGCCCCTTCCCACACACGTAGTCGCGCCGCCTCCGCCGCTACGATCGTCCGGTGGCCGACGTAGACGGCAAGCCGCTCGACGAGCGCCTGGAGGAGATCGGGGCCCAGCTCGCCTGGGTCCGTGATTACCTTTGACCCGGACGCGCTGACGCGCCGCCGTGGCGAGCTCGAGGAGGCGATGGGCGCCCCCGGGTTCTGGGACGACCAGGCGAGCGCGGCTCGCATCTCGACCGAGCACTCGCGACTGACGCGCAAGCTCGAGCGCTACGAGCGCCTCCAGGGTGAGTTCGCCGACGCCAAGGAGCTCCGCGAGCTCGGCGAGGACGACGACGAGATCGCGCAGCTCGTCGCCGCGCTCGAGGGCGAGCTCGCGCGGCTCGAGGAGGACGCGCTCTTCACCGGCGAGTACGACGTCGGCGACGCCGTCCTCGAGATCCACGCTGGAACGGGTGGGACGGACGCTCAGGACTGGGCGGACATGCTGTTGCGCATGTACCTGCGCTGGGCGTCCGATCGCGGGTTCGCCACCGAGATGCTGGAGGCCAGCCCGGGGGAGGAGGCGGGCCTGAAGTCGGCGACCGTCACCGTGAAGGGCGAGAACGCGTACGGGACGCTGAAGGCGGAGCGCGGGGTTCATCGCCTCGTGCGGCTCTCGCCCTTCGACTCGGCGCACCGCCGCCACACCGCGTTCGCGCAGATCGTCGTCGCGCCGCTCCTGCCCGACGACGTGGCGATCGACATCGACGAGTCCGACCTCCGAATCGACACGTACCGCTCGAGCGGGGCGGGCGGCCAGCACGTCAACAAGACAGACTCCGCCGTTCGCATCACGCACATCCCGACCGGGATCGTCGTCCAGTGTCAGAACGAGCGCTCGCAGGCGTCGAACAAGGCCACCGCGATGCGGATCCTCCGCGCGAGGCTCGCCGAGCTCGAGGAGGAGAAGCGTGAGGCCGAGCTCGCGCGCGAGCGCGGGGCGGCGCAGGACATCGGCTTCGGGAGTCAAATCCGGTCGTACGTGCTGCACCCGTACCAGCTGGTGAAGGACCACCGAACGGACTACGAGGTGGGGAACACGCAATCCGTCCTCGACGGTGGCCTGGACGGCTTCGTCCACGCATACCTGCTTGCGAAGGCGGCCGGGCAGGTCGTGTAGGGACGCGGAATTGTCGGCTACACTGGCGCATCCCACAGAGCCGGAGCAGCCTCGGCTGCAACTGCGCGACGCCCTCTGCTGGGCCCGGCGCCGGATGATGCTCCCGAGGCTTTCTCACCCATGACGTCCCTCCTCGAAACCGATACGAACGTCGAGCTGCAGCCGGCGCAGGAGGGGTCCACAGGCGCCTCGATGATCGTGTTCGAGGACGTCAGCAAGGTCTACGAGACGAACCACGTGAGGGCGCTCGACCACGTCTCGTTCGTCATCGAGAAGGGCGAGTTCGTGTTCGTGGTGGGAGCGTCCGGCTCCGGCAAGTCCACTCTCATCCGTCTCCTCCTCAAGGAGGTCGAGCCGACCGGAGGGCGCATCATCGTCGGGGGCCGCGATCTCGGTCGCCTCAAGCGGGGGAAGGTGCCGCTCCTGCGGCGGAACCTCGGCTGCGTCTTCCAGGACTTCAAGCTGCTCCCGAACCGGACCGCGGCCGAGAACATCGGCTACGCGCTCCGCGTGCAGGGCGAGTCGAACTCACAGATCCGCAGGAGAGTGCCGGAGGCGATGAACCTCGTCGGGCTCGCGCACAAGATGAACTCGCGGCCCGAGGAGCTCTCCGGCGGCGAGCAGCAGCGAGTCTCGATCGCACGGGCGATGGTGAACCACCCGCCACTCCTCGTCTGCGACGAGCCGACCGGGAATCTCGACCCCGACACGTCCGTTGGAATCATGCAGCTCCTCTACCGCATCAACCGCACCGGCACGACGATCCTCATGGTCACTCACGACCGCGAGATGGTCGACAAGATGCGCAAGCGTGTGATCGCGCTCGAGCTGGGTAGGCTCGTCCGCGACGAGCGGCGTGGGGGCTACGCGGAGGAGTGACCCGGGTCCGCACCCTGTTCGCGGAGGCTCTCCGCTCGATCGGCGCGAACGTCTCGACGACGGTCGCCTCGGCGCTCTCCGTCCTCATCGGGATGTTCCTCGTCGGCGTCTTCATCGGGCTCGGGACGTGGCTCGTCTCGTGGTCCGACGCGAAGAAGCACGAGCTCGCCGTCCACGTCTTCATCTCCGACCAGGCGACGACGAAGCAGATCGACGAGCTCCGCGTTGCGCTCGAATCCGATCAGCGCGTCAAGTCGGGCGGCATCACGTTCATCTCGAAATCGAGGGCGCTCGCGATCATGCAGAAGCGCAGTCCGGAGCTGACTGAGAATCTCGCGTCGAATCCGCTCCCCGCCTCCTTCGACGTCGTCCCGAAGCGTGGTGAGGACACGGAGGCGATTGCGGTCGCGGTGCAGAAGTCCAAGCTCGCCGCGGTGGACGAGGTGCGCTACGGGAAGGAGGTCTCGCGGCGAATCCTCCAGATCGCGCGCGCGATCCAGATCGTCTTCCTCATCGCAGTGATCGTCCTCCTCGCTGCCTCGACGATCCTCATCGCGAACACCATCCGGCTCTCGATCTTCGCGAGGCGCCGGGAGATCGAGGTCATGAAGCTCGTCGGTGCAACGAACTGGTACGTCCGCGGGCCGTTCATGCTCGAGGGCGTGCTCACAGGCCTCGCGGGCTCGCTCGCCGCCGTGCTGCTGCTCTTCCTCGGGCGGCAGGTCGCAATCCCCCAGATCCTCGGCCACATCCAGGACGACCCCGAAGTGCGCGCGCTCGCCTTCACGTGGACCGCAGCGGTTCTCGTGCTCGGCGGCCTCGCGATCGGCGCGCTCGGATCCGGTCTCACGCTCCGCCGCTTCCTCAGAGTCTGAGCGAGTGAGGAACCGTCGGCCACGCGGGCGCACCAAGCGGCCGAGCCGCTCCGAGCGCGCGCATCGCAGGCCGGCCCAGGCGGTCCGTCGGGCCGAGCAGAGGATCATGATCTCCCTCCCGTCGAGGCGCGTCGAGCCCGAACGCGTCGTGGCCCACCTCGGCCCGACGAACTCCGGGAAGACGTACGCCGCTCTGAAGGAGCTGGTCGAGAAGCGCCCCGGCGTCTACGCGGGGCCGCTTCGCATGCTCGCGCAGGAGGCGCACAGGCGCCTGGGTGACTGGATCGGCCCGGAGCACGTCGGCCTCGTGACGGGGGAGGAGCGCGTGAACGAGCGCGCTCCCGTCATCTGCTCGACGGTCGAGATGGCGCCGCACGCAGGGGAGCTCCTCGTCCTCGACGAGGTGCAGTGGGCCGACGACACGGAGCGCGGCTCCGCCTGGACCCGCCTACTCCTCGCGGGCGAGTACCGGGAGATCCTGGTCCTCGGCGCGCTCGACGCGCTCCCGCTCGTGACGCGGGCGTTCCCTGAGCACGAGCTCAAGGTCTTCGAGCGCAAGCTCCCGCTCGAGTTCGTCGGCGCGCGGACGCTTCGGTCGCTCACGCCGGGAACCGTCGTCGTCGCGTTTTCGCGGAGGGCCGTGCTCGCGCTCGCCGGCGAGGTGAACCGGCTGCATCCCGGCCGTGTCGCCGTCCTCTACGGCGCGATGCCTCTCTCCTCGCGCCGCGAGGAGATCGACCGGTTCCTGTCCGGCTCCGCCGAGATCTGCGTCGCCACCGACGTGCTCGGGCACGGAGTCAACCTCCCGTGCGAGACGCTCCTGTTCGCGGAGACGACCAAGTTCGACGGTGAGGAGCGCCGTGATCTCCTCCCCTGGGAGCTCGCGCAGATCGCGGGCCGCGCCGGCCGCTTCGGACTCGTCGAGCGAGGACACGTCGGCGTACTCTCCGGGCTCGGCTGGGGAGCTGCTCGTCCGGAGCTCGTCGAGTCGGCGCTCGAGCCACACGTTCCGCTGCCCGGTGGGTACCGCGGCTACCGCGTCGTCGACGAGGCACGCATCCGCCCGCAGCTCTCCGACCTCGGCCTCGAGGATCCCCTTCACCTCGACGCCGCGCTCGTCGCCTGGCATCGCGTCGCCCTCCGCGAGTGGGCGCACGAGAGCTGGCTCGCGGTCGAGTCGCTGCAGCCGCTCCGGCTTCGCCTCCAGGCCGTCCAGCGGCGCCTCGCCGAGCGTGGTCGCCGCTTGTCGCTGGAGGACACATGGAAGCTCGCCAACGCCCCCGTCGACGAGGACGGTCTCGACCTGCTCGCGACGCTCGCGCTGGCGATCACGGGCGATCGCGTCGCGCGTCCGCACCTCACCTTCCTCCTCGACACAGCCCGCCTGCGCGGGGCGTCGCTCGAGGACGCCGAGGAGGCCGGGCGTCAGGCGAGCATCCTGCGCTGGTTCGCACTGCAGTACCCCGGGGTCGGAGGGTTGACGATTGAGCGCGCCGCGGCGCTCGAGGAAGCAGCCGCCGCACGCGTCGTCGCGCGGCTCCGGGTCGAGGTCGAGTCGCCGACGATCGGCCGGTGCCGTTCGTGCGGGCGCTCGTGCGCGCCGTGGTTCCCGCTCTGCGACCGGTGCGCGGGCATCGCGTCGCGCGCGTGATATGAACACGCCCGTGACGGCCGACGACCTTCGCGCGATCCCGCTCTTTGCCGGCGCGAGCGACGCGGGCCTCGAACGAGTCGCCGCCGTTGCCGGTGAGATGACGTCCCAGGCAGGGCAGATCGTGGCGCTCGAGGGAGATCCCGGGTCGGGGATGTTCGTGATCCTCGACGGAACCGCGCGGGTCGAATGGCGCGGGGGCTCGGTGGACCTCGGCCCCGGCACGTTCTTCGGCGAGCTCACGCTGCTCGCGCCCGGTGGGACGCGGATCGCGCGCGTTCGCGCGGCGTCCGAGATGCGCTGCCTCGCGGTCCCACGCGACGAGGCTGTGGAGCTGATCGAGTCCGAGCCGGCCGTCGCGCTCGTCATGCTTCGCGAGATCGCACGACGCTTCGCCTCCGCGCTTCCCGACGACTAGCGTCCCTACACTCCGGCGGGTGGCCGCGCCGACCGGAACGAAGCTCATCGCCGAGAACCGTCGTGCGCGGCGCGACTACGAGCTCATCGAGCGCGTCGAGGCCGGCATGGTTCTCACCGGCACCGAGGTGAAGTCGGCGCGCGAGGGACTGGTTCAGCTGGGTCAGGCGTACGCGGACATCCGCGACGGAGAGGCGTGGCTCGTCGGAGCGTCGATCTCCGAGTACGCGCAAGGTGGGCCGATGGGGCACCAGCCCGATCGCGAA
>JBKOYF010000102.1:0-15396 GCA_046725305.1 Actinomycetota bacterium
AGCGACCTCGGCGAGCACCTCGAGGACGTCTTCGGCGAGGCCGCGCGGGACGCGTACTGGACGATCCAGGAGCGGCGCTTCGTCGAGCTCGGCTACCGGGACTACCTCGGCGCGGTCCAGGAGTGGTGGCTCGACGCAGGCGCCGATCCCCGCCTTCTCCGGGCCTCCGTGTACCTCCTCGACTATCCGTTCGCCGATCGCCTGTACGCGCGTGCGCTCGAGGTGCTCCGGCGTCTGCGTGAAGCAGGGCCGACGGTGGTGCTGACGGACGGCGACGCCGTCTTCCAGCCGCACAAGGTCGTTCGCGCGGGGCTCTGGGACGCGGTCCAGGGAGACGTCCTCGTGTATGTCCACAAGGAGGAGTCGCTCGACGACGTCGAGCGCCGCTACCCGGCCGATCGCTACGTGCTCGTCGACGACAAGCTGAGGATCCTCACGGCGGCCAAGGAGTTCTGGGGAGAGCGGGTCACCACCGTCCTGCCGCGTCAAGGGCAGTTCGCGAACGATCCCGCGATCGCCGCCGCGCATCCCGCGGCCGACGTCACGGTCGACGGGATCGCCGACCTCCTCGAGCTCGAGCTGGAGGTCGTCGCTCGTGGGTAGCGAGCGCGAGAAGCAGGTTGCCGCCGAGGCGGCTGCCACGCTGGTGGAGGACGGGATGCGCGTCGGCCTCGGCACCGGGTCGACCGTCGCCCACCTGCTGCCGGCGCTCGCGGCGCGCTCGCTCGACCTGCGCTGCGTGGCGACGTCGGAAGCGACGGAGCGGGTTGCACGGGAGCTCGGGCTGCGCGTCGAGTCGTTCTCGGGCGCTGACGCCCTCGGCGAGCTCGACATCGCCATCGACGGCGCGGATCAGGTCGCGCCGTCGGGCTGGCTCGTGAAGGGGGGCGGGGCTGCCCACACGCGTGAGAAGGCGGTGGCTGCCGCCGCCGCCCGGTTCGTCGTGATCGTGTCTTCGGACAAGCTGGTCGAACAGCTGCATCCGCCCGTACCGCTCGAGCTCCTCGAGTTCGGGCTCGCGTCGACGCTCCGCCGGCTCGGTGACATCGAGCTACGTGACGCGCCGCGGAGCCCCGACGGTGGCGTGATCGCCGACTACATGGGCTTGTTCGCGGATCCCGAGGAGCTCGCGGCCGTACTCTCCGCGAGCGTCGGCGTCGTCGAGCACGGCCTGTTCTCGCCCGCTCTCGTCTCGGACGTCATCGTCGCGCGCGGGGACGAGGTCGAGATCCTGCGCGTCGACCGGCCGCGGAGCGGCCGCTTCAGGGATTTGCCGGGACCGGAGACTTCGCGCTAGCGGATCTCCGGTCTTGCGGAGCATTCAGTCGACCCAGAGCCGGAAGCCGCCGAGGAAAGCGTCCTCGTTGTGCCCGAGCCTGCAGTTCGGCGGGAGCTCGCCGAGCTCGCGTACGTTGCCGCCGCCGAGGACGACGTAGTCCGGCAGCAGAGCGGCCGAGAGGTGCGCGATCGTCTCGTGCACGGCCTTCCTCCACCGTTTGTGGCCGTCGCGCTCGAGGGCGGCCTCGCCGACGTAGTCCTCGTACGTGGCCTTCCGGTAGGGGAGGTGTCCGAGCTCCATGGGCGCGATCACGCCCTCGAGGATCATCGTCGTTCCGAGCCCGGTGCCGAGCCCGAGGAAGAGCATGCGCCCACCCTCGTAGCTTCCGAGAGCCTGCATCGCGGCGTCGTTGATCACCTTCGTCGGCTTGCCGAACGCTGCACCGAAGTCGAATCCGGCCCAGCCCTTGCCGAGGTTGACGGGCTCGCGGACGACCTGGCCCCCGACGACCGGGCCTGGGACGCCGACCGAGATGCCGCTGTACTCCCAGTCCTTGGTGATCTCGAGGACGCCGTCGACCATCTGCTTGGCCGTGAGCTTGTGGCCCGAGACGAAGCGCCTGCGCTCGTCGATGCCATTGCGGAGCACCTTCACGTGGGAGCCACCCACGTCGACTGCGAGCACGTCGGCTGCCTTCGGCTCGACGGGGTACTTGTGCTCGCTCATGTCGACTCTCCGGCCGCGGCGGCGTCGGCGAGGACGAGCGCGTGCCCGGTCTCGACCCGGCCGGCCGGGATCGACGTGTCGCCGTCCCGCAGCCGGCGCAGCGCGTCGACCTTGTCGGCTCCGGTCACGAGCCAGAGGATCCGTCGCGCGCGGTTCAGCGTGGGGTACGTGAGTGTCATCCTCCTCCTCTCCTGGTAAAGGCCGGTGAGTGCGACGTCCCGATCAGTGACGTCGAGCACGGCGTCGCCGGGGACGAGTGAGGCCGTGTGCCCGTCAGGCCCGAGACCGAGGTGCACGAGGTCGAATGCGTCGGGAAGCGCGTCCGCGTACTCCTCGGCCGCACGCTCGAGGTCGTCGGCCCAGACCGGCATCGCCCGCACGTCCGCGGCGCCCCCTGGCGGGAGGCTTCGCTGGAGGTGCGTCAGGTTGCGGTCGGGGTCTCGGTCCGGTGCGACTCGCTCGTCGACCTGGAAGATCGTCACCTTCTCCCAGGGCAGCTTGCCGGCGAGGTGAGCGAACATCGCCCACGGCGTGCGACCGCCCGAGACGGCGAACGTGAACCGACCTCGTTCCGCGACGGCTGCCGCGGCCTGCTCGGCGACCACCTCGGCTCCGCGTCGGGCGACTGTCTCGGCGTCGGGGAGGACCTCGACCTCGAGGCCCATCAGCTCGCCTTCTCGTCGTGGCCGCCGAACTGCTTACGCATCGCGGAGAGGAGCTTGTCCGCGAAGTCGTCCATGCCGCGTGACGCGAAGCGAGAGTACAGCGCTGTCGTCAGGACAGGCGAGGGGACGCCCTCCTCGATGGCCGCGATCGACGTCCACCGCCCCTCGCCCGAGTCGGATACACGCCCTGCGAACCCGTCGAGCGTGGGCGACTCGTAGAGGGCCTGGGCGGTCAGGTCGAGGAGCCACGACCCGATGACGCTTCCACGCCGCCACACCTCGGCGACCTCGGTCGTGTCGATGTCGTACTGGTACAGCTCCGGGCGCTCGAGCGGTGCGGTCTCGGCGTCCATCTCGCGCTCTCGCTTGCCCATGTCCGCGTTGGCGATGATGTTGAGCCCCTCCGCATAGGCGGCCATGACGCCGTACTCGATGCCGTTGTGGACCATCTTCACGAAGTGGCCGGCGCCGTTCGGCCCGCAGTGGTAGAAGCCGAGCTCGGCCTGGCCAGGCTCCCCCGTCCGTCCCGGGGTCCGCGGCTCGGAGTCCATCCCCGGCGCGACCGAGGCGAAGATGGGGCTCAGGCGGTCGACCACGTCCTTCTCGCCGCCGATCATCAGGCAGAAGCCGCGCTCGAATCCCCACACGCCGCCGCTCGTGCCGACGTCGACGTGGTGGATGCCCTTCTCGCGGAGCATGTTCGCGTGCCGGATGTCGTCGACGTAGTGCGTGTTCCCGCCGTCGATGATCGTGTCGCCTTCCTCGAGCACCTCGGCGAGCGAGGCGATCGTCTTGTCCGTGATGTCCCCGGCCGGGACCATCACCCATGCTGCGCGTGGCTTCTCGAGCTTCGCGGCGAACTCCTCGAGCGACGCTGAACCGGTCGCGCCGTCCGCCTCGAGCGCCTTCACCGCGTCGGGGAAGACGTCGTACCCGACGCAGCGGTGGCCGTCCTTCATGAGCCGGCGGACGATCCCGGCGCCCATCCGGCCGAGCCCGACCATTCCGAGCTGCATGGGAGTGTCCGTGGGCATGGCGTCAGCTCCTTTCGGGAAGGATGAACCGTTCGACAGCGTCTGCGAAGCCGTCCTCGTCGTTGGTCGAAGTGACCTGCCGTGCTGCGCGCTGCACCTCGGGGCCCGAGTTGCCCATGGCGATCGAGAGGCCCGAGTGCGCGAACATCAGGACGTCGTTCGGCATGTCGCCGATCGTCGCGATGTCGTCGGTGGTGATCTCGTAGCGCTGCGCCAGGTACTGGACGACGCTGCCCTTGTTCGCGTCGGGGTGCGTGACGTCGACGTAGTACGGCTGCGAGCGTGAAGCCGAGACGTGTTCGCCGAGCTCCCCCCGGGTCGCCTCGGCAGCCGCCGCGACCGCGTCGTAGTCGTCGCTCACGCCGACGATCTTGGCGACGCGGTCATCGACGCCGGCGAAGCTGTCGACTAGCGTCGGCTCGAACTGCACGGTGTGTGCCTCGCGTGCGACGTGCGGGCCGTCGGGGTCACGGACCAGCCAATCTGCGCCGCGGTAGACCCAGATCGACAGGTCATGGGCCTCGAGGAGCTCGATCGCGCGCGGGACGACGGCGTCGGGGAGGACACGCTCCTCGAGGACCTTCATCTCGGGGTCGACGACGAGACCACCGTTGAACGCACAAATCGGCGTCGTGAGCGCAAGCGGCGCGACGAGCATCGACATGCCTCGCGGCGGCCTCCCGCTCGTCACTGCGAACTGGATCCCGGCCTCGTGGAGCTTGCGGACGGCCTCCACCGACCGCGGCGTGAGCTCCTTCTCCTTCGTCACGAGCGTCCCGTCGACGTCCGAGAGGAGTAGGCGAATCTCCGTCAATTCATGCTCCGGTAGCGGCGGATGAGCGCGTTCGTAGACGAGTCGTGTTCCAGCCGCGGCTCCTCCTCGCTGGCGAGCTCCGGGATGATCCGCTGGGCGAGCGCCTTTCCGAGCTCGACGCCCCACTGGTCGAAGGAGTTGATCTCCCAGACCGTGCCCTGCGTGAAGACGCTGTGCTCGTACAGCGCGACGAGCGCGCCAAGGGTGTGCGGGGTGAGCTCCTCGGCGAGGAGGACGTTCGACGGGCGGTTGCCGTCGAAGACGCGGTGGGGGACGACGGCCTCAGGCGTGCCCTCGGCGCGCACCTCCTCGTCGGTCTTCCCGAACGCGAGCGCCTCCGCCTGCGCGAACACGTTCGACATGAGGATGTCGTGGTGCTCGCCGAGCGGGTTGAGAGTCCTGCCGAAGCCGATGAGGTCGACCGGGATCAGCTTCGTGCCCTGATGGATGAGCTGGTAGAAGCTGTGCTGGCCGTTCGTCCCGGGCTCGCCCCAGAAGACGGCGCCCGTCTCGTAGTCCACGCGGCGGCCGTCGAATGTGACGTGCTTCCCGTTCGACTCCATCGTCAGTTGCTGGAGGTAGGCGGGGAAGCGCTTCAGGTACTGCTCGTACGGCATCACCCCGACCGTCTGGGCACCGAACAAGTCGGCGTACCAGACGCAGAGGAGGCCCATCAGCACGGGGAGGTTCCGCTCGTACGGCGTCGTGCGGAAGTGCTCGTCCATCGCGTGGAAGCCCGCGAGCAGGTCGCGGAACGCGTCAGGGCCGATGGCGAGCATCGTCGAGAGCCCGATCGCCGAGTCCATCGAGTAGCGGCCGCCGACCCAGTCCCAGAAGCCGAACATGTTCTCGGGGTCGATCCCGAACTTCGTGACCTCCTCCGCGTTCGTCGACACCGCGACGAAGTGCCTGGCGATCGCGGACTCGTCGCCGAGCGCGGCGAGCGCCCAGAGCCGGGCCGAGCGTGCGTTCGTCATCGTCTCGAGCGTTGTGAACGTCTTCGAGGAGATGACGAAGAGCGTCTCCTCGGGAGCGAGGTCGCGCGTCGCCTCGACGAAGTCGGTCGAGTCGACGTTCGAGACGAAGCGGAGGGTGAGGTCGCGCCGGGTGTAGTGGCGGAGCGCCTCGTACGCCATCACCGGGCCGAGGTCCGAGCCGCCGATGCCGACGTTGACGACGTTGCGGATCGGCTTGCCGGTGTGTCCCGTCCACTCGCCGGAGCGCACGCGTTCCGAGAACGCCGCCATGCGGTCGAGGACGTCGTGGACGTCGGCGACGACGTCACGGCCGTCCACGAGGAGGGACGTGCCCCTGGGCATGCGCAGTGCGACGTGGAGCACCGATCTGTTCTCGGTGGTGTTGATCCGGTCGCCACGGAACATCGCCTCGATGCGCTCGCGGAGACCGGACTCCTCGGCGAGCTGCAGGAGCAGTCGCAGCGTCTCGTCGGTCACGCGGTTCTTCGAATAGTCGAGGTAGACCCCGGCGCCTTCGGCAGCGAGCCGCTCCCCGCGGCTCGGGTCGTCGGCGAAGAGGTCGCGGAGGTGCAGGTCGCGCATCTCGGCATAGTGGGTTTCGAGGGCGCTCCAGGCAGGGCGCTCGCGCAGCGGGGGCGCGCTCATCGCAGCACCGCGCGTGCCGTCTCGCTCACGGCGTCGGGCGTGAAGCCGAACTTCGCCACGAGCTCCTTGAGCGGGGCGGACGCTCCGAAGGTGTTCATCGCGACGATCGCGCCCCCGTCGCCGACGTAGCGGTGCCACCCGAGCGCCGAGGCCTGCTCGATCGCGACGCGGGCCGTGATCGCCGGGGGGAGCACGCTGTCGCGGTACTCCTGCGGCTGGCGGTCGAAGAGCTCCGAGCACGGCATGGAGACGACGCGCGCCCGGATGCCCTCGCCGGCCAGCTCCGCACGGGCCTCGACGGCGAGGGTGACCTCGGAGCCCGTCGCGATGAGGACCAGGTCCGGCTCACCCTCCTCCGGGTCGAGGAGGACGTACGCGCCGCGTGCGACGTCGGAGGCAGGCGCCGCGGTCGAGCGGTCGACCGTCGGCAACGCCTGGCGCGAGAGCACGAGCACGGCGGGCTCGTGGTGCAGCTGCATGACGTAGCGCCACGTCTCCGCGACCTCGTTCGCGTCGGCCGGACGAAAGACGAGCAGGCCCGGCATCGCACGGAGAGAGGCGAGCTGCTCGACCGGCTGGTGCGTCGGGCCGTCCTCGCCGACGCCGATCGAGTCGTGCGTGAACACGTGGATGACCGGGATCTCCATGAGCGCGGACAGCCGGATCGCCCCGCGCGCATAGTCGGAGAAGATGAGGAAGCCGGACCAGAACGGACGGAGCTTCGACAGCGCGAGGCCGTTCGCGATCGCGGCCGACGCGAACTCGCGGACGCCGAGGTGGAAGTTGCGGCCTCTGCGGTCAGCGGGCGAGAAGTCGCCGGCGCCGTCGAACGTGAGCCGTGTCTTCGTCGAGGGCGCGAGGTCGGCCGCTCCGCCGACGAGCCACGGCACGCGCTCGGCGACGGCGTTCAGCACCTGCCCCGACGAGTCGCGGCTCGCGAGGCCCTTCGCGTCTGCGGGGAACACCGGGATCTGCGCGTCCCAGCCGTCCGGAAGCGCGCGGCGCTGCATGCGCTCGATCTCGTCGGCGAGCTCCGGCTCGGCGGCGCGATATTCCTCGAACAGCGCGTTCCAGTCGGAGCGTGCCTCGGCGCCGCGTGCACCGATGCCCTCGGAGAAATGCTCGCGCACCCCGTCCGGCACGAGGAACTCTGCGTCCTCCGGCCAGCCGAAGAAGCGCTTCGTCGCCTTCACGCCCTCCGTCCCGAGCGGTTCGCCGTGGGCCTTCGATGTGTCCTCGACCGGCGTTCCGTAGCCGATGTGGCTGTGGACGACGACGAGAGTCGGCCGCTCCTGCTCCGCCCTGAAGGTGTGGAATGCGCGCTCCGCCTCGTCGAGGTCGTTCGCGTCGGCGACCGTCGTGACGTTCCATCCGTACGCCGCGAAGCGCGCCGCGACGTCCTCGGTGAACGTCAGGTCCGTGTGTCCCTCGATGGTGACCCGGTTGGAGTCGTAGATCCAGCACAGGTTGGACAGGCCCTGGTGGGCCGCGAACGAGGCCGCCTCGGAGGCGACGCCCTCCATCATGCAGCCGTCGCCCGCCTGCGCGTACACGTCGAAGTCGAAGAGCGTGAACCCGTCGCGGTTGTAGCGCGCGCCCAGCCACTGGCTCGCGACCGCCATCCCGACGGAGGTGGCGACGCCCTGGCCGAGCGGCCCGGTGGTCGTCTCGACGCCGCTCGTCCAGCGGTACTCCGGGTGCCCCGGACACTTCGACCCGAGCTGCCGGAAGCGCTTCAGGTCGTCCAGGGTGACCGCGGGCTCGCCGAGGATCTCGTACTCGGGGTCGACGGCCCGCACTCCGGTGAGGTGGAGCAGCGACCAGAGGAGGGCGGAGGCGTGGCCGGCCGACAGCACGAAGCGGTCCCGGTTCGGCCAGATGGGGTCGGACGGATCGAAGCGGAGGAAGCGCTGCCAGAGGGTGTAGGTGACGGGCGCCATGCCGATCGGCGTGCCGGGATGGCCCGAGTTCGCCGCCTGGATCGCGTCGATGCAGAGCGTGCGGATGGTGTCGATGCACGTCTGGTCGAGCTCGCGGCTCACGGCAGCCAGGGATTCCTCCAGCCGCCGTAGTCGCGAACGAGCTCGTCGGCTGCCGTCGGGCCCCACGTGCCCGGCTCGTAGACGTCGACCGGCGGGGGAGCGTCGATCAACGGCTGGACGACGCGCCACGTCTCCTCGACCGCGTCCTGTCGGGCGAAGTGGCTCGCGTCGCCGTGGATTGCCGCGTCGAGGAGCACCTCGTACGGCGTCGGCCCCTCGCCGCCCATGCTCGCGAACTCCATGTCGAGCTGGACGGGGCGGAGCCCGGGCCCGTCTGCCTCCTTCGCCTGCATGCGGAACCGGGCACCGGGCCTCGGCCCGATCCGCAGGACGAGCTGGTTCGGCTCGGGGCGGGGCGCATGTCGGGGGACGAAGCCGAGCCAGGGTGTCGTGTTGAAGACGACGCGCACCTCGGTCACCGTCACGGGGAGCGCCTTGCCGGCGCGGATGAAGAACGGGACGCCGGACCAGCGCCAGTTGTCGATCTCCAGCCGCATCGCGCAGAACGTCTCGGTCTGCGAGTCGGGCGCGACGCCGCCGACGTCGAGGTAGCCGCGGTACTGGCCTCGGACGTATCGGCTCGGATCCGACTCGGCCATGGCCACGAACACGTCGCGCTTGCGGTTGTTGATGACGTCGACGCCGCGCCCCGTGGGCGGCTCCATGGCGACGAAGCTCAGGACCTGCAGGAGATGGTTCTGCACGACGTCGCGCATGGCGCCGACCGGGTCGTAGAAGTGGCCGCGGTCGGCGACGTCGAAGTCCTCGCCCATCGTGATCTGCACGCACGAGACGAAGTGCCTGTTCCAGAGCGGCTCGAGGATCGAGTTCGCGAAGCGCAGGTAGAGGATGTCCTCGACGGACATCTTTCCGAGGAAGTGGTCGATGCGGTACAGCTGCGACTCGTCGATGAGGGCGTGCAGCTCCTCGTTCAGGGCGCGGGCGGAGGCGAGGTCGTGCCCGAACGGCTTCTCCACGACGACGCGTGCGTGCTCCGTGAGACCGGCCTTCGCGAGCCCGCTCACGACCGTGCCGAAGAGCGAGGGGGGAACCTCGAGGTAGAAGACCGGCATCTTGGCGCCCTCGACGGCCTTCGCCACCTGGGCATACGTGTTCGCGTCCGTGAAGTCGCCGTGGACGTACGAGAGCCGCTTCGAAAAGCGGTCGAAGACCTCTTCGTCAAGCGACTCGCCGGTCGCCGTGATCGAGTCGCGCGCACGCTGCACGAGCCGCTCGAGCGTCCAGTCGTCGAAAGCGACCCCCACGATCGGGCACTCGAGGAGCCCGCGCTGCTCGAGCAGGTACAGCGAGTGGAACGTCATGACGCGCGCGAGGTCGCCCGTGATCCCGAAGATCACGAGCACATCCGCGGCGCCCTCGGCGTCGCGCCCGTTCTGCATCGCAGGGGACGTCACGGCGCTTTGGAGCATCTCAGGTCGGACAACCGCCACACAACTGGAGCCTCCGGGAACCTACGCCAGCCGCTCGAGCAGGTGATCACCGACGCGGAGGGAGTTGGCCATCGCCGTGAGAGCCGGATTCACGGCGCCGATGCTCGGGAACACGCTCGTGTCGACGACGTAGAGGTTGTCGAGCTCGTGAGCCTTACAGTTCACGTCCAAGACCGACGTCGCCGGATTCGTCCCGAACCGGCACGTGCCGGCCTGATGCGCGCAGCCGGCGACAGGGATGTCGTTCTTCATGTACGCGAAGCGGCGGATGAGGTGGTCGGGGTTCAGGTCGAGCTCCCCGAGCATCGACTTGACCTTCGCGTACAGCCGTTTCTTGGCTTCCGCGTTCGTCTCCGTGTACGTGACCGTGAGCTTCCCGTCCCCGTCGACCGTCACCCGGTTGTCGGGCCGCGGGAGGTCCTCGGTCGAGAGCCAGAAGTCGATCGCGTGTCGTGCCATCCGCTCGAGCGTCCACTCGGGCGCGAGCTTCGTCTCCCGCGGTCGCTCGCCCCGGAACATCGCCGCCTGCGACTTGCCGACCATCTGGACGTTCCCGAGTGGGTACTCGAAGTCGTCCGAGCCGAAGTAGAAGTCGTTGAGGCCGAGCGTCTTCTGGTACGCGGTCGGGTTCTCCTCGCGCGAGAGCGCGAGCACCGCCGTGGAGTCGTGGAACATGTAGTTGCGGCCGACCTGGTCGGAGCCGTTCGCGAGGCCGCTCGGGTGCTTCTCGTTCGCCGACTGCAGCAGCAGCTTCGCGGTGTTCGCGGCGCCGGCGGCCACGACGACCACGCTGGCTGCGAATCGTTCCTCCGTCCCGTCCCGTTCGACAGCGACCTCGGTGACGGCCGTGCCGCCCTCGTTCGTCTCGAGCTTCACCACCTTGGCGTTCGTCAGGAGGGTCACGTTCGGCTGCTCGAGCGCGGGCCTGACGCCGAGTACCTCGGCATCGGACTTCGCATGGACGAGGCACGGAAAGCCGTCGCAGGTCGCGCAGCGCACGCACGTGCTGAAGGGCGTGTTCGACTCGTCGAGCATGATCCCGCAGGGCGCGTGGAACGGGCGGTAGCCGGCCTTCGCGAGGTCGTCTGCGAGCTGTTGGATCCGCGGCTCATGCGACACGGCAGGGTGGGGGTACGGTGCACTTGCCGGCGGCTCGGTCGGATCCTCGCCGCGGGCGCCGTGTACCTGGTAGCGCTGCTCTGCGAGCGTGTAGTACGGCTCGAGCTCGTCGTATGAGATCGGCCACGCGGGGGAGATCCCGTCGTGATGACGGAGCTCCCCGAAGTCCTCCTTGCGAAGCCGGTACAGCGCAGCGCCGTAGAGCTTGGTCGCGCCGCCGACAAAATAGTGGACCCCGGGCTGGAAGGGCGCGCCGGCCGCGTCGTACCAGGTTTCCGGAGAGACGTAGCGGTTGTCCACGAACACCGCCTCGGTCAGCCAGTTCTCGAGCTCGCGCGGGAGCCAGTCGCCACGCTCGAGCAAGAGGATGCGCTTGCCGGAAGGGGCGAGATGACGGGCGAGCGTCCCTCCGCCCGCGCCGGTCCCGACGATGATCACGTCGTAGGACTCCATCAGGAGATCTCCTCCAGTCGCTCGGCGAGGATGATCCGCGCGGCCGCCTCGATCAGGGCGAGGTGCGAGAACGCTTGCGGGAAGTTGCCGAGGTGCCGGCCGGTCGCCACGTCGAACTCCTCCGCGTAGAGACCGAGGGGGGAGGCGATTCGCAGCAACCGCTCCATGAGGTCGTGCGCGCGCTGCTTCTCGCCGACGATCGCGAGCGCCGACACGAGCCAGAACGAGCAGATGAGGAACGTCCCCTCGTCACCGGAGAGGCCGTCGTCGGTCTCCTCGGTCCGGTAGCGGAGGACGAACCCGTCTGCGGTGAGCTCGTCGGCGATCGCGAGCACCGAGGCCCGGAGGCGCTCGTCCTCTCCAGACAGGAAGCCGAAGATCGCCGTCAGGAGAACGGACGCGTCGAGCGAGTCGGTCGCGTAGTGCTGGCGGAAGACCCCGCGCTCCGAGAGTCCGTGCTCGAGGATGTCGGCTTTGATCTCCTCCGCGACGCCCGCCCACTGGGCCTGCAGGTCGCCGTCGCCCCGAATCTCGGCGAGCTTGGCCGCGCGGTCGAGGGCAACCCAGCACATGAGCTTCGAGGACACGTAGTGCTGCGGCGCTCCACGCGCTTCCCAGATCCCCTGGTCGGGGTTCTGCCAGACCCGGGACGCGCACTCCGCCTGCGCTTGAACGATGGGCCAGAGACGTCGCGGGAGGCGCTGGCTCCTGCGCGTGTGCAGGAGGGCGGAGTCGAGGACGGCTCCGAAGACGTCGTTCTGACGCTGGTCGAACGCCCCGTTGCCGATGCGAACCGGCCGGGCGCCCGCGTAGCCGGACAGGTGGTCGAGTGTCGACTCCTTGAGATCACGGCGGCCGTCGATCCCGTACATGATCTGCATGGCGCCGTCCTCGTTCGGCTCAACGTCGCCGACGAACTGCATGAACTCGTCGGCCTCCCAGTCCAGGTTCAGGTAGTGAAGCGCCTGCAGCGTGAAAGTGGTGTCGCGCATCCAGCAGTAGCGGTAGTCCCAGTTGCGCTCCCCACCGGGTGTCTCGGGCAACGACGTCGTGAGCGCGGCGACGGTGGCCCCGGTCGGCATGTAGGTGAGGCCCTTGATCGCGAGCGCGGAGCGCTGGATGGGATCGCGCCATGTGTGGTCCGGGATGCGCGCGCGCCCGAGCCAGCGCCGCCAGTAGCGGACGGTCGCGACGATCCGGGCGTCCGCGTCTGCGACTTCGTGCGGCGCCGCCGAGTCCTCCGCCCAGGAGAGCGCACAGAAGGCGCGGTCGCCCACCTCGAGGACCCGCCGGCCCCGCACCCGGTCGCCCTCGATGCCGAGCGCGAAGTCCGAGGTCAGCCTGAGCGTCAGCGCCGCACCGGACGCGTCGAGCGAGTGTCGACCCTCGTCAACCGACGACCAGACGGCTTCTGCGCGACCGTAGTCGAAGACGGGCTCGCACACAAGCTCCATCTCGACGGAGCCTTCGAGGCATTCGACCGTCCGCACCAGCATGTGGTCCGCGTCGTCGTCAGCAGGCGGGCGCGTGTGTGGCGTGATCCCGTCGTCTCGCTCGCGTGGGCCCATCGTCAGCGCGTCGCGGACGACGACCCAGCCGGAGGGTGTCTTCCACGTCGTGACGAGGACGTTGGTGCCCGCTTCGTAGTGACGCGCGGTCGGGTGATTGATGCCGAACGGCGCGAACCGGAAGTACCCCGCCTGCCGGTCGAGGAGCGTGCCGAAGACGCTCGCCGAGTCGAAGCTCGGAATGCACAGCCAGCCGATGCCTCCGTCCGGAGCGACGAGCGCTCCCGTGTGGCAGTTGGAGAGGAACGCGTACTCGGCGATCGGCGGGAACGGGGAGGGCGCGGCGGCGCTCTGTGGCCGGCGCTCAGCATCGGTCGCCGAGCCGCTCACGACCCGATCCAGGGCTCGTGCCAGCGACCGTGGCCCGCGACGAGCGCATCGGCCTCGGACGGGCCCCACGACCCCGGGGCGTAGAGGTGGACGGGCGGAGGAGCGTCGAGCAGCGGCTGCATGATCCGCCAGGTCTGCTCCACGCCGTCCTGCCTCGTGAACCGCATCGCATCGCCGACGAGCGCGGCGTGCAGCAGGACCTCGTACGGGGTCGGCCCCTCGCCGCCCATCTCGGCGAACTCGACGTCGAAGAGGATCGGCGCCGCGCTCTTCGCATCGGCTCGGTGTGCGTCGAGCACGATTCGTGCGCCCGTCGTCGGATCGAGCTTGATCACGAGCTGGTTCGGCTCCGGTCGCCGCTCGAGTGCCGCGAAGCCGAGGCGCGGCGCGTGCTTGAAGACGAGCCGGACCTCGGTCTGCGTCACGGGGAGCCGCTTCCCGGTGCGGATGAAGAAGGGGACCCCCGACCAGCGCCAGTTGTCGATGTCGAGGCGGAGCGCTGCGTACGTCTCGGTCGCCGAGTCCGGCGCAACGCCGTCGATCCCGAGGTAGCCCTCGTACTGGCCGCGCACGTACTGGGCCGGATCGGCCGCCGTGATCGCGCGGAAGAGCGACACCTTCGCCTGCTGCAACGTGCTCACGTCGCCCCCGGCGGGCGGCTCCATCGCCGTCATCCCGACGACCTGCATGAGGTGGTTGACGACCACGTCGCGGAGGGCGCCGACCGGGTCGTAGAAGTGCCCGCGGTCCTCGACCCCGAAGTCCTCGGCCATCGTGATCTGGACGGACTCGACGTAGTTCCGGTTCCAGACCGGCTCGAGCATCGTGTTCGCGAAGCGGAGGTAGAGGATCTCCTCGAGGCCCATCTTCCCCAGGTAGTGGTCGATGCGCAGGAGCTGCGACTCGTCGATGTACTGGTGCAGGTCGGCCGCGAGCGCGCGGGCCGACTCGAGGTCGTGGCCGAACGGCTTCTCCACGACGACACGTGCCGTCTTCGTCAGGCCCGCCTCGGTGAGCCCCTTGACGACCGTGGCGAAGAGGAAGGGCGGGATCTCGAGGTAGAAGACGGGCGTGCGGGCGCCGGAGATCGCGGCGCCGACGCGCTCGTAGACCGCGGACTGCGTGAAGTCGCCGGACACGTACGAGAGCCGGTCCGTGAAACGGTCGAACACCTTCGGATCGATCGTCTCCCCGGTCCCCTCGATCGACTCGCGGGCGCGCGCGACGAGGTCGTCGACCGTCCAGTCGTCGACCGCGACGCCCACGATCGGGCAGTCGAGCAGCCCGCGCTGCTCGAGTCGGTAAAGCGAGCGGAACGTCATAACCTTCGCGAGATCGCCGGTAATTCCGAAGACGACGAGGACGTCGGCGGGGCCTGCGGTCGATCCTGGGGTAGCCACCTGGGCGCTCGCTCCTCTCGGTTCGTCGTTCACTCGTCCTCCTCGACGGTGATCCTGCCCACGCGCTGGTGCGGCAGCTCGCTGCCGACCCAGTCCTCGACCGCCTTCGCACGGTCCTCGTTCGTCGGCAGAAGCGCGAGATGCACCGTGCGCCACGCGAACTGGGCCTTTCGCCCCTTCATCGTCTTCCCGCCGAGCATCTGCACGACTGCGGCGTGTCGCCCGATCGCGGCCATCGTGCCCTTGTCGCGGTACGCGAACGGCTTGGTCGACTTGCCGGCGACGCGGCGCGCGATCGTCTCGCCCACGTGCTCTCCCGACTGGAGTGCGACCGAGCCGAGCTGCGGGAGCACCTGCTGCGTCTTCGGGTCGGTGATCGCGGCGATGTCGCCCACGACGAAGACCCCCGGATATCCGGGCAGCTCGAGTTCAGGACCGACTCCGATCCGGTTGCCTCGCTGGAGCTCGATCCCGAGCGACTGGACGAGCCTGTTGCCCTCGAGTCCTGCGCCCCAGACGAGAGTGTGCGCAGAGATCATCTCCCCGGAGGCGAGCGTGACGCGGGTGGGCGAAACGGATTGCACCCGGGCGCCGGTCATGACCTCGACCGTCCGCCTTTCCAGCGCGTCACGGGCGTATTCGCGGAGATTCGCTTTGAACATCGCGAAGATCTCCTCGCCCGCCTCGACGAGGACGATGCGCGCCTTCTCCTGGGGCAGGTTCGGGTAGTCCTTGTCGAAGTTCTCACGGTAGAGCTCGGCAAGCGCTCCCGCTGTCTCCACGCCGGTCGGCCCGCCGCCCACCACGACGGCCGTGAGAGCCCCGTCGTCGACGAGCTCCGAGTCCTTGTCCGCTGCCTCCCAACGGTCGAGGACGTGATTCTTGAGCCTGAC
>JBKOYF010000079.1:0-8920 GCA_046725305.1 Actinomycetota bacterium
CTCCGGCGACCTCGAGCAGCACACCGGCGGCGTCCTCCGGCCGGAACGCAGGCTCGCGATAGACCGAGCGGGCCGCGGCGATCAGTGCGTCGCGGCGGGCGGCACCGTCAGTATCGAGCAGCCGTCGTGCTCGGTCGAGGCGACCTCCGGACGCGCGCGCAAGCATTCGTACCTCGTCGTCCGATAGATCCGGCGCCTCCGTGGCGATCCACTCGCGCACGGCGCGCTCCGACAGCCTGGTGAACGGGACGAGCTGGCAGCGAGAGCGAATCGTCGGAGGGAGCGGGCCGAGCTCGGTCGCGACGAGCACGATGACCGCATACGACGGAGGCTCCTCGAGGTCCTTGAGCAGCGCGTCGGCAGCGTCTTCGTTCATGCGATCCGCGTCGAGGACGAGGTAGACCCGGCGGTCGGCCTCGAATGGCCGCATGTGCAGGTCGTGCCGCAACGCCCGTACGTCGTCGATGCGGATCATCTCGCCGAGCGGTTCGAGCACATAGAGATCGGGGTGCGAGCGCGACTCCACTCGGCGCTCGTCACCGAGCAGCCCGGCGGCGATTGCGAATGCCGCCGCCCGCTTTCCGACGCCGGCGGGGCCGTGGAGCAGGAACGCGTGAGCGCCGCCCTCGGAGAGCGCCGGCGCGAGAAGGCGCTTCGCCTCGGGCTGCTCAGGTACGGACGCGAAGCGCTCCATACACCTCCTCGGCGAGCTCGTCGGCGGGCCTCGTCGCGTCGAGGACGACGACGCGCTCGGGAAAGCGCTCGGCCAGCTCGCGGTAGCCGGCGGCGGCACGGGCATGGAACTCGTCGGACTCCCGCTCGAGACGGTCGTGCTGGCGGTCGAGACGGGCGCCGATCTCGGCCACGTCGAGCGAGAGCAGGAACGTACGGTCCGGGAGGAGCCCGCCCACCGCCGCGAGGTTCAGCTCGAGCACGCGGTCGAGGCCGAGCTCGCGGCCGACGCCCTGGTACGCGACCGACGAGTCGAGGTACCGGTCGCAGACGACCGATGCTCCCTGACCGAGCGCCGGCCGGATGACCTCCTCGACGTGCTGCGCTCGCGCAGCCGCGTACAGGAGCGCCTCCGCCCACGGGCTGACGTGGCCTCCGTGCAGCACGAGGTCGCGGACCTTCTCGCCGAGCTCCGTCCCGCCCGGCTCGCGGGTCGCGATGACCTCCACGCCCTCGGCCTGGAGCCGCGCGGCGAGGCGTTCCGCCTGCGTCGTCTTGCCCGATCCGTCCAGGCCCTCGAAGGTGACGAACATCGCGCTCCATCCTACGGCCGGCCGTAGGATGCGACCGTGCGGGCGATCGTGACCGGAGGCGCCGGCTTCATCGGCTCCCACGTGGTCGACGCGCTCGTCGCCCGCGGGGACGAGGTCGCGGTCGTCGACTCGCTCGTCCACGGGAAAGAGGAGAACGTCTCCTCCGGCGCGACGCTGCACGTGCGCGACGTCCGCGAGTCGCTCGACGACCTCTTCGACGCCGTCCGGCCCGAGGCGGTGTTTCACCTCGCCGCGCAGGCCGACGTGCGCGTCTCGGTCGAGCAGCCGGTCGACGACGCGGCCGTCAACGTCCTCGGCACGGTTCGGGTCCTCGAGGCGGCACGCAGGCACGGAGCCCAGGTCGTCTTCTCCTCGACGGGCGGGGCGATCTACGGCGAGCGCGACGAGGCGGCGACCGAGGATGCTCCGTGCGAGCCGCTCTCCCCCTACGGCGCCGCGAAGCTCGCCGGCGAGGAGTACATCGGTACGTACAACCGGCTCTACGGGACACGGCACATCGCGCTCCGGTATGGGAACGTCTACGGCCCGCGCCAGGATCCGCACGGAGAGGCCGGCGTCGTCGCCATCTTCCTCGGCGCGCTCGCGCGCGGCGAGCGGGCGAGGATCTTCGGCGACGGCCTCCAGACGCGTGACTACGTCTACGTCGGCGACGTCGCGCGCGCGACGACGTCCACGGTCGGCCAGGATCAGGGCGTCTACAACGTGGGGACGGGCCGCGAGACGTCGGTCGTCGAGCTGTACGAGCTCTGCGCCCGTGTCGCCGAGTCGGACGGCGAGCCGGAGCACGCCCCCGCGCGACTGGGGGAGCTGCGGCGGAGCTTCCTCGACCCCACCCGCGCCGCCCGCGAGCTCGGCTTCACGGCCATGGTCGACCTGGAGGACGGGCTGCGGGCGACCTGGGACTGGGTCCTGAAGGAATAGCCTCCCGACGGGCGAACGAACGCCCGTGGATCATCCGCTCCCCGCTCCCGACGCGCTGGTGCGCCCGTGGCGCACGGCCGCCTATGTGGCCGGCGCCGTCGCCGCGTTCGAGCTCCTTCTGCTCCTCCTCATCGGCGGCGGGAAGCTCGTCGGGTTCGTCTCGGATCGGGTCGAGCTCGCGGCGCAGAAGCACGTGCTCGCGCCGACGGCGACGCACGCTCGCCAGGTCGCGCACCACAAGGCTCCCCTGCCGGTCGCGAGGCGCCCGCGGCACAAGATCGTCGTGCTCGTGCTGAACGGAAACGGGCGCACCGGAGCCGCCGCCGCTGCAGCAGCGCACGTCCACGCGCGGGGCTACCGGATCGGCGCCGTCACGAACGCGCCTCGCGAGGTTCCGCGGAGCATCGTGATGTACCGGCCGGGCTTCGCGGGCGAGGGCAGGCGCCTCGGGAGAGACCTCCGCGTGAAGCTCGTCACACCGCTCGACGGCATGCGTGCACGAGACCTCGGGCGCTCGCAGCTCGTCTTCATCCTCGGCCCCTGACGCTGTCGGGGCCGTGGCAGCAGTCCGCTTCTGCTCGGCCTGCGGTGCCGCTCTCCCGTCACGGCCACCGGTCACCTGCGCGCGCTGCGGGACGAGCCACTGGCTCAACCCGTGGCCGTGTGCGAACGGCATCGTCGTCGACGAGGGACGAGTCCTTCTCGGTCGCCGTGCACATGCACCCTGGTACGGGCTCTGGGGATCTCCGGGCGGATTCTGCGAGCTCGGCGAGCACCCTGCCGAGACCGTCGTGCGAGAGGTGCACGAGGAGACGGGGCTCGAGGTCGAGGTCGTCGAGTACCTCGGGACCTGGGTCGACGTCTACGCCGACGACCCGGAGGAGCCCGACGCCGGCGTCATCAACGTCGCGTACTACAGGGCTGCCCCGACCGCCGGCGGGCGAGGCGCCCTCGATCCCGCCGAGGTGAGCGAGGTCGGGTGGTTCGCATGGGACGAGCTGGCCGTCGATCTCGCGCCGCCCCTGACGCTCGAGGCGGCACTCGCCGCGGCCCGGGCCGCGATCACGAGCCCGGGGCGCAACCGCCCTCGTTGACGGCGTCTCGCGCGACGTCGAGCGGACCGCCCTTCTGCCATTCGCTCCCCGACGGGTCGAGTGTGTAGGCGTTGTTGAGGAAGCGGTACGCCGCGCAGAGATTCCCGCGCACCTCGAACTCGAAGATGCCGAGCGTGTACCAGGTCTCGGGGTTATCCGGCTGGAGCTCGACCGCCTTGATGTACGCGCGCTCGGCCTTCCAGGAAACACCACGGCTCTCGGCGACGCGGGCGCGCGCGAACAGCGGGTCGACGGAGACCGGGTTGAAGAAACGCGCCCGGTCCGCCTCGTCGAGCGCGCGCGCGTACTCCCTCGCGGCGAGCGCCCGCGTGGACCTGCGCTCGGCGCGGTCCGCAAAGCGCGGGAACGTGAACGAGACGACGACGACGGCCGCCAGCACGACGGCCGACAGCGCGAGGAGCGGGCGCGATCGCCTCACACCCTCGGCGCGACCGGCACCCACGAGGACACCGAGCGCGACCATCGTCGGTCCGGTGACCGCGATGAAGTCCCAGGTGTAGTCCACGAGGGCGTGGAGGAGGTACGCGGTGGGCGCGGCCACGAGCGCGAGCGCCGCCCTGCGCTCGGCGCCCGGAAGCCGACGGAGGGCGCACACGCACACGGCCACGCCGGACAGGATGAGCACCACGAACAGCGCGAAGGCAACGACGCCGCCGTCCGCCAGCTGCTGCAGCGGCACGCTGTGCGGCTGGACCACGTTGCGGTCGTCGGGTCGGAACCTCTTGCGCGCGACCTCGAAGGTGCCCGCGCCCGCTCCTTCCGGCGCGTGCTCGACGAAGACGTCCCAGGCCTCCCCCCACCAGCAGAGCCTGTTGTTCGGATCGAGAGACCCGAGCCTGCTCGGATCGTTGACGACCTCCGAGCAGTCGCGCCCCGACGACACGGCATCGGCGGAGGCGACCGCGAAGACCCCCACGGCGGCGAGCGCCGACACGACGGCCACGGCCACCAGACTGCGGCCCACGCGTCTCCGGCCTCGCTCGTCGAGGGAGCGCCGTAGGCCGAAGACGACGAATGCGACGACGAGGGCCGCGCCCACGAGCGCGAGGACGCCGAAGACCTCCCCGTCCGCGGCGCGGTCGGACCGCTTCGCGACGTCCTCGGTCAGCGCAGGCCGCGTGAACGCCCAGGCGCCGACGAGGATCGCCGGCCCGGCAGAAGCGAGGAGCACGAGCCCGCTCTGCGCACGCTCGCTCGCGAGGACGAGCCAGAGCGCCACGACGGCAAGGCCGACGACGGCCCCGGCACGCGAGAGCGTGAGCATCAGTGCGAGAGTCGCCACGTAGACGAAGAGCGCACCCGACACACGGACGATGCGTCGGTGCTCCCGGGTCGACGCGAGCCAGAGCCCGAGCACGATCGCGACGTCGGCGAGCAGCGCGAGAGCGTTCCAGTAGCCGACGGGCACGCGCAGCCGTGCGACGCGGTCTCCGTCCGGATCGAGGTCGGGGAAGACCTTGGCGACGAGCGCCCACACGAGGGTCGCGCCGAGGACCAGCGAGAGCATGGACGCGGCGAGACGCGCGGCGAGGCGGCGCCCGGTCGCCGCGAGCACGAGCCCGAGTCCGAGGAAGGCGGCGTACGCGACCGTCTTGTTGAACGCGTCCCAGCTCAGGTCTCCGACGATCGACCACCAGACGGTCAGGCCGGTCCACACGACCAAGAGCGCCGTCGCGCAGACGAGTGTCGCGCCCGAACGGCCGAGTCGCGGGGAAGGAAGCCAGCCCAGCCCGACGCCGACGAGCACGCAGGCGAGAAGCGCAACCGCAGAGCCCCCGACCGGGAGCGTGCCTCCGACGTCGGAGCCGTCCCCGGCGAACGTCGCTCCCGCGACGACGGCGCCGACCAGCGCGGCGAGCACGAGGGCTCCGGCCCCGGATGCCCGAACCGAGGGCTCCGACGCCGGATCCATGACGGGCCACGCTAGCAGGGGTCTCGGTCCGCCTTGTCGGCAGGTCTCCGCGCGGTGCGAAAGAACACTACGGAGTCCGTGCTGTCTAACAGATCGTTTACTCTCCCCTCACCACCGGCTCACTCCCCGTCGGAAGACTCGTCACGCCTGGGCTTCCGACACTCCCCGTGAGAACTCACACGTGACACCCCCCCGTCTCCGCCGTGCGTTCCCGGCTTTGCTCGTGCTTGCCGCGAGTGCCGTCGTCGCGCTCGCGGTCGCGAGCCCTGCCGGCGCCGCGACCCCGTGCGGGAAGAAGGTGCTCGGGGACTGGTTCGACAACGGGCGCATCGACCGGCTCTACCCGCTGAACTGCTACGAGGAGGCGATCGACGCGATCCCGCCCGATCTGCGCGACTACGCCGACGCCGAGGACGTGATCACGCGGGCGTTGCAGGCCGCGCTGCACGGCAACCTCGCTCCGGGAGGATCCGACCCGACGCCGGGGGACGGCTCCGGATCGGGGTCCGGCGCCGGCTCCGGGAACGGAGCGGGCGGCGACGGCACGACCGCGCAGGGAGCACCGGCCGTCGACACGTCGGGGCCGTCGTCGGTGCCGATCCCGTTGCTCGTGCTCGGCGGGATGTCGATCGCGCTGCTCGCCGCCGGCGGGCTCGGGTACCTGTCTCGCCGTCGTCACGCCGCCGAGTCGGACGACACCGGCGACGACGACGCGCTCGACTAGGTCGTCGCGCGACGCGCGCGCCGTTTCACGAGCGCGCAACGGGTACCGTTCGTGGTTCCACGACGTCTGGATCCGCCGTGCTTCGCTTTGCCGCCGTCAGCGCGACCGCGCTGGTCGCTCTCATCCTGATCCCGTCCGCGCCGGGGGCGCCCGAATGCGCCACGAAGGTGCTCCGCGACTGGTCGGATGACGGGCAAGTCGGAAGCGAGTACTCCCCTCCCTGCTACGAGGAGGCGATCGACGCGCTGCCGACGGACCTCCGCGACTACACCAATGCCGAGGACGTCATCACGCGCGCGCTGACGAGCGCCGTTCGGGCCTCCGGCCAGAAGCGCTCCGCGTCCGGTCCCGTCTCGCCTCCGAGCGTCGATCCCGGAGACAGGGCGGTGCCGCGCGTGCTCGTCGTCGTCGCCTCCGTCGCGCTGGCGCTGCTCGGCGCCGGGGCCGTGGCTCATGCAGTGCGACGGCGCCGACTCGCCGACTAGACCCGTCCGGCGACCTGTCGAGGGCCGTCGCCGGTACAATGATTGTTTCATGCGTTTTCCGCAATTTGCAGGGATTTCGTGCCGCGGACATGCCGTCCGGCCCGCGTCCTACCATCCCCTGCCCGCTCGCATGACGAACGTCGCTCACCCGGGCGGGGAGACGTGATGTCGAACTCGGTCCGGGAGGAAACGATGGCAACCGCGGAGCAGGCTCGAGCAACTGAGACTGGGGAGACGACGAACGGCGAGGTGGTGAACACCGTCGTCGACGACGAGACGAGTGTCGCTCCGAGGCGCTACTTCACGATTCCCGGCGTCGACCCCTTCGAGCAGATCGAGTGGGAGCTCCGCGACGCGCACATCCCCGGCAAGGACGGCCCGACCTTCGAGCAGAAGGACGTCGAGTTTCCGAAGCTCTGGTCGCAGACCGCGACGAACATCGTCGCCCAGAAGTACTTCCGCGGCCGCATGGCCTCCCCCGAGCGCGAGCGCTCCGTGAAGCAGATGATCGGCCGAGTCGTCGACACGATCGGCGGCTGGGGTCGCGAGGGCGGCTACTTCGCGACGGACGAGGAGGCGGACACCTTCGAGGCCGAGCTGAAGACGATCCTCGTCAACCAGTACGCGTCGTTCAACTCGCCCGTCTGGTTCAACGTGGGCTTCGAGGCGACGCCGCAGTGCAGCGCCTGCTTCATCCTCTCTATCGACGACTCGATGGAGTCGATCCTCGACTGGATCCGCCGCGAGGGCATCATCTTCCGCGGCGGCTCGGGCTCAGGCCTCAACCTCTCACGACTGCGCTCCTCGAAGGAGCAGCTCTCGAAGGGCGGGTACGCCAGCGGGCCGGTGAGCTTCATGCGCGGCGCCGACGCATCTGCGGGCACGATCAAGTCGGGCGGCAAGACACGTCGCGCGGCGAAGATGGTCGTGCTCGACGTCGACCACCCGGACGTCGAGGAGTTCATCTGGTGCAAGGCCAAGGAGGAGCGCAAGGCGCGCGTCCTCGAGCAGGCCGGCTACGACATGTCTCTGAACTCGCCGGACTGGGCCTCGATCCAGTACCAGAACGCGAACAACTCCGTGCGCGTGACGGATCAGTTCATGGAGGCGGTCCTCGAGGCCAAGGAGTGGAACCTCACCGCCCGGACCGACGGGTCGGTCATCGAGACGACGGACGCCCGTGACCTGCTCCGGCAGATCGCCGAGGCGGCGTGGGAGTGCGCCGACCCGGGCGTCCAGTACGACACGACCATCAACTCGTGGCACACCCTCCCGAACACGGGCCGCATCAACGCGTCCAACCCCTGCTCGGAGTACATGTCGATCGACGACTCGGCGTGCAATCTCGCGTCGCTGAACCTCATGAAGTTCCGACGCGAGGACGGTGAGTTCGACGTCGAGGCGTTCGAGCACGCGGTCGACGTCGTCTTCCTCGCACAGGAGATCGCCGTCGGCTACTCGTCGTACCCCACGCCCGAGATCGCCGCCAATGCGAAGGCGTTCCGACAGCTCGGGCTCGGCTACGCGAACCTCGGCGCGCTCCTCATGGCGCGCGGTCTGCCGTACGACTCCGACGAGGGACGTGCCTACGCGGCTGCGATCACCGCGCTCATGACCGGGCGCGGGTACCGCAAGTCCGCGGAGGTCGCACGGCGAATGGGGCCGTTCGCGGGTTACCAGCCGAACGCCGCCGCGATGACCGGCGTCATCGCGAAGCACCGCGCAGCGGTCGGCAACATCGACCACGCGAGCTCGGTGCCGGACGACCTGCTCTCGGCGGCGCGCCAAGCATGGGACGACGCGCTCTCACTCGGCGAGGTCTCCGGCTTCCGCAACGCGCAGGCGACGGTGCTCGCACCGACCGGAACGATCAGCTTCATGATGGACTGCGACACGACCGGAGTCGAACCCGACTTCTCGCTCGTCAAGTCGAAGAAGCTGGTCGGCGGTGGCGAGATCACCATCGTGAACAAGACCGTCCCGATGGCGCTCGAAAAGCTCGGCTACTCGCCGGGCGAGGGCGACGAGGTCGTCGCGTTCATCGACGAGCGCAACACGATCGTCGGAGCGCCCTACGTGAAGACCGAGCACTATCCCGTGTTCGACTGCGCGATCGGCGACCGCGCGATCCACTACATGGGTCACGTCAAGATGATGGGCGCGGTCCAGCCGTTCATCTCCGGCGCGATCTCGAAGACGGTCAACCTGCCCGAGGAGATCACCGTCGACGAGATCTCGCAGCTCCTGATCGAGTCGTGGCAGCTCGGCGTGAAGGCGATCGCGATCTACCGCGACAACTGCAAGGTCGCGCAGCCGCTCTCGAAGAAGGGCGACGCCGGAGCAACCACGCTCGCTCCCGTCTCGGGCGCGGTCGGCGCACTTCCGCAGCGGCGGCGGCTGCCCGACGACCGCATCGAGGTCGGACGTAAGTTCAAGGTGGGCGAGTACGAGGGCTACATCCACGTCGGCCTCTTCGA
>JBKOYF010000091.1:0-8766 GCA_046725305.1 Actinomycetota bacterium
GTCCGAGGCCGCGAAGCCACCTCCCCACCACTGGGCCTGGTTCAGGGCGACGTAGATACGGTCGCCGCCGATGCCTCCAACCTGCGGGTTGTACGGGCTCGTGTGGCTCGTGAGGTCGGCGGCTGTGTGGGATCCGACGTACAGTCGAGCCTGAGCCTCGATCTCGTTGTCGATGTCCTGGCCGCACGGGAAGCCCCAGACGGCGCCGCCCGCGAATGCCGCGGCGTCGACCTTCGTCTGCAGGTTCTTCGCGTGCGTGTACCAGTTTCCGGTCGCGAGGACGACCGCGCCGATCGCGAGCATCATCGGCAGCAGCAGCCCGACGACCAGGACGACCTGGCCGCGCTCGCCGCGGACAGGGTCACACCATCTCGCTCGCCCCGATTCCCCGATCAACCGTCCTCCCCAGGACGTATTTCCTCCGCATTGTGGACCCGTTTTCCCGCAATGTGAATAGCCGGAGCCCCCGGCTACCATCGGAAGCAGGATGCAGCTCACTCCGCGAAAGCGCGAGATCCTGCGGCGGGTCATCGAGGAGTACGTCGCAACGGGCCAGCCGGTCGGCTCCCGCATGCTCGTCGAGCGCTCCGGTCTCGGCGTCTCCCCCTCGACTGTACGAGGCGAGCTCGCCGAGCTCGAGACGCTCGGGCTCCTGACCCATCCGCACACGTCGGCGGGGCGGACGCCGACGGAGAGCGGCTACCGCGTGTACGCCGAGGAGCTCGTGGACACCCTGGAGGGTCGGCCAGGCGACCTGGGCGTCGACCTCCGCTCGATGCGCGACGAGATCGAGCAGGCCCTGCGCACGACGACCGAGATGCTCTCGGACGCGACGCGTCTCCTCGCGCTCGTCTCGGCGCCGTCGCTCGAGACGGCGTCGATCCGCCACATCGAGGTGCTGCGGCTGCAGCCGACGACGGTCATGGTGGTCGTGATCACGTCGACGGGCGGTGTGACAAAGCGCATGTTCCGGCTCGACGAGCCCGTCGATCCAGGCCTCGTCGCGTGGGCTGCCGAGTACCTCGAGGATCAGCTCGTCGGCAAGCGGCTCGGCTCGAGCGTCGTCCGGCGCCGCCTCGAGTCGCCTGGCCTGACACCGCCGGAGCGCGCCTTCCTCGCCCTCATCGGCCAGACTCTGCTCGAGGTCGGCGCGGAGGTCGGCCCGGAGGTGTTCGTCGGAGGCACGGCGGGGCTCGTCGGGGGCGCACGCGCCGAGGAGGTCGAGGCGACGATGCGGCTCGTCGAGCTCCTCGAGCGGCGTGCCGCCGTGCTCGAGCTCGTCAGCGAGGCACTCGAGCCGCAGCGTCCAGTCGTCCACGTCGGGCCGGAGGTCGGCGGTGCGGAGCTCCACTCGGTATCGCTCGTCGGCGCGACCTACGGCATCCGCTCGACGCCGCTCGGCGCGATCGGCCTCATCGGCCCGCTGCGGATGGACTACGAGAAGGCGATCCGGACCGTTCGGGCTGCCGCCTTCGAGCTCTCTCGCTTCGTCGAGGACGTCTACGAGGACGCCTGAGCCGAATGGCGACGACGGAGAGCGACTACTACGAGCTGCTCGGCGTCTCGCGGACGGCGAGCGACGCCGAGATCAAGCGTGCGTTCCGTACGCTTGCGCGCGAGCTCCACCCGGACGTGTCGAATGCCCCGGACGCGGACGTGCGCTTCCGTGACGTCGCCGAGGCCTACGAGGTGCTCTCCGATCCGGAACGCCGCTCGACGTACGACCGCTACGGCAAGGCCGGGCTCAGGCGAGGAGGCTTCGAGCCGGCATTCACGGACTTCGGAAGCCTGTCGGACGTCTTCGCGGCGTTCTTCGGCGAGGACCTCTTCGGAGGAGCTCCCCAGCGGCAGCGCGCTCAGCGAGGCGGTGACGTCCAGGCTGTCGTCGAGATCGAGCTCGAGGACGCGTTCACCGGGGTCGCGCTGACCGTGCCCGTCGACGTGGCGCTGGCGTGTGCGCGCTGTGACGCGAGGGGTGCCGAGCCGGGCACGTCCTCGCGGAACTGCCCGACCTGCGGGGGTGCCGGGGTCGTCCGCAGCGTCTCCCAGAACATCTTCGGCCAGTTCGTCCAGCAGCGGACGTGCCCGGACTGCGCCGGCGGCGGCGAGGTGCTCGAGCAGCCGTGCGCCGACTGCGCCGGCGAAGGGCGAGTCGTCACGCGCGGCTCGATCGAGGTGGACGTTCCGCCGGGCATTCACGACGGGCAGCAGATCCGGGTCCGCGGCGAGGGGCACGCCGGCTTCCGGAGCCGCGAGCGCGGAAACGCGTTCGTGATCGTCCGCGTCCGGCCGGACCCGCGCTTCGTCCGCGACGGGGACGACCTGCACACGGCACTCCGTCTGACGATGACCGACGCTGCCCTCGGGACGAAGGCCACGGTCGCGTCGCTCGCCGGCGAGGTCGAGCTCGACGTGCCGCCCGGGACGCAACCCGGAGAGGTCCGTGTGCTGAAGGGGGAAGGGATGCCGTCGCTGCGCGGCTCGCGCAGGGGGTCGCTGTACGTCCGGCTGGACGTCGCCGTGCCGACGGTGCTCGACGCCCAGCAGCGGCGGCTCGTCGAGGAGCTCGACGAGCGACTCGGCGCCGAGTCGTACGTCTCTCCGGACGACGAGGACGAAGGGTTCTTCCGCCGGCTCAAGAGCGCGCTTCGCTGAACGTCCTCTTCCGCGTCGCGTTCTCCGTGCCGACGGCCGACGCGGAGCTCGCGAGAGCGTGGCTCCTCGAGCGCTTTCCCGACGGGTTCGAGGAGGCGGTCGACGACCGGCGGGACCGCGTCGAGCTCGCCGTCTACACGGACGACGCGGGTGCGCGGGCGGTCGGTGCCGCATATCCCGACGCGCGCGTCGACGAAGTGCCGAGCGGGTGGGAGGAGCGGTGGAAGGAGTTCCATCGCCCCGTGCACGCGGGCGGGCTCTGGATCGGCCCGCCCTGGACACCGGTGCCGGCCGACGAGGTCGCGGTCGTCGTCAACCCCGGCCGGGCGTTCGGGACGGGCGCGCACCCGACGACGCGGGCGTGCATCGAGCTCCTGATCCGAGTCGAGCGCGGGTCGCTCCTCGACGCAGGCTGCGGATCGGGCGTCGTCGCGGTTGCGGCCCACCGGCTCGGTTTCGCTCCGGTCTTGGCGGTCGACTCGGACCAGATCGCCGTGGCTGTGGCGGCCGAGACCGCACGCTCGAACGCTGCCGAGGTGGCCGTTCGACGTCTCGACGTGCTGCTCGACGAGCCGTCGGAGACCGATGTGGTCGTGGCGAACATCGAGCTCGCCGTGGTCGAGCAGCTCCTCCCGCGCACGTCGGCTCGGGTTGCGGTCACGTCGGGCTACCTCGCGGCGGAGACTCCTCGCGCGCAGGGCTGGAGCGTCGTCGAACGGCTCGAGCTGGAGGGCTGGGCGGCAGACGTGCTGGCCAGAGGGCACTAAGCTAGTTCCCTCGATGGCGAGCTTTTCCGTTCGTTTCCTGGGCTGCAAGGTCTCGTACGCCGACGCCCAAGCGGTGCGCGAGCGCCTGCTCGCCGACGGTCACACCGAGCGCGCGTTCGGAGCCGAGGTCGCGGTCGTGAACACCTGCTGCGTCACGAACGAGGCCGTGTCGAAGTCGCGGCAGGTCGTGTCGCGCGCGGCCCGTGCGCACGGGCGCGTGTACGTCACCGGCTGCGCGGCGAATCTCGCGGGCACGTTCGAGTCGATGCCGCCGAACGTGACCGTCGTCGAGCGACCGAGCGAGGAGACCCCCGCCGCCGTCGCAGGCGACGTCGGCGCGATCGGGTGCGTCCAGGCCGACGCCAGACTCGAGCGTACGCGGGCGTTCGTCAAGATCCAGGACGGCTGCTCGTTCTCATGCGCGTTCTGCGTCATCCCGCTCGTTCGCGGCGGGACGCGGAGCCGCCGCGCGGACGCCGTCCTCGGAGAGATCGAGCGTCGCGTCGAGCAGGGGCATCGGGAGATCGTCCTCACCGGTGTCAACCTCGGCTGCTTCCGCGATCGCGAGGCCGGGCACACGCTCGCGACGCTCGTCGCCGCGGCCGGGTCGCTCCCGGGCGTCGAGCGGCTTCGGCTCTCGTCGATCGAGGTGAACCATCTCTCGAGCGATCTCGTGGCCGCGCTGCGAGACACACCCGTCGTGTCAGGGCACCTGCACGTCCCGCTCCAGTCGGGCGACGACGACGTGCTCCGCGCGATGCGGCGCCGCTACTCGGCGTCGCAGTATGTCGCCAAGGTCGAGCCCCTGGCCGACTTCAACGTCACCGCCGACGTGATCGTCGGCTTCCCCGGCGAGGACGACGCGGCCTTCGAGCACACGGTGGAGGTCGTCGAGCAGGCGGGCATCACGCGGCTCCACGTCTTTCCCTACTCACCGCGTCCGGGCACCACGACGGCGGTCGCCGACCCCGTGCCCGCCGCGGTGAAGAGGGAGCGCAGTGCACGGTTGCGTGCGCTGTCCGACGAGCTTTCGCGTCGACGCTGGGCCTCCAGGGTCGGCACGACCGACCGTGTGCTCGTCGACCGCCCCGGTCGGGGGTACGCGGACGACTACACGCCGTGGCTCGTCGACGGCGAGGTCGGCCAACTGCTGACGGCTCGAGCCGTCGGAGTCTCCGATGATGGAATCGTTGCAGTCGCAGCCTGACTGTCTCTTCTGTCGGCTCGTCGCCGAGGGGGACCATGTGCACGCGGCCGACGGCTTCGTCGCCATCCGCGACATCAATCCCATGGCCGAGACGCACCTGCTCGTGCTGCCCAAGCGCCACGTCGACACGTTTCGAGACGTCGGTGCGTTCCCCGACGAGGAGGCGGGCCGCATGCTGCGGTTCGTCGCAGACACGGCCGCGCGGGCCGGGCTCGAGGACTACAGGGTGCTCGTCAACGTCGGGCCGGGCGGGGGGCAGACGATCTTCCACCTGCACTGGCACGTCCTGGGCGGGCGCTTCGACGCCGGCAGGCTCCGACACGCGATCGCTGCGGGGCAGACATGACGCTCCTCGCTCGCATCGAGGAGGAGCTCCGGGCCGCACGCCTCGCGCGCGACGAGGACCGGCGCGATGCGCTCAGCCTCGTCCTCAACTCGCTGCAGGCCGCTCAGAAGGAGCTGCAGCGCCCGCTCTCGGAGGACGAGGAGCTGCAGGTGCTCCAGCGCGAGCGCAAGCGTCGCGTCGAAGCCGCCGAGGCCTTCCGGGTGGGCGGCCGGGAGGAACAGGCGGAGGACGAGGAGTACGAGCTCGAGATCCTTGAGGAGTTCATGCCCGAGCCGATGTCGGAGGAAGAGATCGAGGAGATCATCGACGACGTCATCTCCGAGGTCGGCGCGACGAGCATCCGGGACATGGGACGCGTCATGGCGGGGGTCATGCACCAGGTCTCGGGCCGCGCGGACGGATCCACCGTCTCCCAGCTGGTGAAGGAAAAGCTGGCGTGACGCGACGCATGTCGCCGTAGCGGCTGTCCTGCGGGCGTTCCTACACTGAGCCACGTGCAACAGGTGCTCGACGTCTCGAACGAGGTCGCCGCGGAGCTCGCCGGCGTGGAGGACGGCGTCCTCGACGCACTGCGAGAGCGGCTCGACTGCACGATCGGGCTCCGCGGGAACCGGCTCACGCTGGGCGGCGCGGACGCCGACGTCGCCGCGGCGCGCGCGGTCGTCGACGAGCTCGTCGAGCTCGTCGAGGGCGGGCACCAGATCGGCCCCGACACCGTGGGGGCGGTACTTGCCGCACTCGACCAGGCGGAGGACGTGCGGGAGGTGTTCGACGACGTCGTCTGGCGCCATCGCGGCAAGAACATCACGCCGAAGACGGTGAACCAGAAGCGCTACGTCGACGCCATCCGCGGCGCGACGGTGACCTTCGGTATCGGGCCGGCCGGAACGGGCAAGACGTACCTCGCGATGGCCCTGGCGGTGTCGGCGCTGTCCGACGGCGCCGTGGGCCGGGTGATCCTCACGCGCCCCGCGGTCGAGGCCGGCGAGCGGCTCGGATTCCTCCCGGGCGACATGCTCGCGAAGGTCGATCCGTACCTGCGTCCGTTGTACGACGCGCTCTACGACATGCTCGACCCGGAGCGCCTCGCCGGATACATGGAGCGCGGGACGATCGAGGTCGCACCGCTCGCATTCATGCGGGGACGGACGCTCAACGACTCGTTCATCGTCCTCGACGAGGCGCAGAACACGACGCCCGAGCAGATGCAGATGTTCCTGACACGGCTCGGGTTCGGCTCGAAGATGGTCGTCACGGGCGACGTGACGCAGATCGACCTTCCGCGCGAGCAGGCCTCGGGGCTCATCCAGGTCCGCGAGATCCTCGCCGGGATCGACGGCATCGGGTTCGTGGAGTTCGGCAACGAGGACGTCGTGCGGCACAAGCTCGTGCAACGGATCGTCGAGGCGTACAAGCGCCACGCCGAGGAGACGGGCACGGCGCGTCGCCGGTGATCGTCGTCGAGACGACGAACCGCAGCGGGCTCGATGCCGACGAGCGCGCAGCTGCCGAGCTCGCCCGCGTCGTCCTCGCCGACGAAGGTATTGCGGACGGAGAGCTCGGGATCGCGTTCGTCGACGCCGACGAGATGCGCGCCTTGAAACGCGAGCACCTCGGCATCGACGAGTCCACGGACGTCCTTTCGTTCCCGCTCGACGGAAAGGACGAGCTGCCGGACGGGGTCCCGCGGGCGCTCGGCGACGTCGTGCTGTGCCCCGAGGTGGTGGGGGAGGAGTGGCGCGGTCCGCTCGTCCACGGACTCCTGCACCTCCTCGGATACGAGCACGGTCACGACATGGAGGCGCGCGAGCAGGTGCACGCGGCAAGATGACGCGCCAGCGCAGCCAGTCGCTCTTCCAGAGCTTCAACTTCGCCGCCGAAGGGATCGTGCATGCGGTCCGGACGCAGCGGAACCTGTGGATGCATTTCGCGATCGCGGCGGCCGTGCTCGTCGCGGCCGTCGGCTTCGGTGCGACGAAGCTCGAGCTCGCCGTGCTCCTGCTCGCGATCACGTTCGTCCTCGTCGCCGAGCTCGTGAACACCGCGGTCGAGGCTGCTGTGGACGTCGCGTCGACGTCGTTCGACCCGATGGCGAAGATCGCGAAGGACATCGCGGCCGGCGCGGTGCTCGTGTCCGCGCTCAACGCGATCGCGGTCGGCTACCTCGTCTTCTCGGGCGAGGTCGCGAAGCGAAGCTCGCGCTTCCTCACGCGGCTCAGTGACGCCCCCGCCGAGCTCACCCTCGTCGCGCTCGCGCTGACCGTCATCCTCGTGATCGCCGTGAAGGCGTACACCGGGCGCGGGACACCGCTCCGCGGCGGGCTGCCGTCGGGCCACGCTGCGGTGGCGTTTGCGGGGTGGATGGCGGTGACGCTGATCGTCGAGGACTCGCCGCACAGCTTCCTCGTCTCCTCCGTGACGTTCATCATGGCGTTGCTCGTGGCACAGACCCGTGTGGAGACCGGCGTGCACTCCTCGTCCGAGGTGGCGAGCGGCGGGCTGCTCGGCGCGCTCGTCACGCTCCTCCTCTTCCAGGCGTTCGGATGACGGAGTTGCTCGTCCCCGACGAGGAGCTGTTGGCCATGGCCGACGCCGTCGCCGCTCGTGCGTATGCGCCCTACTCGAACTTCCACGTCGGCTGTGCGGTGCTGGCACGCGACGGTCGCGTGATCGAGGGCGTCAACGTCGAGAACGCCGCGTATCCGCTCGGCGTCTGCGCCGAGCGAACCGCGCTCGCCCGCGCCGTCGCCGAGGGGTACGGTCCGGGGGACTTCGCCGTGGCGGCGATCACGGCCGCGCCCTGCGGTGGGTGCCGTCAGTGGCTCCACGAGCTCGGGGTCGAGCGCGTCGTCTTTCGCAACGGTGGTCGCGTGGTGACGATGACGACCGACGAGCTCCTGCCCGAGTCGTTCGACAGCTCGAGCCTTTCGTGACGGGGCGCCATCCGTGAAGAGCGGCTTCGTCGCGATCGCCGGCAGGCCGAACGTCGGAAAGTCGACCCTCGTCAACGCGCTCTGCGGCGAGAAGATCGCGATCACCTCCCGCGTCCCCAACACGACGCGCCGCCGCCTCTTCGGCGTCGCCCACGGGCGCGATTACCAGCTCGCGCTCGTCGACCTCCCCGGCTTCCAACGTCCGATCGATCCGCTGACGGAGCGCATGCAGCAGACGGTCGACGCATCCTTCGACGACGTCGACGCGGTGCTCTTCGTCGTCGACGCCCGCGCGCACATCGGGGCGGGCGACCGGTTCGTCGGCCGCCGCGTCTTCGCGCTCGACAAGCCAGTCGTCATCGCGCTCAACAAGGTCGACCGCCTGAAACCGTCCCACATCGCGACTCAGATGAAGGCCGCCGCCGCGCTCGGCGACTTCCACGCGCTCCACCCGGTCTCGGCCAAGACGCGGGAGGGCGTGGGCGAGCTGCGGGGCGATCTCGTCTTGCTCCTCCCGGAGGGGCCTGCGTACTTCCCGGCCGAGCAGGCGACCGATCTCTCGCTGGAGGAGCGCGTCGCGGAGGTCGTCCGCGAGAAGGCGCTCCACCTCACGCGCGAGGAGGTACCACACGCGGTCTCGGTCGAGGTCGAGGAGATCGAGGAACGGCGGCTCCGGGCCGTGATCTACGTCGAGACCGAGTCCCAGAAGGGGATCCTCGTCGGCAACAAGGGCGCGATGGTGCGCGAGATCGGCACGCGCGCACGTCCGGAGGTCGAAGCGCTCGTCGGACGCCGCCCTCTCTTCCTCGAGCTTCAGGTGAAGGTGCGGCCGAAGTGGCGCCGTGATCCGCGCATGCT
>JBKOYF010000075.1:0-5083 GCA_046725305.1 Actinomycetota bacterium
GCCCAGTCGACGAGCTCGCCGTTCATCCAGATCTTCTCGGTCTCTTGCATCGCGCCTAGGTCTCCTTTGTTTTGGACGAATCGTAGGATCGGTCGGTGACGACGTCCATCGGCCGCGCCCGGGCGAGGCGCCCGAGGTCGGACGGAGCCATCCCGAGGATGTGATGAGAGGAGCCGGCCCCCGCCCAGACGAGGGGGTGCCGGTACAGCGCTCGGTCCATCAGCACGGCGTCGATGCTCGGAAGCGGAAAGGGGGCGACTGCCCCTGGTTCGAAGCCGGTCGCATCCGCGACCTCGCGGGCACTGGCAACGCGGGCCGAACCCGCGTCGAGCGCCCGCGCGACCTTCTCGGGGTCGACACGCCTGTCCCCCGGGACGAGCGCGATGACCGGCCGCTCGTCGCACACGAGCACGAGCGACTTGACGATCTGGTCGAGATCGCAGCCGACTGCTGCTGCCGCGTCTGCGGCCGTAGGCGTCCCGTCCGGGAACTCGTGGATGCGCGCGTCGGCTCCCGATTCGCGGAGGAAGGAGGACACCCGTTCGACGGGCTCCGGCCAGGCCCCTGCCACGACGGCAGCCTACCCGCCGCGACCCGCCGCATGCATCAAAGCGCGCGCTTGAATCTGGCGGCGCCGTGGGGGACGCTTCCGTGGTGATCTGCACGTCGTGTGGCCAGGACAACCCGGCCGCATCTCGCTTCTGCGGCGCCTGCGGCGCGCTGCTCGCCGAGCCTTCAGGAGACGTGCGCAAGACCGTCACGGTGGTCTTCTGCGATCTCGTCGGCTCGACTGCGCTCGGCGAACGCACCGACCCGGAGGTCCTACGGGAGGTGATGACCCGCTACCACGCCGAGCTCCGCGCGATCCTCGAGCGCCACGGGGGTACGGTCGAGAAGTTTGTGGGCGACGCCGCGATGGCGATCTTCGGGCTGCCGCATGTTCACGAGGACGACGCGCTGCGAGCCGTGCGCGCGGCGGTCGAGATGCGCGACGCCGTCGCGCCTCTCGGGCTCGAGGTGCGGATCGGCGTCAACACCGGCGAGGTCGTCGCGGGCACCGGCGAGACGCTCGCCACGGGCGACGCCGTCAACGTCGCCGCCCGGCTCGAGCAGGCTGCTGAGGCCGGCGAAGTCCTGATCGGCTCGGCGACCGAGCGTCTCGTGCGTGATGCGGTCCGCACGGAGGCGGTCGAGCCGCTCGCGCTGAAGGGAAAGAGCAAAGCGGTGCCGGCATCCCGCGTGCTCGAGCTGCTGGACGACGTTCCTGCGTACACGCACATGATCGATGCGCCGTTCGTCGGACGTGAGGCGGAGATCGAGCGGCTGGAGCGCGCGCTCGCCTCAGCCGTGGATGCCCGTTCACCGCGGCTGGTGACCATCGCCGGCCCGCCAGGCATCGGGAAGTCGCGACTGGCGCGCGAGCTGCTCGGTCGCGCCGTCGCGCGCGTCGTGGTCGGTCGCTGCCTCTCCTATGGGGAGGGCATCACGTACTTGCCGCTGTCGGAGATCGTGTCGCAGCTCGGCGACGTGGACGCGGCGCTGGACGGCTCGATTGACGCTGGCCTCGCAGCGACCCGTATCGGCGCCGGCCTCGGAACCGTGGAGACGACCGCCTCTCCGGAGGAAATTGCGTGGGCCTTCCGCAAACTGTTCGAAGCGCTCGCAGCGAAGGCGCCGCTCATCGTCGTGTTCGACGACATCCACTGGGCCGAGCCGACGTTGCTCGATCTCATCGAGTACGTGGCTGCGTTTGCGCAGGACGTCCCGCTCTTCGTCCTGTGCACCGCTCGGCCGGACCTCTTCGAGCAGCGCCCAACCTGGACGGCACCGAAGCCCAACGCAACGCTGCTCACGCTCGGCCCGCTCGCCGACTCGGACAGCGAGTCTCTCGTGACACGACTCGGCGACGTGCCCGCCGCCACGCGGGAGCGAATCGTCGACGTGGCGGAGGGCAATCCACTCTTCGTCGAGCAGCTCGTCGCCATGCAGGCCGAGAGCGAGAACGGCGAGCTGGACGTGCCGCCGACTCTGCAGGCGCTCCTGGCGGCGCGCATCGACCGGCTCACAGAGCCGGAGCGCGCGGTCGTCGAGCGTGGCTCGGTCGAGGGGCGGCTCTTCCACCGTGGAGCGGTCACCGCGCTTCTCCCCGAGCTGGAACGAGCGAGGGTCGGCGCGCACCTACTCACGCTCGTACGTAAGGAGCTGATCCGACCCGACCGGTCGACGCTGCCGGGCGACGACGGCTTTCGCTTCGGCCACATTCTCATACGAGACGCGGCGTACGAGGCCATCCCGAAGCGGCAGAGGGCTGCACTTCACGAGCGCTACGCGGACTGGCTGGTCTCGAGACTCGGACACGGCGCGCCCGACGAGATCATCGGATACCACCTCGAGCAGGCCTACCGCTACGGCGCCGAGCTCGGCGATGCCGACCCGGCGGTGGGCAGACGTGCCGCAGAAACGTTGTCGGCCGCCGCGCAAGCCGCCAGGGCGCGGAAAGACGTCGCTGCCGCGGTGAACCTGTTCGGACGAGCGGTCGAGCTCGTTCCCGGCGAAGCCCCGCAGTCCCTAATCTGGGTCCACCTCGGCGAGGCGCTGAAGGAAGCCGACGAGTTGACACGGGCTCGAGTTGCGCTCGAGGAAGGCGTGGAGCTCGCACGCGAGGCCGGAGATGGCCATGCCGAATGGCTCGGACGGGTCCTACTCGCGCACGTCCATGCCCTGCAGGATCCTGAGGCGACCGAACGCCTCCTCGAGGTAGGTAAGTCGGCGATCGCGGCGCGCGAACCCGCCGAGGACCACGAGGTCCTCGCTTTGGCGTGGGCTCGCATCGCCAGCGCCCAGAATTGGCGCGGGGAGAGGAGCGAGTACTTGCAGGCGTTCGAGCGCGCCTTGCATCACGCCCGGCAGGCGGGAAGCCTCGCGCTGGAGGTCACCCTCGTGGGGATGAGGGCCCCGGACTTCATCTGGGGGCCGGGCGTCGTCGAGGAGGGACTGCGGTACGCCGACGAGATCGACGAGCGACTGGGGCACGTTCCGGGCGTGCAGCAGTTCGCGCTCCACCTCCGCGCCCATATGCAGGCGCGGCTAGGCGAGTTCGACGGTGCACTCGAGGCGATGAGCGAGTACCGGCGGCGCCTGCGCGAGCTCGGCAATGAGAGGGAGTACGCGAACTCCGCTGACTGCGTCTGGGACGTCTGCCTCTGGTCCGGCAGCTGGCAGCACGGCGAAGCCGCACTGCGCGAGGCCTATGAGCTGATGGAGCAGCGAGGGAACAAGGCATATCTCTCGGCCGCTGCGATCAATCTCGGCGAGGCGGTTGTCCGACAAGGCAGGCTCGACGAAGCGGAGCGGCTCTGCGAGGTCGGCGAGGAGCTCCGCGCGAGCGATGACGTGGAAACCCCCGCACGGTTGTCGGCGCTGCGAGCGAGGGTACGAGCGGCGCGCGGCGATCTCGTCCGTGCTGAGGCGCACGCCCGGCGGGCCGTGGAGCTCGCAGCCGGAACCGACTACCTCGAGCAAGCCGCGGATGCGTGGCTCATCCTCGCCACGATCCTACGTGCGAAGGGCGATGCAGAGGAGCAGTCGGCCGCGGCGCAGGCGCTCCGGCTGTACGAGACGAAGGGCAACCTCGTCGGCGCCGGGTGGGCGCGGTCCTTTCTCGAAGGGACGGACGCGAATGCGGGAGCTCAGTAGACGAACGGAACGAGCCGGAAGCGCGTGCGCGCCGCGTACTCCGCGTAGCCGGAGAACCGCTCCGCCAGGAACCGCTCCTCCACCCGCACCTTGACGCCCCAGACGACGGCCAGGACGGCCGTGAAGAGCAGCGCCCAGGGCGAGAAGGCGAGGGAGATGCCGGTTAAGAACAGGACGCCGCCTGAGTAGAGCGGATGCCGCACCAAGCGGTAGGGGCCGCGTTCGACGAGGGCGCCACGCTCGAGCGGACGCGGGAAGGGCGTGAAGCTCCGTCCGAGAGCCAGCGCCGACAGCAGTGCGAGACCGGCGCCGGCGACGGCGAGCGCTGCGCCGACCAGGCCGAGCACGCCCCCCGCGGACTCGGGCCACGGCCCGCCCACGATGCTGGCGACCGCGATCGCCGCGACGACGGCGGACTGCAGGACGACCCAGCCACCGCCACGTGAACCGAGCCGAGGCGCCTCAACCAACGCTGATGAAGCGCACGTCGTCGAATCCCGCGTCCTCGACCCGGTCGACGAGCTCAGGCGGCGCCGATGAGTCGATCGAGAAGACCATCAGCGCCTTCCCGCCCCGCGTCGTCCTGGAGACAGCCATGTTCGCGATGTTGACCCCTGCCTCGCCGAACATCGTCCCCACTCTCCCGATCACGCCGGGGACGTCGTCGTAGGACAGGAACGCCATGTTCGGCGCGAGCTCGATGTCGATCGCGAACCCGAGGGCGGACGCGAGGAAGAGGCGGTGCTCGGGCCCGACCGTCGTGCCGGCGACCTCGACGTCCCCGTCGTCGGTGGTGACGACGACGCGCACGAGCGTCGTGTACTGCTCCGACGCCGCGAAGCGCTGCTCCGAGACCTCGATTCCCCGCTCGGCCGCGATGACGGGGGCGTTCACGTCGTTCACGGTCTCGTCGATCCGATCGCGAAACACCCCGCGCAGGGCGGCGACCGTGAGGAGCCGCGTGTCGTGGTCCGAGAGCGGCCCGTGGACGGCGACGGTGACCCGAGACGGCCACCCCACCGCGAAGGACATGGCCAGGCGGCCGAGCTTTTCCGCGAGCGGGACGTACGGCCCGAGCAGCTCGAGCTCGCTCGCGTCGACGACGGGGATGTTCACCGCCGTCCGCACGACGTCGCCGTCGAGCGCGGCCGCCACCTGCTCGGCGATGACCACGCCCGCCCGGTCCTGCGCCTCGGTCGTCGACCCTGCAAGGTGCGGCGTGACGACCACCTGCGGAAGCCCGAGGAGCGGACCGGCATAGGGCTCCGACGCGAAGACGTCCAGCGCGGCGCCTGCCACTTTTCCCGAGCCGATCGCGTCGACCAACGCCTCCTCGTCGATCAGCCCACCGCGTGCCGCGTTGACGATCCGCACCCCGTCCTTCATG
>JBKOYF010000116.1:0-8048 GCA_046725305.1 Actinomycetota bacterium
GTTTTGTTTATAATACCCGGGCACGGAGGTTCGCAGGCGCCGGCGGGGGTTTTTTTACCTCGCGCCGGGCGGGCGCCGGCACGACCTGGACACCGTCCCCGTACACCGCGAAGCTGGCGTCTCGCGGTGAGCGACCGACGCGGTGTGAGAGCGTGCGGAAATACGTGTCCGCCGACCGACCTCCGATCGCGACGCTCGTCGCACCTCCCGTCGGAAGCTGAAGGAGCTCCGCGATGCGCCACCGCGGAAGCCGGAAGCTGCTCCTGGCCGCCTTGACGATCACGGGTGCCGACAGTGCGGTTCGGGCGCTCTCCGCCGCTGCGCCGAGCATCTGCGCCCCGACCGCAGGGGTCGTCACGGCGACGGGGAGGGAAGTGGTGTCGGCGAAGCGCTCGATCTGCCCGAGCGTGCGCACGATCGTCTCGGCGGCCGCGTCGCGGTCGAGACGGCGGCCCGGACGCTCGGGGACGACGCGGATCTTCAGACCGTCGCGCTCGAGGAGGGCGTTCCGGGGGCTACGGTCGACATCCGCAGAGATGCGGTCGAGCACGTACTCGAGCGCCGCGTTCGAGACGGCGAGCCGGGGAAGCACCTCGGCCCCGAAGACGCGTGCGCGAAGCCGCCGAAAACCGCGGAGCGGGCCGAACCCGTCGCCCGCGCGCTCAGCGGCACTCACGGCAGCGCTCCAGTCCGGTTGGACCGCGAGCTGGTTCGCCGCGAAGCTGTACGTCTTCGAGCCTGCAACGAAGTGCACCGGCTTGACCGAGCTTTGCTCGAAGAGATCGTCGAGCCGTGCGACGGCCTCGCGCTTCGTCAGGCCGCCCACGTCCACGCCTCCCACGCGGGTGCCGGCCGCGAGCTCGCTGCGAGGCCCGGCGAATGCCAGCCCGACGAGAACCGCGAGAACGGCCGCGGCGCCGGCGAGGATGGCAATCAGGATCGGCGTCGACAGGACTCGCCGGCGACGGCGGCTACGTGGCGCGTAGAAAGGCGACTCGGCGTGCACGGGGAGCGGGAATTCTAGATGGGGACGGCCCTCATGGCCGTATGGATCTCGTGAACGAATTCGCGCTGACTTGTTCTCTTATCGGTCAACTGCTGCGCGCAATTCCGTACTAGAATCGGCAGTGGGTGGTGGGATGGGGTGCCCCGTGAGAGGCAGTCCGCTTCAGAACACGAAGAGCTCGATCCCGCCTGAGACGTACAGCTCCACGCCGGTGACGTACGCGGCGAGGTCCGAGCAGAGAAAGGCGATCGCGTTCGCGATGTCCTGCGGTTCGCCGGGACGCTTGAATACCGTGCGCGCGGCGATGCGCTCGTTCATCGTCGCATTCGCCATGTGGAACGCCTCCGTGCCGATGATCCCCGGCACGATCGCGTTGCACGTGATCCCGTGGCGTCCGCCTTCCATGGCGAGCGTCTTCGTGAGCCCGAGGATGCCCGCCTTCGTGGTGGAGTAGCTGGCCTGTCCGAAGCCGCCGAGAGTGCCGGCGACGGACGCCATGTTCACGATGCGCCCCCAGCCTGCCCCCTTCATGTGGGGCCAGACCGCCTGGGCGCAGTTGAAGCCACCGGTCAGATTGACGCGCAAGTCACGCTCCCAGAGCTCGGGCCGTTGGTCGTGGAACTGCCCGACGTGGTCGAGCGTGCCCGCGTTGTTCACCAGGATGTCCACCGAGCCGAGCTCGTCGACCGTCCGGGCGACGGCGTCCGCGACCTGCTGACGGTCGGTGACGTCGCAACGGACGGCAAGCGACCGGCGACCGAGAGCGCGAATCTCCTCGACGGTCTCCTCCGTGTGCACCATCCCCTGCGTCCTCGCGGCGGTCGCGAGTGCGCCCCAGCTGTCCGTCTGCTCGGAGAGCTCGGACTCGACGAGGATGTCAGCGATCGCGACGTCGGCACCCGCGCGCGCGAGCGTCAACGCGTCGGCGCGGCCGAGGCCGCGCGACCCGCCGGTGACGAGCGCGACGCGACGGGACAGGTCGATCTCGAGAGCCATGCGGAGACCCTAGTCGCCCCGCGGGAGGAAGATCTCCTTGGCGATCACGAGACGCTGGATCTGCGAGGTGCCTTCGTAGATCTGGAAGAGCTTCGCGTCGCGCATGAGCTTCTCGACCGGGTACTCCTTGATGTACCCGTATCCGCCGAAGACCTGGACCGCGTCGGTCGTCACCTTCATCGCCGTGTCCGCCGCGAACCGCTTCGCGAACGACGACTGGAGCGTCGCCCGCTCGCCTCGATCGTGCAGCCACGCCGACTGCCACACGAGAAGCCGCGCTGCCTCGATCTCCGTCGCCATGTCGGCGATGAGGAAGCTCACGCCCTGATGCATTGCGATCGGAACGTCGAAGGTGACCCGCTCCTTGGCGTACTCGACGGCGAGCTCGTACGCCGCCTGGGCGACGCCGACCGCTCCCGCGGCCGTCCCGGGGCGCGTGAAGTCGAGGGTCTTCATCGCGATCTTGAACCCCTCGCCCTCCTCGCCGATGCGGTTCGCCGCGGGGACGACCACGTCGGTCAACGCGAAGGCGGACGTGTCGGTCGAGCGCTGGCCCATCTTGTCGAGGTGCTTCTCGATCTCCACGCCTGGCGTATCCATCGGGACGACGAACGCGGAGATCCCGCGGTGCCCCTTCGCGGGATCGGTCTTCGCGAAGACGACCGTCCACGAAGCATGGCCCGCGTTCGTGATGAACGTCTTCGATCCGTTCAGGACGTATTCGTCCCCGCGCCGTTGGGCCGTGGTCTTCATGCGTGCAACATCGGAGCCGGCATCGGGCTCGGAGAGTCCGAAGGAGCAGAGGATCGGCTCGTCGAGGAGGGGCGGCAGCCACTGCCCCTTCTGCGCGTCGGTACCCGCGATGAGCACCGGCCCGGAGCCGAGCCCGTTCGCGAGGATCGAGGTGGCGATGCCGGAGCAGCCCCAGTTGAGCTCCTCCCCCACGAGCATGCCGTCGAACGCGGGCAACCCCAGTCCGCCGAGCGACTCGGGGATGTGCAGGTTCATGAGACCGAGCTCGTGCGCCTTGGCGATGACGTCGGCCGGGTGCGTCGAGCTCTCGTCGTAGGGGGCGGCCTTGGGCCGGATCTCCTTCTTCGCGAACTCGCGCGCGAGCGCACGGAGCTCGCGCTGCTCGGGCGTCAGCGCGAACGACACGCCCGGCGCGACGCCCACCTCAAGCTGGGTCATCGGTGCTCCTCGGTTCGAATGACGTTCGATTGACTAGTCAGTCAACCCGAGTCTACGTCGTCCCGGCGCGCACAGTCAAGGTCCGAGGCGACCTTCCGTAGGATGTCGTACGCATGGCGACTACCACCGAGCGATCGTCCCTCGACCCCCTCGACTACCTCGCGATCGACGCTTTGCTCGACGACGAGGAGCGGGCGATTCGCGACACCGTCCGCGACTTCGTGCGCGCGCACGTCCTGCCCGAGGTCGGCGACTGGTTCGAGCGCGGGATCTTCCCGCGCGAGCTGTTCGGCGAGCTCGGCAAGCTCGGCCTCCTCGGCATGCACCTCGAAGGCTACGGCCTGCCGGGGGCGAGCTCGGTCGCCTACGGGCTCACGTGCATGGAGCTCGAGGCAGGCGATGCCGGAGTCCGGAGCGCGGTCTCGGTGCAGGGCTCGCTGGCGATGTTCCCGATCTGGCGGTGGGGCTCCGAGGAGCAGAAGGAGCGGTGGCTGCCGCCGATGCATACGGGCGAGGTGATCGGCTGCTTCGGTCTCACTGAGCCTGATGCCGGATCGGACCCGGCGTCCATGCGTACCCATGCGCGTCGCGACGGCTCCGACTGGATCCTCAACGGAGCGAAGATGTGGATCACGAACGGCACGATCGCCGACATCGCGATCGTCTGGGCACGTACGGACGACGGCGCCATCCGCGGGTTCATCGTCGAGAAGGAAACACCGGGGTTCTCGGCCCCCGAGATCCACAAGAAGCTCTCGCTGCGCGCTTCGGTGACCTCGGAGCTCGTCCTCCAGGACGTGCGCGTACCCGAGGAAAACGTCCTTCCCGGCGCAACGACGCTCCGCGGTCCGCTCTCGTGCCTGAACGAGGCACGGTTCGGAATCGTGTTCGGCGCGGTCGGTGCAGCTCGGGCGTGCTTCGAGTGCGCACTCGACTATGCGAAGGAGCGCATCGTCTTCGGGAAGCCGATCTCTGCCTATCAGCTCACGCAGGAGAAGCTCGCGGAGATGGCGCTCGAGATCAACCGAGCGATGCTCGTGGCGCTGCATCTCGGGCGGATGAAGGACGACGGGACGCTGCGCCCCGAGCACCTCAGCCTCGGGAAGATGGGCAACGTCCGCGGTGCGATCGAGGTGGCGAGGACGGCGCGCACCATCCTCGGCGCGAACGGCGTCACCCTCGAGTATCCGGTGATCCGCCACGTGAACAACCTCGAGTCGGTGCTCACGTACGAGGGCACGCATGAGGTGCACACGCTGGTGGTCGGCCAGGCGCTGACCGGCGAGAACGCCTTCCGCTAGCCCCGCTACTCCTCTCCGTCCCAGTAGTCGAGCATCGGGCCTGGGCGGCTCATGAGGATCCGCTCGCCGCTGACGCTGCGTGCTCCGACCTTGCCCGAGTCCGGATACTCCACGAGATCCGGCGCGACCATGCTGGAGAGCATGAGTACGCGGATCGGCTCGTCCGTGCGGTTCGAGACCTGATGTGCACCCGCCTTGCCGCGCGGGAAGACGACGACGTCTCCTTCGGCGAGGTCCTGCTCGCCGTCTGGCGACCGGAGCGTCGGCTGCCCGCGCACGACGACGAGCCACTCCTCGTTTGCATGGTGGATGTGGTACGGCCAGAGGCGGTCGCCCGGCTCGAGCTCGTAGAGGCTGCCACCGAGGATCTCCGCGCCGAGCCGCGCACCGACCCACCCGTCCTTGCTTCGCCACCCGGGACGGTCCTCCGCCCGATCCCATTCCTCCCCGTAGAGGTTGTACGTCTTCATGGTCGCGAGCCTAGAGCGCGAGACCGCGGAGCGCCATCTGGACGAGCGTCCGCTCCGCCCTCGCGACGTCCTCCTCGCTGTCCGGCAGCTGGCCGAGCACCCATCCGGTGAGCAGCTCCTCGAGCGCGCCGTACACGACCCAGCTCGCGAGACGCGCATCGACGTCGCGCCGGAACGCCCCCGCTGCCTGCCCCTCCTCGATGACGCGCTGGATGATCGCGAAGGCCTCTCGGACGTCGTCGACCTGGCTTTCGAGCTCGTGGCTCCGCGCGACCTCCCGAACCATCACGGTCACGAGGGCGGGATCGTTGCGCCACGTTCGCAGCAGGATCTTCGCGATGCCCTCGAGCTTCTCCCGAGGCGGCTCGTCCGCCTCTTCGACGGCTCGGAATCGTGCGATCAGCTGGCCCCAGTTCTCCACGAAGATCGTGCGGAGAACGTCTTCCTTCGACGCGAAGTAGTGGTAGAGGAGGCCGTGCGCGACCCCGGCGTCCTCGGCGATGTCGCCGACGCGCGAGCCGTGGTAGCCGTGCTCGGCGAACACGCGGATCGCGGCGTCGAGGATCAGCTTGCGCTTGTCCTCCTGGGCGATTGAATGGTCAGTCAACGGCGACGAGGATAGAGCTACCCTCCCGCAACGTGCAACCGCTCGCGGACACGCTCGTCGTCGACTTTACGCTCTACCTCCCCGGTGCCTATGCGAGCCGCGAGCTCGGCCGGCTCGGGGCCCGTGTCGTGCGCGTGGAGCCGCCGGGCGGCGATCCCATGCGCCCGACGGCGACGGCATGGGACACCGCGCTCCGCGCCGGGAGCGAGTCTGTCGTCTGCGACCTCCCGCGCGAGGCGTCCTTCACCCGTGCGCTCTGCGAGCGCGCCGACGTCCTCCTCGAGGGCTTCCGCCCGGGCGTCGCGGAGAAGCTCGGAATCGGGCCGGGCGACGTCCCGGCGACGACGGTCTACTGCTCCATCACGGGGTTCGGGGACACCGGTCGAAACCGCCTGCGAGCGGGTCACGACGTGAACTACCTCGGCTGGGCCGGTGTCCTCGCAGACGCACCCGACCAGCTTCCACCCATCCAGATCGCGGATCTCGCGGCCGGCGCCCTCGGAGCGGTGACCCAGGTGCTCGCAGCGCTGCTGGAGCGCGAGCGCACCGGCCGTGGACCCAGGATCGTCGTGTCCATGACGCATCGCTCGCACGACCTCGTCGCGCATCGGCTCGGCGGCGAGCCCGTGCCGAGGCTCCTGACCGGCGGCCTCGCCTGCTACCGCATCTACGCGACTGCCGACGGTCGTCATCTGACCGTCGGAGCCCTCGAGCCGAAGTTCTTCAACCGGCTCTGCGAGCTCGTCGACCGCCCCGAGCTCGCTGACCGGCAGTTCGACGAGGACCAGGAGGCGCTCGCAGCGGAGCTCGCCGCCGTCTTCGCGACGCGGCCGCTCGACGCGTGGCTCGAGCACTTCGACGACGACGACGTGTGCGTCGGCCCGGTGTGGACGCGGGAGGAGGCAGCCGCTGCCTTCGGCTCGATCGCGGTGCCGACAGTGGTCCCACTCGGCGCGCACACCGAGGCATGGAGGCGCGAGCTAGGCGTGAGCTAGACCGAGCGCAGCAGGGAGGGCGAGCAGCGTGTCGATCCGGTCGGGCAGATCGGGCCGGAGCCCATCGCGATCGAGGAGGATCGCACGAATGCCGAGGGCGCTGGCGCCCTCGATGTCCTCCTCGTAGGAGTCGCCGACCATCGCCGCCTCGTCGGGAGACACGTCGAGGGCCTGCAGAGCGGCGACGAAGATCGACGCGTGCGGCTTCACGCGCCCGTGAGCCTTCGACCCGACCACGGCGTCGACGTCGAGCCGGTGGTGAGCCGTGAACTCGTCGAGGTCGCGTTGACCGTTCGAGATGAGGCCGACCTTGATCTCGTGCCGCCGGAGCTCGCCGAGGGCCGGGAGCGCGTCCTCGTACAGCGAGAAGTTCTCGTGGCGCTCCCACTCGCGGACCATGTCGGTCGCGCACGCACGGGCGGCACCCGGATCTCCGCCCATGCCGAGCACGATCTGTTCCGTGAACGCGATCCAGACCTCCTCGTCGTGCACCAGCTCGTGGTCGCGCTGGAGAGTCTCGATCGCCTGCGTACGGGCCTCGACGTAGCGCTCCGGGTCGAGCACGAGGCCGTGGCGTTCTCCCAGCCTGCGATAGCCCTCGGGCCCGAGCTCCGGCCCCGGTCGGAAGAGCGTGAAGTCGACGTCGAAGAGCACGGCTCGGAGCACGACGCCGAGGATAGGCGAGCGCGTCTATCCGCGATCGACGCGTTCCACCCCCGAGACGCGGTCGGACGCGTCGACCACCGCGCGGTCGACGCCGGGGCCGCCGTCGACCAGGTCGGCGACACCGTCCCGGGCGTAGATGCGGTCGTCGCCGGCCGCGCCGAAGAGCCAGTCGGCACCAAGCCCGCCGACGAGGACGTCCGCTCCATCTCCGGCGTAGACGACGTCGTCGCCGCCTCCGGCACGGATCCTGTCGTTCCCGCGGACTCCGCAGATGACGTCCTCGTCGTCGCGCGCGTCGAAGAAGTCGTCGAGGTTCGTTCCCTCCCGAGTGCAGCTCGGTCGCCAGTCCGGATCGCGGTCCCGAGCCCCCGTTGGCCAGGTCAGTCGCTTTGCGTCGGTTCCATTGGCGCCGATCGAGGCGAGGTGCGTGAGTGGTTGCGCCTCATCCTGGTCGAGGAAGCCGAAGGCGAGTGCGCTCCCGCCCGGTGACCACGTGAGGCCCTCGTCGATGATGTTGTACGGAGCTTCCGGTCGTAGCTCCTGCGTCTTGCTGCCCGTTCGCGCATCCACGATCGCAATCGCTTGGCCGGCGAGGAAAGCGAGCAACCGACCGTCCGGGGACCAGGTCGGATACGTGCCCCGACCAATGGCGCGCTGTCTATGTCCCGCCGGATTGATGACCACGATCTCGCTTGTATCGGAGTCTCTCTGGTAGGCGATCATGCTGCCGTCCGGCGACCAAGCTGGGTGCTGCTCGCAAGCCCCAGTTGCAGTCAGCCGATGCAGAACAGCGTGGCCGGCGCGAATCGTGTACAG
>JBKOYF010000095.1:0-4224 GCA_046725305.1 Actinomycetota bacterium
ACGAGACGCTCACTCCCGATTCTTCCCGGTTCTGGCCGGGCGTGGACTATCGACCGGGTCGCGCGCAGCCGTCCTTCGACAAGCAGTTCGTGCGCGACTGGTGCGAGAAGACCGGGTGGAACAAGGAGCCACCCGGGCCGGAGCTGCCGGTCGAGATCGTCTCAGGCACGCGCGAGCGGTATGTCCAGGCGTTCGAGCAGCTCACGGAGATTCCGTTCGCCGACTACCTCGAGCGTCCTGAGGTCGTGCTGTGAGGGCATCCGTGCTCGTGCGGCCGAAGGAGGGCATCCTCGACCCTCAGGGCGATGCGGTGCGGCAGTCGCTGCGAAAGCTCGGCTTCGAGGTCTCCAGTGCGCGCGTCGGGCGGGTCATCGACCTCGACGTCGACGCCGACGGGGCCGACGAGGCTCTCGCCGAGATTCACCGCATGTGCGGCGAGCTGCTCGCGAACCCGCTCATCGAGAGCTACGAGATCCGGCTCGAGGAATGACCGACAAGCCGCTCGTCGCCATCGTCGTCTTTCCGGGCTCGAACGACGACCACGACGCCGCCTGGGCGTTGACCGCCGTCGGCGCGCGTCCCGAGCTCGTCTGGCACGCGGATGCCGAGCTGCCGCCCGAGACCGCTGCGGTCGTCCTGCCGGGAGGCTTCTCATACGGTGACTACCTCCGCACGGGAGCAATCGCGAGCCTGGCGCCGGTCATGCGCGCGGTCGACGAGTTCGCCGCCGGAGGCGGTCCCGTTCTCGGGATCTGCAACGGGTTCCAGATCCTCTGCGAGGCGCGGCTCCTCCCCGGAGTACTCCGTCCGAACCGGCAGCTCGAGTTCGTCTGTCGCGACGCCAGGGTTCGGGTCGAGAACACCGACAGTCCCGTCCTCGGGCGCTGCACGGTCGGACAGGAGCTCGTCGTCCCGGTCAAGCACGGCGACGGCGCGTGGTATGCGGACGAGGGCTCGTTCGTCCAGTTCGTTGCTCGCGGTCAGATCGTGCTTCGGTACACCGAGGACGTGAACGGCTCGTTCGGAAACGTCGCCGGCGTAGTCAACGAGATGGGGAATGTCCTGGGCCTCATGCCGCACCCGGAGCACGCTGTCGATCCGCTGCTCGGCTCGGCGGACGGCGGGCTCCTGCTCGCGGGTCTCGTGGACGCCGCGGCTGCGCATCGCGCCGCCCGTGCGGCCGCGTAGCGCGAGCGGAGCGCCCACGAGAGCTGCCTGCTACAGCCCAAGCGCAGCCTTGAGGACGGGCGCACGCTCGAGCGCCGCCCGCAACCGCTCGAGATCGCGCGCCCGCATCGTGACGGGGCCGCGTCGCGCGGCCCCGTCGGTCGTGTACGCGAAACGAACGAGGCGCTCCCCGCCGGGGGCCTCGAGGAGCTGTACGACGACCGAGAACCGCTTGTCTCCGACACGCTGGGGGATCGTCGCCTCCTCGAGTAGGCCGGCAGCGCCCCACGGGGTCGCGGCGGTCTGTGTCCTCGGAGAGCCCTTCGCGGCGGCGGTCGCCATGGCGCGACAGTAGGGGGAGAACGATCGCGGGTGGGAAACGACTTCGTGCCGATATCGCAACTAGCGGGGAGGGGGCCCACGAACCGCCCGCCGGCGAACCTGCCGTCCGCGACGTCCAGGATCCGCGTGCTCGCGACCGGCGCGTCGCCGGGCCCGTCGAGCTCGAGCCCCCTTTGCGCGACCGAGCGCACGACGTCGAACACGACGTCGCCGTGCGTGCAGCATGCGATCGGATCCTCGTCGGCGAGGGAGAGCAGCAGCGCGGCGGCGGACGCACCCGCGGCGCCCTCGGCGATCGGCTCGGTCGTCTCGATCGGAAGGTTCACCGCGAGCGCGAGTGGCTCCAGGTCTGGACGCAGCGCACGTACGGGCTCGAGACGAGGCGACCATGGGCTCGCTCGCGAGGCGCTCTGCGAGCGCCAGGGCCTCCCGTCGGCCCCGTTTCGTGAGCGGGCGGAGCTCGTCGTCGCTCCAGCCGGTGCGGTTCTTCGCCTTCGCGTGCCGGATGAGGTAGACCGCGCTCACGCCGTGTCGGCGAGCGCGTCGAGCAGCTCGACGTCGCGGTCGTAGGTCAGGAGCGTGCGGGCTTCCGCGAGCGGGACGAAGCGTGCGTCGTCGACCTCGTTCGCCGCGGACAGCAGCCCTCCGATCGGTGTCATGAGCCAGTAGCGCACGGTCTTCGGACGACCGCGTCCATCCCGGTAGCTCGTCGTCTGGAGCTCCCTCTCCACCCGGCAGCGCAGCCCCGTCTCCTCCTCCACCTCGCGCGTGGCGGCCTCCACGTCGTGTTCGCCCGCCTCGAGCTTCCCCTTCGGGAAGGACCAGTCGTCGTAGGCGGGACGGTGGACGAGGAGAATCTCCTCGACCCCGTCCTGACGTCGGCGGTGCACGAGTCCGCCCGCGGCGCGAACGGTCTTCGTCACATCCAGGCGCGGAGCTTCGGCTCCTCGAGCTCCTCCCACGCCTCGCGCCAGCACCCGCGCAAGTGCTGGGCGGCCGAGCGCTCAGCCGCCTCGAGCGCGTGTGCGGCGAGCCGCTCCGCGGACGCGCTCCGTTGCTTCGCCCATTCCTCGAGCCAGGCCGCCCCCACGACCGCGTCGTGGAGGTCGCCGAGGACGTCCTGCAGTCGAGCCGCAGCCTTGGCGAACGCCTTCGCGTCCTTGCCGACGACCGGCGCGGCGGCCTCCGCTGCGTAGCGAACGCGCTTCGCACGTATCCGAACCTCGTGCAGATCCGCATCGGACGGATGCTGCCCGAGGCCCTCCACGCGCTTCGTGAGCTTGTGCCAGGGGCGCCGGACGAGAGCGGGAACGACGTCGATCCCCCGCTCCTCCGCATCGTCGTGAAGCACCGGGGCGTTCGCAGCCTCCACGAGCCGATCGAGGAGCGCGACGTACCGCGGGCTCCGCAGCGCCTCCAGCAGTTCCGTGAGTGCCGCGTTGCGGGCCTCGCCGAGCGTGCTCAGGACCGGTGCGGCCGCGTCCTGGTCCGGCCCGGAGAGCTCGGATGCGCGTTCGCGCAGCCGTTCGAGGAGGACGTCGCCGTCGCGTACCTCACCGAGGAGGCGGGCGAGCCAGCCGAGCTCGTCGCGCAAAGAGGTCGACCACGCCCGGTCGACGAGCGGGCGAAACGTCCGCAGATCGGAGCGAAGACGCCGCGTCGCGACGCGCGCCTGGTGAACGCCCTCCGAGTCGAGGTCGAGGCGGACCACGGCGTCGTGCCGGATCAGCCGGATGACGGAGAGCGCGAGCGCATGGCGCACGACGTCACCGGCCGGCGCCTCGGCATCCAGGTCGGGCACGGCGATCTCCGGAAGGAGCGGCGAGCTCGGCGCGAGGGCGCGGACGTACTTCGCGGTCTGGGTGGGGGCTCCGGCACCGGCCTGTCGGAGACGGTCGACGAGCGCGTCGAGGAGCTCGGGCGTCGTATTCTCGCCGATCTCGACCTCGAGCTCGCGGAAGGACGGCGGGCCTTCGCCGTTGAGCACCGAGACGGCGTCGTCGACGACGCCCGCGACGAGCCGTCCGTCGGCGTCATGGAGCTCCGTCCGGCGGCGGATCGTCGTCATCTGGACCCGTGGACGGAGCTCCTCTCCTCGTACGAATCCTCTGACGAGCTCGACGGCGGCGGCCGGCGGGCTGTCGCCGTCGCCCTCGAAGACGATCTCGGGCCGCTCGAGGAACGGTGCGTCCCGCTCGGCGGGGAGCTTGACCGTCCAGCCCTCGCCGGGTCGATGGCGAAGGCTTGCTCCCCAGCGCGCGAGGCGGAGATCGGACGTGTCGTAGTACGTCGACTCGTTGCGTTCCGGTGGCGCGAGGCGCGCCGTGTGGCCGACGAGGCCGAAGATGCTCGGCATCCGGAAGCCCGCCGTCGCGGTGAGCTTCAGCTCGCGTTCCGGACTGTGCTCCACGGTCGTCTCAGCGTACCGCCGTGCGGGATGCATGCGAGTCCGTCCAGCTCGTCGAGCGTCCACTCGACGCCTCCCAACCCGTTCGCCGCCGACACGACGGCTAGCGCTCGATCAATTCGATTCGATACGAGTCCGGGTCGCGGACGAAGCAGAGTCGCGAGCCGCCCTCCCGAACCTGGTACGGCGGGCGCTCCGGCTGGATGCCCTGGGCGTCGAGCGCGGCGAGCGTGTCGTCGAGGTCGTCGACGCCGATCGCGATGTGCCCGTACCCGGTGCCGAGCTCGTACGAGCGCCCGTCGTGGTTG
>JBKOYF010000123.1:0-11455 GCA_046725305.1 Actinomycetota bacterium
TGGCACCGTGGCGTTCGAGCACGGGAAGCAACTCGTCGAAGCCGCGGGCCGTCAGGCGGCGCAGCGACTCGGGGTCCAGCTCGGTGCCGACGGCCGTGACATCGCAGAAGAGCACCGTGACCGTCTTTCGTACCTCGCGCCTGGGTGTCACTTGCGACGTGGCGCGCGCCGACACGTCCGATCGGGAGGTCGGCTCGAGAGCTGCTGGCTCCTTGGGCGCGGCGAGTGCCGGGTCGTGTTCGAGGATCCCCCGCTGGAGGTCCTTCAGCTCAGCACCCGGTTCGAGGCCGAGCTCGTCGTACAGGAGCGTTCGCCCGGCCTGATAGGCGTCCAGGGCCTCAGCCTGACGACCCGACCTGTACAGCGCGAGCATGAGCTGAGCTCGCAGCCGCTCTCGCAGTGGGTGCTCGCGTACGAGCGCCTCGAGCTCTCCGACGAGCGCAGCGTGGCGTCCATCGGTGAGATCTCTGCTGATCCGCAGCTCGAGACACGTCAGACGCAGCTCCTCGAGGCGCGCAATCTCCGTCTGGGCGAAGGGTTCGTACGCGAACTCGGCAAGCGGCGAACCGCGCCAGAGGGCAAGCGCCTCCTCCAGCTGCCCCTCGGCTATGAGCGTCTCGACTCGTTCGAGATCGAGCTCACCAGGCCCGACGTCGAGCTCGTACCCGGGCGAGCGCGTGAGGAGCCGATCTCGACCGACGGCCTTCCGTAGCTGGGATACGTAGACCTGAAGTGCCTTCTGAGCCGTCGCCGGCGGGCGTTCGCCCCAGAGCGCCTCGATCAGGCTGTCCGTCGAGACCACACGGTTCGCGTCGAGGAGGAGCACTGCGAGCAGAGCGCGTTGCTTCGCCGCGCCGACATCGACGATTCGGCCGTTGTCGAGCACCTCGAGCGGGCCGAGGATCCGAAACTCCATGTGACGAACGACGCTAACACCGTCCTCCGCGAGACCAAAGGGGCGCTTTGCCGAGGCTTTACCGCTCGTCGCCTCGGCGCTTAGGCGGCCGCATCGAATCTCCACGTACCGCGACCGCACAGAGTGGTCGCCGAGAACAAGGGAGGAACGATGATCGCCAGAATCTCACTCGTCGTCGCAATCGCCGTCGCCGCGCTGGCCGTCGGCGTCCCCGCGGCTTTCGGCGAAGGTCGGCTCGCCGGGTCGCCAGAGCCCGCCGATGCAATCGCCTACTTCCACGCCAACGAGCTGGCCACGGCTGCACAGAGCGGCGGCACCGACCTGTCCACGTATCGCGATGGGCCTGAGCGGGCCGTCCTTCCGTCCGCGCCCATCCAGACCGCGTCGAGTGACTCCGGCCGCCAAATCGAGTGGCCGCAGCTCGGGATCGGGTTCGGGCTCGGCATCCTGCTCGTCTCAGGCCTCTGGCTGGCGATGCGGGTGACGAAGGCCCGCCCGCTGGCGCACTGACCTGGTCGCGCAGACCCGGTAGCAGCCGACGGCCGCCCCGAGAGGGCGGTCGTCGGCGCGTATGTGCACTCTCAGCGACGTACCGGAGCGCGCTCGGGCGCGTCGCTCTGATCCTCGCCTGTCCACTGGAAGAGCTCGAGGACGTGCCCGTCGGGATCGCGGAAGAAGACCTGCTCGTACCCGTCGCCGCGCGGCATCGGCCCGCCCTCGAGCCCCACGCCGTGCTCGGCGAGCCGCGCGCAGGCGCCGTCGAGATCGTCGACCTCGAACGCGAGGTGGTGCGTCATCCCGCGCTCGGCTCCTGCGCCGGGATCCGGCTGCCCGGCACCGCCCGTGGCATGGGCGTCGGAGAGGAGATGGATCTCCGTGTTCCCGACGCGGAACCAGGCGCCGTCGAAGGTGAAGTTCGGCGGGCGCGGCACCTCCTCGAGCCCGAGCGCGTCCGCGTAGAAGCGACGTGAGCGGCCCAGGTCGGCGACCACCAGCCCGACATGCTGGATGCGCATCGGCACGCGCCTACCGTAACCTCGCGCCACTCGGAAAGGAGGCGACATGCCGCTGATCAGGGTCGAGCTCTTCGACTACCGCATGAACGACGAGACGAGCGCCGCGCTCATCGAGAAGCTCACGGACGCGCTCTGCGAGGCGACGCACCAGGGGCTGAAGGATCACACCTGGGTGATCGTGGAAGGTCACAACCCGAAGAACTGGGGGCTCGGCGGCAAGCCGTGGCCCGTCGACCAGATGCCACCCGCTCCCTCCGCGTAGGGCCGGGCTCACACGCGCGCCCCCTTCGTGCCCAGGGTCGGGAGCTCGAACGGCCGATCCCCGCCGGAGGGCGTCTTCCTCAGGCACGCGGCGAGCGACGCGCCCAGGTCGACGAGCCAGACGAGGACGATCGCGATCAGGTTCAACGCGGCGGGGACGACCGCGATGGGCAGCGCGATCAGCGCGGTCGGCCACAGCCAGCCTCGCAACGTCGGGTCCACCCAGAGCCCCCAGAGAGGGCCGACGAGCGTCAGTGCCAGCGCGGCCACGAGCAGCGTGAACGGGTCGAGGACGAGCTCGAAGGGATACGTCCACTCGTCCGCGAGAGGGACGACAATCAGCAGGCTCGTCAGCGCCGTTGGGACGAGCCAGCCACCGCGGAGGTCGACGCCCGCTCGCCAGGAGCTCCCGACGACCACGAGAAAGGCCAGCCCCACCAGAGCGGCGAGCGCAAGCTGCCAAGCGTTCCAGCCGATCCCGCCGATGCCGTCCCCCCACGCCCAGACGACCGCCCAGATCGTGAGCGCCCAGACCGCGACGAGATGGAGCCCGAAGAGGACTCCCAGGTGCCAGCGCATCGTGCCGAACGCGCTCACCGCCGCCCACATCAACCAGTGCCGGAATGCCCCGCCCTTCTGGGGGCCGGGTTCGCGAAGCGCCGTCAGGAAGAGTCGATCCGCGGTGCGACGCGGGACGGGCGGAGCTCCCTCGTCCACGTACAGCGCGTCGTGCAGGAGCGACGCACGCGTGTGGTTCCCGTAGCTCGCGATCAGCCACCAGAACAGTGACGGGACGGACGCGAGATCCGTCCGGCCGGACAGGTCGGGAGGCACGACGACCCGTTCGCCGGGCGTCGATCCCGGCGGGCGCTCGAAGTCCTCGCCCGGCACGAGGTAGACGACGTCCTCGTCTGGGTCTCCGCGCGCAGCGCGGTAGCAGAAGCTCCTGAGGATCACGAACGTGTCCTCGTCGACCTGGCGGAGCTCCGGGTCGGGCGTGCGGTCTCCGAGCACGACAGACCCGTCCTCCCAAGCGAACGTGCGGAACGGCATGGCAACCTCCTCGATCCGACGGCGCGGACTCTCGCGCGTAGGATCGAGTCATGTCGAGAGGAGGTCAACCATGCCGGTGATCGAGGTGAAGATCTACGACCGTCGCGTGACCGAGGAGTCCGTGCCGAAGATGATCGAGGCGCTCACGAACGCGCTCCACGAGACGAGCGGTGCGGCGATCGACCACATCCACGTGATCATCCAGGGCGTCCCGCCGCAGCACTGGGGCCAGGGCGGCAAGCCTGGCGCATAGGGACGACACAACGGAGCTACCATGGCCTTCGAGAGCACCTCGGGAGTCGACATGGGCCACGCGGAGCGGAGCCTTCCGCAGGAACCGGATCGTGGGGAGCGGTGGCTAGGGCGCGAAGAGCCGCGCCGGTCGCGCCGGTGGGCGTACGAGGAGTTGCTCTTCAGCGAGGACGCGACCGCAGCGAAGGAGGAGTTGCGCTCCCTTGCCACGGATCTCGCGCGCGATCTCGCCGAGCTGCGGCGGATGCAGAACCAGCTTCTCGATCAGGTCGTGCGGATCGCCGAGCTCGAAGGGCGGGTCGAAACGCTCATGCAGGCGGGGCGATCGCTTCCGAACGAGCCCACGGACCATCGGGCCGACGAGTCCCAGGTGCGATCGTTTCCATCCGACCCGATACGGTCGGGGGCAGGGCTCGAGCGAGGCAGCGCACTCGCTCGCTGCGAGGGCTTTCAGGTCGACTCGCCGCAGGGCACCGTCGGCTTCGTCGAGGGACTGCGCTTCGGCTCCAGGATCGATCGGCCCGATCTGCTCGAGGTTCGCGGAGGACGATTCGGCCGCCAGCTCCTGTTGATCCCGATCGAGGCCGTCGACGAGATCTCGGTTCCCGAAGAGCGGGTACTCCTACGAATCGCGACCCGGCCGGCGGACGATCCTCTGCACGAGCTCGTCGGCCGGCTGCGGGATGCCCTACATCACGTAGCCTCGTAGCTCAGCTACGCCACTTGACGGTGCACCCGACGGGTGCCGTGTTGGCGATGGCCGGCGGCTCACCGGCGAGGACCGCATCGAGAGCGTCGCGGAGGTAGTGCGTCGTGACGTCCTCCTCCTCGCGGCTGTCGTCGACCGCGCCGTGGTACACGAGCCGCCGGTCCGCGTCGAACACGAACGCCTCCGGCGTGCGCTCGGAGCCCAGCGCCCGCGCGACCTCCTGGCTCTCGTCGTACAGGTAGTCGAACGAGTACCCGGCCTCGCGCGCGTGCTCGACCATGGCGTCGAACGAGTCGGCCGGATACGACTCCGCGTCGTTCGAGTTGACCGCTGCGAAGCGAACGCCACGAGCCGCGTACTCGCGGGCGAGTGCGTCGATGCGCCCCTCCCAGGCGAGGACGTACGGGCAGTGGTTGCACGACTGGACGAGGACGAGAATCGTCGCGTCCGCGTACTCGTCGAGGGTGTGGTTGCGTCCGTCGACGCCGGGCAGGTCGAAGGCGGGTGGGCTCTCGATGACGCTCATCGGACGGCCTCCTCGAGTTGCTGACGGCCGGGGACGGGCGACGGGCGCCCGTCGGGGAGACGATAGACGCGGCAGGTGAGCGCAGGCGGATCCGTCGCGCCGTCGGGGTCCACGTCGCGGCCGTCGATCCGGATCGTCGGCGAGCCGGGGAAGCCGTGCTCGACCGCATCCTCGAGCGTGAACACCTCATGCACCTCGATCGGTTCCTGGAAGCCGCGCTCGCGGAGGACGTCCTGCAGGAGCTCGAGCGCCTCGGGATGCGAAGGGCAACCCTCCCAGAAGAGCATCTCGATCTTCACGCGACGAGCTCGAGCTCGACGGGCTCCGCGCCCGGGACGACCGCCTGCGTCTCGCGCGCGTGGAGCAACGTCGTGCGCACGATGAGCTTCGCGCGGGCGAAGTTGTCGAGCTCCGTCGGCACCGGCCCGACCCGACGTCCGAGGGCGTAGCCGGCCGCGTTGCGGCCCATCGCGCGGTACGACTCGAGCGTGTAGAGCGGCGACATGCCGAAGAGCTCGAGGTTGTCGAGCGGCTGAAGATCCGCGCGGTGGATGACCGCGGTGCCTTTCGACTGGAGCCCGATCGCGACGCCCGAGCCGGAGAGCACTGCGCCGTCGTGGGCGATGAACGCGACGTCGGCGACACGCCGAACGCGAACGAGGCGCGGAATCCCTCCGCTCTCGCGGATCCCGGCGCACACGGCCTCGAGGACCTCCCCGTGGTCGAGGCCCGCGATCGTGCGGCGGATCTCGGCCGCAAAGGCAGGACCGACGGCGACGACGACCTCGGAGGCGTCGTTACCCGCGCCGGCGAGGCCGCGCTCGGACACAACCGACTCGGCGCCTGCGTCCTCGCCGAGGAGCTCTGCCGGCGCGACGACCTGCGGCAACGACTGGAGGAGCTCCCAGCGGTCGCCCTCCAGCCGGTACCCGGTCCCCGGCCCCGCGTACTCGTTGGGGTCGTTGACAGCCGAGTGCACGACGCCGTCCCGGTCGATGACCGCCGCTGTCTGGAGGTAGTCGGCCGAGACCCGCTGGCGCTGCATGCCGAGAACGGCCGCGGCGACGTCCTCGAACCCGCGCCGATCCAGCGCCAGGGCGATGTCGAGCCCCGAGACTCCGCGCGCGAGCAGCTCGTCCGCCGCCTCGACGTCCGCGGCGCGATCGCGGTCCGGCATCTCGCGGGCGTCGTACCCGGTCGTCGCGACGGCCACCTCCTCGTCCGTGATCGCCGGCAGGCCGAGCTCGGCGAACGCCGCCTGCACCGCCCGGGCCGCCCGCTCGCGAACACGCATGAGCTCCTCCTCCGACACCGGCTCGATGCCCGCGTCGACCTGCCAGTCGCGCTGGATCGTGAGCCACTCGTCGAGGTCGTCGGCGTCGAAGTTCCCGCCGCCGAACGTGTTGTCGTGGCGGGGCATAACGGAGTAGCCCGACGTGACGAAGTCGGTCCCGGGCAGAAATTGCCCCATGAGCTTGGCGGTCTTGCGGATCTCGGAGTGCGAGGCGATCGCGTCGTTGCCCGACGCGACCTCGAGATCGAGCCACGCCGCGAGGACGTTCTCGCCCAGGATCGCGCGGGTGCCGCCCGGCACGGAGAGAACGAGAGCCACGCACGAGATCGAGCCGTTCTGCACGCCCTGCGACCCGGCCGCGCGCACGACGGCCAGGCAGCGCGCCTCGAGGTAGAGCATCGAGAATCCCTGCGCGTACCCCATGAGCGCCTCGGAGCCCGTGCCCGACGTGAACCGCACCTTCACTCCGCGCGACGCGTATGCGGCTCCGAGGAAGGCCTTCGACCACGGGGTGTCATCCCCGTCGACGAAGACCGGCTCGGTGCCGTAGACGGAGAGCGTCTCGGCGTACGTGACGAGGCCGCGGATCGCGAGCTCGAGGTTTCGACGTTCCTCGACCGCGCACTGGGTCATGACACCGGGACGGCCTGTCTGCGAGCCGACGAGGAGTGCGACCGCGTTCAGCGGGGCGTACCGCGCCACGCCGACCGTCGTCTCCAGCTCCGCGAAGCCGCGCCGTGCAGCCTCGGCCGCATCGGCGGCGAGGAGCGCGGGGCTCTCCTTGAGGTTCGTCACGTGCGCCTGGTTGCCCGGAGCGTGCCGTGCGCGCAACTTCTTCAGCGCGAGCATCAGCTCGACCGGGTCGAGGAGGCCGATGACCCGGGCGAGCTTCGCCGGCGTCAGTCCGCGCGAGAGGCGGACGAGCTCGGAGCGCGAGACGTCGACGTCGACGAGTTTCCGCGCAAGAGCCAAATCGTCGAGCGCCATCGCCTCGGCGGCGATGTCGAGGTCGAGGCCGTGGGCCACGACGAAGCGATCGACGACGTCGAACGCGGCGGCGTCGCGACCGTCCATCCGGACGACGATGCCATCCTCGACGACGAGCTCCGGATCGGGATCGTTCTCGCCGTTCGCGGCGACGAGCCCGAGCTCCGGCAGCGGCGAGACGAGCTGCTCGAGGTGGAGGTCGCGCTCGGCCCGGGACGCGAAGCGCCGACTACCCATCGGCGAGGAGCTCTCGATCCGCGTACACGGAGGCGGCCTCGCGCACGAAAGCTGCCGTCCTTGTCGCGCCGTGGACGTCGAGCCGAGCCGCCCAGCTCTCGAGCTCGGCGGCGGTCGCACGGCGCGGACGGAGGGCCGTGTAGACCTCGAGCAGGAGCTCGTCGGGGACCGCGGCGAGCTCGGCGGCGCGCTCGAGGTTCTCCGCGAGCTGCGTACGATCCGACGCCCGCGCGACCTCGGCCTGCAGCCTGAGGGTCTCGGGGGTCGCCCGGATCTCGTCGGCGCGAAGCGTGCCCGCGCGGACTGCGTCGAGCGTGACCTCGCCGAGCGCGATGCCACCGGGAGTGGACACGAGCTCTGGGCGCCTCGTGCCGAGCGGATAGTCACTGGTGGGGTCGAAGGCCACGCCCCGAAGACTCTAGGCTTCGCTGCGAGCGATGGGAAACGCAGAGCGGTTCTCAGGGAGAGCGGCGTTCGTCACGGGCGGCGCGAGCGGCATCGGTGCTGCCGTGGCCCGGCGCCTGCTCGAGGAGGGAGCGCTCGTCGCCTCGCTCGATCTGCACGAGAAGGGGCCAGACGGCGTCCTCGCGCTGACAGGCGACGTCTCCGAGCCCGCGGACATCGAGGAGGCGGTCGCGCTCGCACGCCACGAGCTCGGCCCGATCGACGTGCTCGTGTGCTCGGCCGGGGTGCCCGGTGCGTCACTTCCGGTCACTGACGTCCCGGACGAGGAGTGGCACCGCGTCATGCGCATCAACGCCGACGGCGTCTTCTTCTGCAACCGTGCAGTGATCCCGAGCATGGTCGAGCGCGGGTACGGCCGGATCGTCAACGTCGCGTCCATCGCCGGGAAGGAAGGGAACCCGATGGCCGTCGCCTACTCGGCCTCGAAGGCGGCGGTGATCGCCATGACGAAGGCGATCGGCAAGGACCTCGCGCGCACGGGCGTGCTCGTCAACTGCGTTGCTCCGGCCGTGATCGACACCCCGATCCTCGAGGGGATCAGCGAGGAGCACGTCGGCTACATGGTCGATCGCATTCCGATGGGGCGCATGGGCGAGCCCGACGAGGTCGCGGCTCTCGTGTGCTGGCTCGCGAGCGACGAATGCTCGTTCTCGACGGGCGCGACGTTCGACATCTCCGGCGGCCGGGCGGTCTACTGAGATGGCCCGCCACCTGCGGGTGCGCGGCCCCGACGGCGTAGAGAATGCATCCGTCCAGGACGGTCGCGTCGTGACGGGCGGAGGCCTCACGATCGAACCGCTCGACGAGGAGACGCTTCAGCTCCCCGAGCCGTACCAGCTGCTCGCCCCGATCGAGGCGCCGGAGGTGTGGTGCGCCGGAGTCACGTACGAGCGGTCGCGCGATGCGCGGGTCGAGGAGAGCGCCGTGAAGGACGTGTACACGCTCGCCTACGACGCGCCGCGGCCGGAGCTCTTCATGAAGGACGCGGGCATGCGCCGCACGGTCGGACCGGGCCGGCCGATCGGGATTCGCGACGACTCGACGTGGAACGTGCCCGAGCCCGAGATCGCCGTCGTGCTCGGGAGAAACGGCCGCATCGCGGGGATGACGATCGGGAACGACGTCTCCTCGCGGGACATCGAGGGCGCGAACCCTCTGTACCTCCCGCAGGCGAAGATCTACGCAGGAGCGTGCGCGATCGGGCCTGCCGTGTTCGTCCCCGAGGGCCTCGACCACCCCTTCCACCTGACCATGCGCGTCACGGATGAGTGGGGACGCATCGTGTTCGAGGGAGAGAGCTTCACGGCGCGGATGCGCCGCTCGTTCGCCGAGCTCGTCCAGTGGCTCGTGCTCGACAACCCGGTTCCGCCCGGGAGCGTCCTCCTGACCGGAACCGGCCTCGTCCCTCCTGACAATTTCACGCTGCTCCCCGGCCACTTCGTGGAGATCCACGTGCCCGAGATCGGGACCCTGGTCAACCCCGTAGTGCGTGCCTCGGAGCTGATCGAAAAGGAGCCCGTCCCATGACCGAGACCATCACCAGAGCCCCGGCCGGCAACTACGTCGGCGGCGACTGGCGCGAGAGCGCCTCGGGCGAGACCTACGAGAAGCGCAGCCCCTGGCGGCCGTCGCAGGGGACCGGCGTCTACCCGGCGTCGACCGCGGAGGACGCACGCGGCGCGATCCACGCCGCGCAAGAGGCATTCCCCGCCTGGGCGCGGCTTCCCGCAGGACAGCGGGCCGCGTACTTCACGAAAGCCGCTGCCGCGATCGAGGCCCGCGCGGAGCAGGTTGCGCAGGACATGACCGACGAGATGGGAAAGCCGCTCCGGGAGGCGCGGCTCGAGACCCTGCGCGCGGCGACGATCCTGCGCTACGCGGCGGGCGAGGCGTACCGGCCGAGCGGCGAGATGTACGAGCCCTCCGTCGCAGACCAGCGCCTCTTCACGCTGCGCCGCCCCCTCGGCGTCGTCGGCCTCATCACGCCCTGGAACTTCCCGATCGCGATCCCCGTCTGGAAGCTCGCACCGGCCTTGATTTACGGCAACACCCTGGTCCTCAAGCTGGGCTACGAGGCGCCGCGCACCGGACTGCACGTGGCCGAGTGCTTCGCGGAGGCGGGCCTGCCCGCGGGCGTGCTCAACGTGCTCACGGGCTCAGGGTCGAAGGCGGGCGCGGAGATCGTCTCGAACCCCGGTGTCCAGGCGATTTCCTTCACGGGCTCCGTGCCAGTCGGCCGTTCAGTGCGGGACGAGGCGACGGCGCGCGACTGCCGGGTCCAGCTCGAGCTGGGCGGCCACAACCCGCTGATCGTGACCGCCGCCGCCGAGCTCGACCGCGCCGTCGAAGCCGCGTACGCCGGCGCATTCTGGTCGGCCGGGCAGAAGTGCACGGCGACGCGGAGGATCCTCGTGCAGGACTCGGTCTTCGACGCCTTCCGCGAGAAGCTGCTCGCGCGGGTCGAGGCCGGCAAGGTGGGGGATCCCTCGGATCCCGACGTCGAGGTCGGCCCGGTCGTGAACGAGGGCGCGATGGAGGACATTCTCGCCGCGATCGGGCGGGCGCGGAACGAGGGCGGGGTCGTGCTCGCGGGTGGAGAACGCGCGGACGACGAGGGCTACCTCATCGCTCCGACCGTCTTCGAGGGACTGGCGGACGACGCCGAGCTCTCGTGCGAAGAGGTGTTCGGCCCGGTGACCTCGCTCTATCGCTACTCCACGCTCGACGAGGCCATCGCGCGCGCGAACGCCGTGCGCTTCGGGCTCTCGGCCTCGATCTTCACGCGCGACCTGCGCGAGACGCAGCGCTTCACGAGCGAGATCCAGGCCGGGATCATCCACGTGAACTCGCAGACCGCGGGTGCCGACGTGCACGTGCCCTTCGGCGGCATCAAGGGCTCGGGCTGGGGCCCGCACGAGCAGGGGCGCGCCGCGATCGAGTTCTACACGGAGACCGTGACCGTCTACCAGGACGCTCCGCTTGGCTGAGCCGGGCAGGACGCTCGTCACCGGCGCGCTCGGCTGCCTCGGCGCCTGGACGCTGAAGGCGCTGCTCGACCTCGGCGAGGAGCCCGTCGGCTTCGACCTCGGCGCGGACGACGCACGGCTCCGGCTCGTGCTGTCGGACGCCGAGCGCGCGCGCGTCACCCTCGTGGAGGGCGACGTCACGGATGCCGCAGCGGTCGGAAGCGCCCTCGACGAGCACGGGATCACCCACGTCGTACACCTCGCAGCGCTCCAGGTGCCGTTCGTCCGAGCCGACCCGGAGCGCGGCGCACGCGTCAACGTCCACGGAACGGTCGTCGTCCTCGAAGCGATCAAGGCGCGGCTCAATCGGATCCGCGGGCTCGCGTACGCGAGTTCGACGGCCGTCTACAACGCATCCGATCCCTCCCCCGCTCCCGAGTTCGGTGGCACGGCACCGTCCACGCTGTACGGCGTGTTCAAACTCGCGAACGAGGGAACCGCCCGCGTGTACTGGCACGACGACGACGTCGCGTCGATCGGGATCCGCCCGTACATCGTGTACGGACCGGGACGCGACCAGGGGCTCACGTCGGGACCGTCGCTCGCGATGGCGGCGGCCGCGCGCGGGGAGGGCTTCACCGTCGCCTACGGGGGGACGGCGCAGTACGACTACGCGCCCGACGTCGGGCGCGCGTTCGCGCTCGCGGCTCGAGCGGCGACGTCCGACGCGCACGTCGCGAACTTCCCAGGAGAATCCTCGACGATGCAGGAGG
>JBKOYF010000137.1:0-6280 GCA_046725305.1 Actinomycetota bacterium
CACACGGGCGACGTCGTGAAGATCTCGAGCCTGTACGACTCCTGGTATGCGGCGACCTTCGTCGGCGGGCGCCGTCTCTAGCTCGACGCCTCGGCGTACAGCGCCTCGAACTCGTCCGCGAAGTGCTCCTGCACGGTGCGCCGCCTGAGCTTGAGCGTGGGCGTGACCTCGCCCTCCTCCATCGTGAAGTCGCGCGGGACGATGGCGAACCGTTTGACCTGCTCGTAGCGCGAGCGGTCGCGGTTGACGTCGTCGACGACGCCCTGGAGCAGCTCGCGTACGCGCGGGCTCCGGGCGAGGGTGGGGAGGTCGCCCTCGACGCCATCCTCTGCGGCCCAGCGTCCGATCTCGACCGGATCGAGCGTCACGAGCGCGGCGACGTACGGGCGCCGGTCGCCGACCACGAGGGCCTGTGACACGTACTTCGAAGTCTTCAGATCGTTCTCGATGTTCTGTGGCGCGACGTTCTTGCCCCCCGCCGTGACGAGGATGTCCTTCTTGCGGTCCGTGACGTGGAGGAAGCCGTCCTCGTCGAGCTCTCCGATGTCGCCCGTCTTCAGCCAGCCGTCCGTGTCGAGCACCTCGGCCGTCGCCTCCGGGTCCTTGTAGTAGCCCTGGAAGATCGTCTGCGAGCGCACCTCGATCTCGCCGTCGTCGGCGACGCGGACCTCGAAGCCCGGGAGCGGTTGGCCGACCGAGCCGAACCGGTAGCGGTCGGGGACGTTGACTGCGCACGCCGTCGTGCACTCCGTCAGCCCGTAGCCCTCGGTGATGCGCACGCCGACCGCGTCGAAGAACTCCGCGATCTCACGGGCCAGCGGTGCTCCGCCCGAGCCCGCCATCCGCAGGCGTCCGCCCAGCGGCTCGCGGACCTTCGTGAACACGAGCCGGTCGGCGACGCGGTGCTTGGCGCGCAGCCCGGCCGGGACGGGCTTCCCCTCAGCTTCCAGACCGCTGACCTCGCGCCCGACACCGAGCGCCCAGTCGACGAGCTTGCGCTTCGCGCCCGTCGCCTCGTCGAAGCGGGCCTGGACGAGCGAGTAGATCTTCTCGTAGACGCGGGGGACGCTCGGCAGCACGGTCGGCCGGACCTCTCGAAGCGCCTCGCCGACGCGGAGAGGATCCGGGAGGAACGCGATCGTGAAGCCGACCTTCGCGCCGAGGAGGAGCATCAGCCTGCCGTAGTTGTGTGCGAGCGGCAGGTACAGGAGCATGAGGTCGTCCGGCTCGTAGTAGCTCGGCATGTGGTCGACGACACTCGCCATCTCGTAGTAGTTGCGATGGCGCAGCATGCAGCCCTTCGGTGGCCCGGTCGTGCCGGACGTGTAGATGATCGTGTAGAGATCCTCCTCGTCGATCGCCGCCGTCGCGTCGTCGAGCGCCGTCGGTTTGGCGGTGGCGAAGTCGCGTCCGTGCGCCGCGAGGCCCTCGAGGTCGTGGTACGTGAGGACGTGCTGCAGTGCGGGGAGCTCGTCGGCGACCGCCTCGACCTTCGCGAGCTGTTCCGCGTCCTCGCAGACGACGCCAACCGCCTCGGAGTGGCCGAGCAGGTAGCCGACGTCGCGAGGTGCGCTCGAGGCGTAGACGGGGATGCCGACTGCGCCGATCCGCGCGAGCGCGAAGTCGACGAGCGCCCAGTCGAGACTGTTGCGTGCCAGCAGCGCGAACGTGTCGCCCTTGCGCACGCCGCGCGCGAGCAGCCCGTTCGCGTACGCGCGGACGAGCTCGTCCGCGTCCGTCCACGACACCTCGCTCCAACCGTGCTCCGTCTCGACGAGGTACGCCGCTCCCGGGCGCTCCGCCGCGACGGCGTCGTTCCAGAGCCGCGCGATCGTGTGCCTGCCGGCCTGCTCGTCCGCGCGCTCCCCGAGGGCGGCTCCGACGGTCTCCGTCACGCGTCTGAGCTTAGAGAACCGGGAGGGGTTCGTCGTCCAAGCGCGAAATCGGCTGGTCCCCACTAGAGTTTCCCTGCACATGCGGACTACCTGGAACGGATCCCTGAGCTTCGGGCTCGTCTCGATCCCCGTGGGCCTCGCCCCGGCGACGAAGCCCGCCGCACGCCAGTCGGACGTCTCCTTCCGGCTGCTCCACCGCGAGTGCGCGACGCCGATCAAACAGAAGCGCTGGTGCCCGACGCACGACCGGGAGGTGACGCAGGACGAGATCGTCCGCGGCTTCGAGGTGACGAAGGGCCAGTACCTCATCGTCGAGGACGCCGACCTCGAGGCGATCGAGCGAGCGGACGACTCGCGCTCGATCGAGATCACGCGCTTCGTCAGGGAGACGGACGTCGACCCGATCTTCTTCGACCGCACGTACTTCCTCGTCCCGGCCGCCGCCCCGGCCCAGCGGCGCCCGTACGTCCTCCTGCTCGAGGCGATGCGCGAGACGGAGACCGCGGCGATCGGGCGCTTCGTTCGCGCAGGCCGCGAGAGCCTCTGCCTCGTGCGTTCGAAGGGCGACGCGCTCGCGCTCGAGACGCTCTTCCTCGCCGAGGACGTCTACTCGCAGGCGGAGATCTCCGAGGCCGTCGAGGACACGACCGTCAAGAAGTCGGAGCTCGACCTCGCCCGCCAGGTGATCGAGAGCCTCGCAGGCGACTTCGAGCCGACGGAGCTCACGAGCGAGTACCGCCGCGACCTCCGCGTGCTGCTCGAGGCGAAGATGCGCGGTGAGGAGATCGTCGCGCCGGAACCCGTCGAGGTCGCGCCGGTGATCGACCTGATGGAAGCGCTCAAGGCCAGCGTCGCGGCCGCGAAGACGCAGGGCGACGCCGCACCTACCGAGAAGCCCGCGCGGGCGCGGAAAGCCCGGAGCAAGGCGAGCTAGCGGCCCGCCCTCTCGAGCGTGACCGGGCCTCGCGGCCCGTCGAGGACGATCGAAGTGACGCCGGCCGTACCGGCCCGCGGCTCGACCGGGAGCGAATGGTCGCCAAGCCAGGTCGACAGTTCCTGGACGTCGCCCTCGAGCTCGAGTCGCGTGATCGAAGCAACCGGCTCCGCGACTGCGCCGGGAAACGACGCCGTCTCGCCCCAGTCGATGAAAAAAGGGCAGCCACGGGCGGCTCACGGCTTCGTCGAGTCCTGCGCTCCGCCACTCGATACGCTCGCCGGAGGGCGTCGTTCGCGACCCCCTCCCGATGCCGAGCCCGAGCCGCGCTGCAGTCGCGTCGAGGTCGAGTGGACCCACGGCCCAGCCGATCGGTCCTCCGCCGGCTGCCGCCGATGTCGCGACCCGGCCGCCGAGGACGCTCTCGTGTGCCTCCTGCTCGTCGACCACCGCGATGAGCTCGATGTAGGAGTCGCCGAGCGGGAGGATTCGGTTCGCCGTCCCCCAGCCAGGATGTCTCCCGCCGGCGAACGACGTCAGGCCGTGCGCGCGCTCGAGGGCGGCGGAGTCGCCGACGAGGTCGGCGACCGCGACGATGACGTGGTCGAGCTTCAGCCCTGTCCGGAGGCTCCCGAACCTGCCCCGACCGCCTCGAGGGATGCCTGGAAGAGCGTCTTGTCGATCTTGCCGTGGTAGATCGGCACGCCTTCCTCGATGCAGATGCGGATGACCTCGTCGCGGTCCATCCCCATCTCCTTGGCGAGCTCCTCGGGCGTCAGGTGGTTGGCCATCGTGCCTCCTTCGGGCAAAGAAAAAGCCCGCCGGCGCTTGGCGCGCGCCTCGGGGCTCCGGGTCATTCGCTGCCGGGGCGGGTCACGCTGCCCGCCTCTCGAGAGCTACGGTCATCGCCCTGAGCATACTGCCGGCTGCCGGGGGCGCGCAACGCCACCGGCGGGGGGAGCACCTCCCCCCGGCTCGGAAATCGGGGTGCCCAGATTTGAACTGGGGGCCTCTCCGACCCGAACGGAGCGCGCTACCAGGCTGCGCCACACCCCGAGCGCGAAAAAGGGTACCCGCTCGCCCGCGGCGCGTCCGCTCTGGTGACCCCACGGCGACTGCGTTCTCCCTCTACATCTCCCAATACGCGTAGCGGCGGATTGACGCGGCTGACGGCCGTGTACACCCTCTCACCGCTCCACGACCAGCTGTAACCGGCCGGCGCCGGCCCGCACGCCGGACATCCACATCCGGAGGTGCGAGATGGCGCTCCGCCATGTCCAGTGGCTTGCCCCTGCCGTGCTCCTCGTCGCAGTCGTCATGTTGATTCGCCCGCCGTCGGCACGGACGACGCCACCGGCAGCAACCGATGTCCTGTTCGTCTTCGACACGACCGGCAGCATGTCGGGCGCGCTCTCGGAGGCCAAGGCCCAGGCGACCGGGGTGCTGACCAGCCTGTCGGGGCGGCTTCCCAGCCTGCGCTTCGGCCTCGCGCAGATCAAGGACTACGGCGACGACCCCGTGTGGCGGATCGAGCAGCCGTTGACCTCGGATCAGGCGCCGGTCCAGACCGCGATCGACCGCCTGTCCGCCTTCGGCGGGGGTGATCTGCCGGAGGCGTACGGGACGGCCCTCTACGAGTCCCACCACGATGCGCGTGCGGGTTGGGCGCCGGGCGCGAAGCATCTCGTCGTCCTCGTCGCCGACGACGTCCCTCACGACGGCGACCTGAACGAGGGAGTCCCGCCCGAGATCGTGAACCAGGCGTCACCGTGGGACACGGGTACGGATCCCGGTCCGAGCGGGACCGGCATCGACTGGCAGCAGGAGCTCGCCGACTTCGGCGCAGCCGACTACATCCTCGCGTTCGTCCTCTACCACGGCGTGCCGGCGTACCTGCCCTATTGGAACTGGTGGGCGAGCCTCACCGGAGGGCAGGCAACCGAGTCGACGAGCTCGACGCCGCTCGGCGACGTGCTCGTGGAGATCGTCACAGCGAGCGCTTCGGCATGCCAGTCCGAGGGCGAAGAGGCGCCGCCGCAGTGCGACGCGGACGAGGCGGCCGCCTTCTCGTCTTCTGCGCCTGCTGGGCCGACGCCGCCCGGCGCAGTCGACTCGTCCGATCCCGACGCGCCGAACGACGGCACATTGCCGGGGAGCTGCCCGCCGGGGCCGGGTCCGGTGCCCGCACAGGCGGACGATGGCTCGCCATCGGAGTCCGCGTCGACGTCGGCCGCAGGCCCGTCGGACCCGGAGTGGTTCTGCCTCGACGTCGAGGGAGATCCTCCCGTCATCCCCGCGGTCAGCTGGAGTCAGAACACGACCGCGATCCAGTTCCGCAACGCTGACGGTATCTGGACCATCTACAAGCGGTGCTTCGATGTCACGGCCGGCGGCCGTCGCTCGACGGTCGGCCCGGGCTACATCGCGCGCCTCGAGCGGAGTGGCGTGGGGATCGTGGACGACTATCGCCCTCGCTCCGATACGTCGTCGCCGGGGTACATCAACGCCGTCAACGGCGGCCTCGGAACGTTCGGCTGGCACCACGCCCGCGGAGCGGTCGACGCCACTCCGGCGGGCGACGATCCGACCACCGCGACGGTGGAAGTGGGGGTCGGGCGGACGCCGCAGGTGATCGAGGGTCGGATGTGCGCCGCGACGAACGGCGGCCACGGCGTGTACGCACGGAACTGGTTCGGGCCGACGCTCACATCGCCCACCCGCGTCGATTACACGATGGACGTCTGGCTTCGCGATCAGTACGGCAACACCGGCTACGGGCCTGGTGGAGACGCGATCGCCCGTCTGCGCTACCGCTACAGCTTCTACCGCTCCTCGGTGAGCGTATGGGCGCTCGTCACGACGTACGCCGGGCCGAATGCGGCGGGGACGCCGTTCGTCAAGGAGCCGAAGTTCACCGCGCTGACCCGCGGGGGTGGATACGTGCGGATGTCGGTGTTCGAGGGCGACGACGCGCGCACGTGGCGTATGGCTGTCGCCAAGGGATCACCCGAAGGGACCGCGATCCTTCTTACCGATCACGCCCCGCAGGACGGCCGCAAGCGGGTTCGCTGGGATTTCGCTCCCAAGTTCGACCAAGAGGGATCACCGGGTTGCAGCGCGTCCACGCCGTGCATGAACGTCGTTGCGCGCTCATATCCGACTGCTTCGGGCATCGCCGGGATCGTTCGCGCGGACCAGCCGGCGAATTGGGAGGGTGGCGCCCTCGGGCTCGATCGATGGGCGGTCGAATCCTCGGATCGGGCAAAGGCCTACCCGCGGGATACGAGGGCCGACGATTCGGTGTCGAGCTGCAAGGTCACCGCGATACTCGATCTCAACGGAGACCACAAGATCGACGATCGCGAGAAGTCGATCGCCAGCGAGAACGCGACGCCGAAGATGGATCATGTGCGGGAGTGGGAGCTGGGCGGCTGGAAGAGCGCATCTGCCA
>JBKOYF010000125.1:0-8617 GCA_046725305.1 Actinomycetota bacterium
CGAGCGCGTCGTGGCCGCGCGCGGAGACCGCGTGATCCTTCGAGGCGAGACGACAGTCGGAGGCGGCCTCGTGATCGACCCGGCTCCGCCGCGCCATCGCGACGCCTCTCGGATGCTGCTGCTGGAGCGCGGCGAGGTCGCGGCGACCATCGACGCGCCTGTTCGCCTGGAATCGCTGCGCTTCGTGCTCGACGGTGACCGCGACCGCGAGCTCGCGGGGCTCGAGCGCGCGGGGCCGTGGGTGTTCTCCCCGGCCTGGCTTGCTGCCCTCGAGGACGAGCTGCGCGCGCGAATTGCCGCCGCCGATCCGATCGATCCGGGAGTCGCGCCACCTACAGCCGAGTGGGCGGCCGAAGTCGTTGCGTTGCTGCCGTTCGAGCGCAGGGGATCACGCCTCTACCTTCCGGGTGCGGTCGCCACGCTCGGAGCACGGAGCGGCGAGGCCGCAGCTCTCGAGTCCGAGCTCGAGCGCGCGGGCATGCGTGCGACGAAGGTCGAGGACGACGACCTCGCTCGCTTCCTCGAGGCGAGCGGCCGGCTCGTCCGGCTCGGGGACTGCTACGCGATCGGGGCCGGCGCATACGAGGTCGCGCGTGACGTGCTGCTCGCGGAGTGTCGCGCCGCGAGCGGCATCACGCTCGCACGCTTCCGCGACCTCGCGGGGACGGGGCGCCGCGATGCGCAGCTCCTGCTCGAGCGCTTCGACGCCGACGGCCTCACGCGCCGCGAGGGCGAGCGGCGGGTCCTGCGAAGGCAGGCGTCGAGCGGCTAGCCCCTACCTGGTCTGCGGGAAGCCGAGGTCGACCTTGCTCGTCGCCGGGTCGGGCCAGCGGCTCGTGACCGCCTTCGTGCGCGTGTAGAAGTCGATCCCTTCGGGGCCATAGATGTGCCGGTCGCCGAAGAGGGAGCTCTTCCAGCCGCCGAACGAGTAGTAGGCGACGGGCACCGGGATCGGGACGTTGATCCCGATCATGCCGACGTTCACGTCGAACTGGAACTGCCTCGCGACGCCGCCGTCCCGCGTGAAGAGTGCGACTCCGTTCCCGTACGGGTTCTCGTTGACGAGCCGGAGGGCCTCGTCGTAGCTGTCCACCCGAACGACCGACAGCACCGGCCCGAAGATCTCGTCGCGATACGCGTCCATCTCCGGCGTGACGTCGTCGAGCAGGGAGACGCCGAGGAAGAAGCCGCCGTTGTCGGGGGCCGTCTCGCGCCCGTCTGCGACGAGCGTCGCACCCTGGGCCGGCCCCGACTCGAGGTACGAGGCGACCTTGTCGCGATGTTCGCGCGTGACGAGCGGGCCCATCTCGGACGACGGGTCGAGCCCGTCGCCGACCTTCACCTTCGGGAGCCGCTCCTTGATCGCGCCGACGAGCGGATCCGCCGCGTCTCCGACCGCCACGACGACCGAGATCGCCATGCAGCGCTCTCCGGCCGAGCCGTACCCCGCGCTCACGGCCGCGTCGGCGGCCATGTCGATGTCCGCGTCGGGAAGGACGATCATGTGGTTCTTGGCCCCGCCGAGTGCCTGCACGCGCTTCCCGGCCTTCGTCCCCGTCTCGTAGACGTAGCGCGCGATCGGGGTCGAGCCGACGAAGGACACCGCGGCGATGTCGGGGTGGGCGAGAATCGCGTCGACCGCGACCTTGTCGCCCTGTACGACGTTGAAGACGCCGTCCGGCAGGCCCGCCTCCTTCAGCAGCTCGCCCGCGAGGACCGACGCCGACGGGTCCTTCTCCGACGGCTTGAGGATGAACGTGTTGCCGCAGGCGATCGCGGGCGCCCACATCCACATCGGGACCATCGCCGGGAAGTTGAAGGGCGTGATCCCCGCGACGATGCCGAGGGGCTGCCGAATCGAGTAGACGTCGATGCCGGTCGAGGCCTGCTCCGAGTAGTCGCCTTTCAGCAGCTCGGGGATGCCGCACACGTACTCGATCACCTCGATGCCGCGCTGCACCTCACCGAGTGCGTCCGAGAGCACCTTCCCGTGCTCGGCCGTGAGCAGTCGCGCGAGGTCCTCGCGGTGCTCGTCGACGAGCTGGTAGATGCGGAAGAACAGCTCGGCGCGCTTGGAGAGCGACCACTGACGCCAGGTCACCGACGCCGCCTTTGCAGCCGTGACCGCCCGGTCGACCTCCTCGACGGACGCGAACCCCACCTCGCCAGCCTGCTCTCCCGTTGCCGGGTTGTACACCGGGCCTGTTCGACCGGACTCCCCCGCGACGGCCTCGCCGCCGATCCAGTGCGTGATGAGCTTCAACTCGGTGGTGACCGCTGCGTTCATCTCTGCCTCCCTGGCACGCCTGCTCCCCTAGCGTATCGCCCCTAGGCCGGGATGATCAGGCTCGCGAGGTCGCGCGGGTAGTACGTGAGGACCTCACTGCCGTCGTTCGTCACGAGCACCGTGTCCGAGTGGCGGAAGCCACCGAGCTCCGGTGAGTAGAGCCCGGGCTCGACCGTGAACACCATGCCGGGCCGGATCTCCGTGTCGTCGCCCGAGTCGAGGAACGGGCCCTCGTGGTAGCGCAGCCCGATCGCATGGCCCGTGTGGTGGCGCCAGTACGGCCAGAGGTCGTGCTCGTCGAAGTAGGCGCGGACGACGCCGTCGACGTCCGCGCACGCCCGTCCGGGCCGGATGGCGTCGAGCGCGAGGTCCCGCAGCGCGAGCATGTGGGCGAACATCTCCTCCTGCTTCGCTGTCGGCTCGCCGAGCACCATCGTCCGCTCGAGCTCCGACAGGTACCCCCACACGGGAGCCCCGGCGCCGGTGACGAGGACGTCACCGGCCTGGAACACGATGTTCCCGGCCAGGGCGTGCGGGATCGCGGAGTTTCGCCCGATCTGGCCGCGGTACCCGGCGTGCGCCCCGGTCACGACGAAGCTCTGCGCGCTGTAGATCTCGCCGATCGCGTCGAGCATCGCGAAGGTCGCCTCGTCGCTCGCGCGCTGCGACACCTCCGTCTCCGTCGCGCCGACGCGCGTGTAGCGCTGGAGCAGCCGGTGGGCGAGGTTCCCCCAGCGCACGCTCTCGCGGATGAGGGCGACCTCGGCGCCCGACTTCACCGCCATCTGCGCCTCGAGCTTCTCGACGATGCGGACGAACGTCGCGCCCGAGAGCTCCGAGAGCGTCGGCCCGCGGTAGCCGAGTATCCACGGGTAGCCGTCCTGATCGGCGCCGATCGTCCCGGCGAGCCCGAGATCCGAGAGGGTCTGGGCGAGGACGGTCTCCGCACGCGGATCCCCGGGGTACTCCGGGTAGTGGTCGACGCGATCGAGTGTCGACTTCGCTTCAGCGTGCTCGACCTCGAGCCGCGGGACGACGAGGGCGCGCGCGCCGTCCGCTGCGAGGACGAACGCGATCGGACGCTCCGTCGGGACGAACGCGAAGCCCGCGTAGTAGAGGACGTAGTACGGGTCGAAGAGGACGACGCCCGACAGGCCGTCCGCGACCGTCGCCTCGAGGAGCGCGTCGCAGCGAGCGCGGTGCTCCGCAGGCGTGATCGCGATGGAGGTGACCACGCTCGCGGAGCCTACTGCGATGCACGAATCGGGGGAGGGATCCAACCGACAGCCGGGCTACATTCAGGCAGTGCGCAAGCTCCTCATCGTCATCGGCATCGCAGCCCTCATGGGGCTCCTCTTCGTCGTCGGCGGAACGGCCCAGAACCACGGCTGCCTCCCGTGGAAGGAGGCAATCCACGTCGGCGGGAGCACGTTCTCGGAGGGCGACCGGGGCCACTACGTCTGCAAGTGACGTCGCTGCCGCTCGAACGGAGCGGCGCCGGAGTCGAACCGACCGAGCCGTGGGCTGCACGACCGCACGGGTTTTGAAGACCCGCTGGGCCACCGGGCCCATGCCGCTCCGGCGTGCAGGTTAGACGTGCGTCGCCTTCGAGGGGAGCGATACGCTCGCGCGCGTGCCGCGCTTCTCCCTGCGCCGCGAGGTCGGGCTCGTCCTCGCGGTGTACGGCATCTACCTCGCTGTCGGGAAGCTCGCACTCCGGCGCGACGGGCGACAGCGCGCGCTCCGCAACGCGCAGCGGATCGTCTCCCTCGAGGAGCGGCTCGGGCTCGGCGCCGAGCCGGCGCTGCAGCAGGCGCTCCTGCGGCGTCCGCGGCTCGTGCACGGGCTGAATGCGGGGTATGCGCTCTTCAACGTCACGCTCACCCTCGGCTGGCTCGCGCTCCTGTACCGAGGGCGCGACCCCCGGTACCACCGCGTCCGGCGCGCTTGCCTCCTCGCCCACCTGGGAGCGCAGCCGGTCTTCTTCCTCCTCCCGACGGCGCCGCCGCGAGCCCTCGACGGCTTCGTCGACACGCTCGCCGAGGTGAGCGGCGTCGACCTCGAGCACCCCTTTCTCGTTCGTTTCTACAACCCGATCGCGGCGATGCCGAGCCTGCACGTCGCGTTTGCCGTGCTCACGGCGGGTGAGATCGCCGGGAGGACGCGGTCGCGTGTGTTGGGGACGGCTGCACGTGCGTACCCGCCGGCAGTGTCCGTCGTCGTCGCGGGCACCGGGAACCACTACGTGCTCGACGCGCTCGCCGGGGCGGCACTCGGAGCAGGGGCGCGCCGGCTCGCGTGAAGCGCCGTCGGGGACGGCGAGGGGGGCCGTCCTAAGATGACTCGATGCGGCTGGTCTTCCTCGCGCTCGCGGCGGCGCTCGTGGCAGCGGCAGGTGCACGGGGGGCGGGCCCTGTGAGCGCGAGCATGTCGACGAGCTCGACGATGCCGGTCGTCGGCGTGCCGTGGCGGTACACCATCACGGTGCGGACGCAGGCGGGAGATCCGGTTCGTGCACGGGCCCGGCTCCAGGCTCTCCGCGGGTCACGCCTCGTCGGCTGCTGGACGCGGACCGGGTTCGTGCGCTGCTCGCAGAACGCGGGCACGTGGCTCGAAGTCAGCGGGGACCGAACCCGGTCGATCGTGTGGCCGGAGCGGTGGGTCGGCCTCGAGCTGACCTTCCGCGCGGTCGTCGTGACCGGGACGCACACGCTTCGGCTCCGTGCCCCGGTGACGGTGCGCGCGGCCGGCTAGGGGTACCGGGCGCTCAGCGCCCGCGCCAGGACGTGACGTCGAAGCGGTCCTCGAGCCGCTCCAACACCTTCGCGGCGATGAGGTCGCCGGCCGGGCGCTCGAAGTGGACCCCGTCGTCCGCGCGCATCTTGACGAGCTTCCCGGAGGGGTCCTCGACGTACTGCGCGTAGCCGCCGTCGTCGCCCGCGAAGAAGAAGTACGTGTCGAGGTACGCGACCCGGCCCGGACGCTTCGCCGCTTCCGACTGGACGATCGTGTTGATGACGTCGAAGCGGAGCGTCTGCTGCGGGTCGTGCGAGATCGGGAGCCCGATCCAGACGAGGAAGGCGCCGTGCCGCGTGACGGTGTCCATGATCGTCGCGACCCGGCGACGGTACTCGGCGCGCCAGCTCGGGCTCCCGAACGTGCCGACCTCCCTCCCCTCCGGGATCCCGGTCATGAAGTTGTGGTCGTCGTTCCCGCCGAACATGAGCACGACCGCCCGCGGCTTCTCCTTCTGCATCACCTCCTGCACGTGCGTGTACCAGTTGAAGACGTCGGGGCGTTCGAGCCCGCTCGCGATCCTTCCGTCGATCGCACCGATGGGCTCGATCGCGGCGTTGGCCGCCGTCTCGCGCAGCAGCGACTCGCCGGGGACGACGACGAGCGAGTCGCCCCCGATCCACAGGCCCAGTGGCCGCTTCGGGGTGAACCGCGCGTGCCTCGGCGGCGTGACCGGCGTCTTGACCGGCGTCGTGACGCCCGGCGTCGGTGCGGCCACCTCGGTGTCGATGTCGTCGTCGCCAGAGCGGCCGAGGACGGCCTTCAGTGCGCGGCGGGGCCGGTCGAGGTACAGCGTCCGGCTCACTGTCTCGAGAGGCCCGGTGACGTCCAGGGCGACGTCCCGCTTCCAGCCCTCGGGCTGAATCGTCGCGGACTTGTGCAACCCCGGAGCGTTCAGGAGGAGGGCCACCCCGAGCGCCGCGAGCGAGACGACGATCGCCGAGCCGGCGGAGTGCAGCCGCCTGCCCCCTTCGGCGGTTCGGGGCCGCGGGCGTCGTCTGCGGGTCTCGCGCGTCACCATCAGAAGCGGAAGTAGATGAACGGTGCCACGCCCTCAGGGCCCATCGTGTGGATGACGAGGAGCCCGAGCGCGAGAACCGTGGCCTGTGCCGGAACGGAGAGCCGCGAGAAGCGCGCCATGACCTGGAGCGGGAGCCGCCGCGGGAGGTACTGCGAGCCGAGCCCGACCGCGATGGCCGCGAGCACGCCCGAGGTGACGAGCGGCGACGGTTCGCCCCAGGCGGTGAACAGCCGCTGGATGAGCGTCCACGCGTCCGCGAACGAGTCGGAGCGGAAGAAGATCCACGCGAAGCACACGACCTGGAAGGTCACGAAGCGGTGCAAGGCGCGCCTTCCCCGCGTCCACGGCCGCTCGACGAAGCCAGGCCTTCCTCGCCACCAACGCTCGACGACGAGCGCCGTGCCGTGGATCCCTCCCCAGACCACGAACGTCCATCCGGCTCCGTGCCAGAGGCCCCCGATGAGCATCGTGAGCATGAGGTTGCGGTACGTGAGGAGCGTGCCTCCGCGGTTCCCGCCGAACGGGATGTAGAGGTAGTCGCGCAGCCAGCGTGAGAGGGTCATGTGCCAGCGTCGCCAGAAGTCCGTGATCGACGTCGCGGAGTAGGGCGCGTCGAAGTTCTGGGGGAAGGCGAAGCCGAGGAGGAGCGCGATCCCGATCGCGATGTTCGTGTAGCCGAAGAAGTCGGAGTAGATCTGCACGGCGTAGGCGTAGATGCCGACGAGCACCTCGAGCGACGAGTGCCGGTTCGGCGCGCCGAACACCTCGTCGACGATGTTCGCCGCGAGGTGGTTCGCGATCACGACCTTCATGAACAGCCCCGTCCCGATGAGGAAGAACCCGCGCGACGTGTCGACGTAGCGCGGGTCGCGCGGCGTCGCGAACTGCGGGATGAGCTCACCCGGACGGACGATCGGGCCGGCGACGAGGTGGGGGAAGAACGACAGGTACGCCGCGAAGGTCCCGAAGCGGACCGGCGCGAAGTCGCCCCGGTAGACGTCGACGACGTAGCTGATCCCCATGAACGTGAAGAAGGAGATGCCGACGGGGAGGAGGATCGAGCGCGTCTCGAGCGGGAGGTCGACGCCCGCGAGCGCGAACAGGTTGTTCGTCGAGGTGACGAAGAAGTCGTAGTACTTGAAGTACCCGAGCAGGCCGAGGTTCCCGACGAGCGCGAGGACGAGCAGCTGCTTCCGGGCCCTCGGATCGCGCCGTCGGTGGATCCCGGCCGCGAGGATCTGGTTCCAGGCGATGGAGAACGCGAGGAGGAAGCAGAACCGCCAGTCCCAGGCCCCGTAGAAGACGAAGCTCGCGGCGATGATGAACGGCCGCCACAGCTGACCGCGCTGCTGCAGCAGCCACGAGAGCGGCAGCACGACCATGGCGAAGTTCGCGAAGGTTGCGGTCGGGAAGAGCACGCGTCTCTAGTCGGCCGCGGTGTGGTTGGCCGCGCTACTCCGGCTGGGGTGGCGGCAGGCGCGTTGTCGCGCGGTCGTCCGAGCCGACGTCGAGGGCGGTGTCGTCGGCGTTCGGAGCGAACCAGGTGGGGTCGTCCGGGAGGGCGCTCGGCGGCGCCGTCACGCCGTAGAGCAGCGCGCGCTCGTCGATCGCCGCACGGGAAGCCACCCACTCGCCGGCGGCGACGAGCAGCCAGGCAACCAGCATCACAGCCGCGATCACCGGAGCGTCGAGCCCGGCGACGGCAGCGAGGACTGCGACCGCGACGAGGAAGACGATCTCGAGGAGGAGCCACGGGACGTCGAGGCGGCGGCCTCCCGGCGACTCGACGGTGCGGACCCACGCCGGGCTCTCGCGCACGAGGGGCTGTCCTTCTTCCCAGCCGGCGCGTTCGCCGTCGCCCGTCGGCAGGCCCCGCGCATCGTGACGCAGAGCCTGCAGCTCCGCCTGGAGCCCGCCGACCTGCGCGGCGAGCGCGTGCACGGCGTGGAGGAGCTCCTCCCGCTCGAGCGTCGCGGGCTCGTGTGAGACCTGCGTCGTCTCGGACGGGTCCGCCATCGCGACCGTTTACGCCTCGTCGGCGGACTTCATGTCGTCGAGCGTCGCCCGCGCGTGGTCGTGGATTTCGCTGCGCCGTTCCTCGACCGTCGTCTCGGGGACGACCTCCTCCTCCACGACGTCGTCGACGCGCGACGCGGCGAGCTTACGCCTGAGCTCGTCGGCCGGATCGGCGGGAGGCGGGGAGGCGGACACGTCGGCCGCCGCGGCACGACGCCGCTTGCGCCAGCGCAGGAGCGCGCGGATGCCGAGCGCGATCACGGCCAGCTTGACGAGCCTGCGCACGGCGCGATGGTACCGCCCCTGCCAGACCGTCAGGATTTTCGCGCGACCGCGATCCGCGCGAGCGGATCGCGAGTCTGTGCAGTGCTGGTACCATGCCGCGGCTTCCTGCCTTGCAGGAGACGCCGTCAGTTCCCGGCGGCGCCGTCGACAGCGAGGCCGACTCAGACCGAAGGAAGGAGACAACGGGAACGTGAACGAGTACGAGATATTGC
>JBKOYF010000122.1:0-7652 GCA_046725305.1 Actinomycetota bacterium
ACCGTCGGGGTCGTGGAAGCTGAAACTCCACACCGACCCGCCCATGTGTGTGACGAGCCCGCCCTCGGTCGCGTGGGCGCCTTCCGCGATGAGCCGGCGCCGGATCTCGAGGAAGGCGTCCTGGGTCGCGGCGTTGAAGGCGAGATGGTCGAGGCGTCCGCGCTCGAACATCGCCTGCCGGCCGGGGACACGATCTGCGGGGACCTCGAACGGATGTAGCACCGTGTGCTCACCCATCGCGATCAACCCGTGGCGCCGTCCGCCGTCCTCGCGGTCGCCGATCACTTCCGCGTCGAAGATCCGCTCGTAGAACGCGATCAGGCGGTCGAGGTCGGCCGTGAGGAACGCGACGTGGTGAAAGCCGTCGACGACCACCATCGGGGACGATACGCCTCCGCCGTTCGGGAGCGGTGTCAACTTGTCGAGAAGCGGGCGAACGGGCGCTAGGGGTAGAAAGTTGGGGTAGAAAGAACGGCCCAGCCCGACGGTTGAGCCGTTCTTCCTAGAAGAGCTGGTTCTCGCCGCCGAAGATCGCGGACACCGAATCGTCGGCGAACACGTTCATGATCGTCTCCGCGAGGAGGCCGGAGACCGTCAACACCGTCAGGTTCTCCGGCCGCTGGCGTGCGTCGATCGGGACGGTGTCGGTGACGACGATCCCGGCGATGTCCTCCGCGGCCCCGAGCCGTTCGAGGCCCTCTTCGGTGAGCAGGGCGTGCGTCACGTAGATCCATACCTCGCGTGCGCCTTGCTCGCGGAGGGCACGCGCGCCGGCGATGAGCGTCCCACCCGTCGTCGTGACGTCGTCGCCGACGATGCAGACCTTGTCGCGGACGCTGCCCGTCACCTCGGTGATCGACACCTCGTCCTGCTCGAGCCGCGTCTTGTTCATGATCGCGAAGTCGGCGTCGAGCATGTGCGCGAAGCGCACGGCGTACTTCGCACGCCCTGCGTCCGGCGCGACCGAAACGACGCCCTCGCCGGTGAACCCGAGGTCGCGGAAATGGCGCGCGAACAGCTGCTGCGCCGTCATGTGGTCGACCGGGATCGTGAAGAAGCCCTGGATCTGGCCGGCGTGCAGGTCCATCGTCAACACGCGATCGGCGCCGGCGCCCTGGATCATGTCGGCGAGGAGGCGGCTCGAGATCGGCTCGCGCGGCTTCGCCTTGCGATCCTGCCTCGAGTACGGAAACCACGGGATCACGGCTGTGATGCGCTTCGCCGAGGCGAGCTTGGCCGCCTGGATCATGAAGAGGAGCTCCATGATGTTCTGGTCGACGGGGCGACACCCGGTCTGGACGAGGAAGACGTCGGCGCCCCGAATCGACTCGCAGTAGCGACAGTACGTCTCGCCGTTGGCGAACGTCGTGAGCTCGATCTCCCCGAGCTCTACGCCGAGGCGCTCGACGATCCGCGATGCGAGCTCCGGGTGCGAGCGGCCCGCGAAGACCATCAGCCGCTTCTGCGGCGTCAGCGGTATCGCGTGGCCGGTGGCCATCGCTACGTCCGGGACACTTGCCGTCTCGAGCCCCGGCAGCGCCTGCTCAATCGTCCCGCTTTCCACCGCGCCCTTCCTTGTTCAGCTGCTTCGCCCGGGCGATCGCCAAGGCGCCCGGGGGCACATCCTCTGTGATCACGGAGCCGGCTGCAATCCATGCGTCGTCGCCGACCGACACGGGGGCGACGAACGTATTGTCGACACCCGTCCTGACGTTGCTCCCGATCGTCGTCCGCTCCTTCACGCGCGTATGGCCCTGATTCGCGGTGATGTTCCCCGCAGCGATGTTCGTGTCGGCACCGATGTCGGCGTCTCCGAGGTACGTCAGATGGGGCACTTTCGTCCTCTCTCCGATGCGCGAGTTCTTGACCTCGACGAACGTGCCCGCCTTCGCTCCCGCCTCGAGAACCGTACCTGGCCGCAGATAGCAGAACGGCCCCACGAGCGCTCCCTCTCCGACGGACGCCTCGACAAGGACGGCGTGCGGACCGATCTCGGCGCCGGACGCGACATGCGAGGCGCCACGGATCACGGTGAACGGATGGATGACGGCATCCGCCTCCAGCACCGCCTCGGCGTCGACCCACGTGGTTGCCGGGTCGACGATCGTGACTCCGGCCAGCATGTGCGCCTCGTTGATCCGGTCGCGGAGTGCCGCCGCTGCCGCTGCCAGTTCGACTCGCGTGTTCACGCCTTCCGTCTCCACGGGACTTCCTCCCTTGTGCACTGCCACGCGCTCACCGTCCGCCACGAGGATGCCGACCGAGTCGGTCAGGTAGAGCTCACCCTGCGCGTTGTGCGGCGTGAGCCGGTCGAGCACCGGCCACAACCTATCCGCCCGGAACACGTAGATGGACGAGTTGACCTCGCGCACCGCGCGTTGCTCGGCCGTCGCGTCACGATGCTCGACGATGGCCGCGAGCGTTCCGTCCTCGGCCCGGAGGACGCGGCCGTACTGCTTCGCGTCGTCGGGCTCGAACGAGAGGACGGTCGCCGCGACGTTCTCGCGTCGGTGCGCAGCCACGAGCTCACGGAGAAGCTCGGTCGTGAGGAGCGGCGTGTCCCCGGACAGGACGAGGACGTCGTCGGCACGATCCTCGAGGGCCTCGCGCGCGCACCGGACCGCGTCCCCCGTGCCTCGCGGCTCGCCCTGGACCACGACCGGCAGGCCGTCGAACGCCGCCTGCGTCGACGGTGCCGCAACGACGACGAGCGGGTCGACCCCGAGCTCTTCCGCGGATGCGAGCACCCAGTCGACCATTCGCCGACCGAGCAGTCGATGGAGGTGCTTCGGAACATCCGACCGCATCCGCGTCCCGAGACCGGCCGCCATGACGACGGCGCCGAGCGTCCTCTCTCGATTCGACGACACGAAGGCTGGGGCGCCAGGATTCGAACCTGGGATCACGGGACCAAAACCCGTTGCCTTACCACTTGGCCACGCCCCAGAGCGAGCGTCATCTTGCCACTCCGGGAAGATCGTCGGCCCCGAGCGGGCGGGTCACGAACGTCGTGCCGCGGGAGACGAAGACGGATGCGGCACGCTCCGCCTCCGAATCGCGTTCGAAGAGCGCATAGACGGCTGGACCTGCTCCCGAGACGTCCGCCCGGAATGCCCCCGCCCGCCGGAGCTCGTCGGCGATGGGCGATGCCGCGAGGTCGTTCACCGGGAGCGCGGCAAGATCTCGGGCCGTCGTGACCGATCGAAGCGCCTTTTTGAGCTCTTCGGCGCGGGCGTGGAACCCTGGAGCACCGTCGCGCTCGTCGAACGTGTCGTAGACGGCACGCGTCGACGTCTTCACGACGCCGTTCGGCACGACGACGACGACGTGGTAGTCGGTCGGCAGCGCGACAGGGGTCAATTCGGTTCCGTCACCGGTCGCGAGCTGCTGGCCGGAGCGTAGGAAGAAAGGCACGTCCGTCCCGACCTCGGCGGCGAGGCGATGGAGCTCGTCGAGCCCCAGAGGCGCGTCGAGCCCGGCATTGGCGAGCTCCAACGCCGCCGCCGCATCCGCACTGCCCCCGCCGAGGCCGGCGGCGACGGGGATCCTCTTCTCGATCTGGACGCGCCAGCGCGGCTCGACTCCGGTCTCGCTTGCGAGCAGCTCGAGCGCTCGCCGAACGATCGTGTCGTCGGGGAACCCCTCGACCGTGAGCTCGCCAGCAGGCTCGAGCGCGATATCGTCGTGGAGGTCGATCCGCTGGAGAACCGTGACGAGCTCGTGCTTGCCGTCGGGGCGTCGTGCGCCAACGACGAGGCCGAGGTTGACCTTTGCGAAGGCCTTCGCCGTCCTCATCGGAGAAGCTCCGCCAACCGCACGAACTCCTTCGGTTCCAGCTCCTCGGCACGCGCCGAGCTCGAATGCCCGATCGACGTCAAGGCCTCCTCGGCGCGGGTTCGATCGGCTAGACCCGACATGTCCAGCGCGTTCGCGAGCGTCTTCCGCCGGTGCGCGAAGGCCGCCTCGACGACCGGCCTCACGTCGGCGATCGCCGCGACCGGGGCGCGCTCGAACGCGACGAGGGCCGATGCGACGCGTGGCCGCGGACGAAAGACAGTCGGAGGCACGGCGTGGAACCCGGTCCTTCGCGCCGAGAGCTGTACGAGCACCGAGACAGCCCCGTACGCCTTCGTGCGTGGTCGCGCGAAGAAACGATCTGCGACCTCCCGCTGCACCATGACGCACCAGTGCTCGAGCGAGGGTGCATGCTCGAGCGACTCGACGACGAGCGGCGTCGCCACGTTGTACGGGAGGTTCGCCACGAGCTTCGTCGGAGGCGGGACGAGAGCGTCGATGTCGAGTCGGAGCGCGTCGCCCCAGTGGAGACGGACGTTCTCGTGGCCGGCGAGCGCTTCACGGAGAACCGGCTCGAGCGCACGATCGACCTCGACGGCGTGGACGAGACGAACACGATCCGCGAGGTAGCGCGTCAGGATGCCGAGCCCCGGACCGACCTCGAGCACGACGTCGGTCGCTCGCACGCCGCTCAGGCGACCGATCACGCCGAGGATGTTCCCGTCGACGAGGAAGTGCTGCCCGAGGGCCTTCTTCGGGACGACGGTCACGTGAGGCTGAATGCGATCGCGGCGTTCTCGTCCGTCTGGGCCGCCAGCACCTCGACGTCCTCGCCTCGCGCATCCGCGAGCGCTAGGACCGTGTGGACGACGTTGGCCGGCTCGTTCGGCTCTCCCCGCACGGGCTGCGGCGCGAGATACGGACTGTCCGTCTCCACGAGTAGGCGGTCGCGGGGGACGGCGGCGGCTGCGGCTCGAAGCGCATCCGCCTTGGGATACGTGACGTTGCCGGCGAACGAGACGTAGTACCCACGCTCGACGGCGACGGACACGAGCGACGGCGACGAGAAGCAGTGAAGGATGACGGTGCCCGTGAACGCCGAGAGCGCGTCCGCGGTCTCCGCATCGGCCTCGCGGTTGTGTATGACCACAGGGAGCCGGAGGTCGTCGGCGAGCGCGAGGTGACCGTCGAGGAGGCTGCGCTGCTCGTCCGGCGTCGCGTAGCGCCGCACCGTGTCGAGCCCGGTCTCCCCCACGGCGACGACCTTGCGATGAGCGAGCATCTCGCGAAGCTCCTCCAGACGCCCGGCCTCTGGCCCGCCGGCCTGGTGCGGATCGATCCCGAGCGCCGCGTGCACCTCCTCGTGCGCGTCGGCGATGGCCAGCACCTTCCGGCAGGACTCGATACCCGTGCCGATCGAGACGATCCGGGTCACGCCGGCTGCGCGAGCGCGCTCGACGAGCGCGGCGGCGGGCTCGTCGCACGCGTCGAGGTGCGCGTGCGAGTCGGTCACGCCGGGGCGGCCGCTTCCATGCGCGCCAGTTCGTCGGCGACGACACGCTCAGGATCGAGCTTGGCAAAGAGTGGTGCCGGCTCGCGCAACAGCTGCTCGGCGGGCAGCGCGCTGGGCTCCCAGCGACCCGACCAGCTCTGGTACTCGCCGGTCAGCACCTCGTGCTCGGAACCGTCCTCGGCGACGGTTCGGAACTCGAGCGGACCGGCGATGACGTCGTCGTAGCCGAGCAGCTCGTGGAGGCGCTGCGCGGAGAACGGCAGGAACGGCGCGAGCACGGTCTTGAGGCTGTCGACCACGCGGAGAGAGACGAAGAGGATGGTCGCCGCACGCTCACGGTCGTCCTCGAGTCGAGCCCACGGAGCCTGCTCGGCGACGTATTGATTGCCGAGGCCCGCGAGCCGCATCGTCTCCTGAAGCGCGCTCCGGAAGCGAGCTGCCTCGATCAGCGATCCGACCGTGTCGAAGCCCGCCTCGACCTCGGCGAGGAGCGCCTCGTCTTCCACGGTGAGCGGGCCTGGCGTCGGCACGGAGCCGAAGTTCTTGTACGCGCTCTGGAGCGTGCGGTTGACGAGGTTGCCCCAGGTCGCGACGAGCTCGTCGTTGTTGCGGCGGACGAACTCGGCCCAGGTGAAATCCGTGTCCTGCGTCTCCGGCCCCCCGATCGTGAGGAAGTAGCGAAGCGCGTCCGGGTCGTAGCGAGAGAGGAAGTCGCGCACGAGGATCTGGACGCCACGGCTCGTGCTGAACTTCTTCCCCTCCATCGTCAGGAACTCGCTCGAGGCAACGTTGTCCGGGAGTTCCAGCTCCCCGCGTCCTGCCCCGTACACGCCGCCGCTGCCGTATCCGAGGAGCATGCTCGGCCAGATGACCGTGTGGAACACGATGTTGTCCTTGCCCATGAAGTACGTGTGCTCCGCCGCCGGGTCCTGCCACCAGTCCCGCCAGGCGTCGGGCGTCCCCCGGCTCTCGGCCCACTCGATCGACGCAGAGAGATAGCCGATCACGGCGTCGAACCAGACGTATATGCGCTTGTCGTCACGCTCCGCGTAGCCTTCGACGGGGATCCGGACACCCCAGTCGAGATCCCGGGTGATCGGGCGCGGCTTTAACTCCTGCACGAAGTTGAGGGAGAAGCGGCGAACGTTCGGCCGCCACCCCTCCTTCCCGCTTATCCACTCCGTGAGCTGCTCCTTGAACGCGGGAAGATCGAGGAACAGGTGTTTTGTCTTTTGGAAGACGGGCGGCGTGCCGTCGATCGTCGACCGTGGATCGATCAGATCCGTCGGATCGAGCTGATTCCCGCAGTTGTCGCACTGGTCGCCCCGTGCCGACGGGTAGCCGCAGATCGGACATGTGCCCTCGATGTAGCGGTCGGGGAGCGTGTGTCCGGTCGTGGCGGAGAACGCCCCGAGCGTTTCACGCTCCACGACGTACCCCTTGTCGAAGAGCGTGCGGAAGACGTCGCGCGTGACGCTCGCGTGATTGCGTGTCGTCGTACGCGTGAAGAGGTCGTACGAGAGCCCGAGATCGCGGAGGTCCTCACGGATGAAGGCGTTGAAGCGATCCGCGGTCTCGCGCGGTGACTCGCCCGCGCCGTCCGCCGCCACCATGACCGGCGTTCCGTGCTCGTCGGTCCCGCTGACCATGAGGACGTCGTTGCCCCGCAGCCGGTGATAGCGCGCGAACGTGTCCGAGGGGACCCCGAATCCCGCCACATGGCCGATGTGCCGGGGACCGCTCGCATACGGCCACGCAACCGCGACCAGGATCTTCGTTGGTGCCTTCAGCTTGCTCACGGGCGCCAATGATATGGAGTCGCCCTCGAGCCACCCGGCGCGCCGTGAGGCCCGCGTAGCCGACCATGACCGATGCCAGGAGCGCGATCCCGTCGAGGAGGGAGAGCCGCGCGAAGCGGATCCGGGCCGAGCCGCGACGAGCCGCCGCCCCGTCGTGAGGCGCAGCACCCTGCGCCGTGCGGAGCGCCCGTGGCGTCCGGACGTCGGCAGCTCCGTCCGTCACAGGCTCCGAACGAGCGACCGCGTGTCCGGCGATCTGCGTCGCACGAGGGAGCCGGAACGTCGTGCGCCGGCGAGGCCATCCCGCCTCCGACGACCTGACCGTACGAGCCCGCGCCGCGGTGCCTGAGGCGGACCGGCTCGCGTGGCGGACGGGCACAGCCGCCACGTCCCTCCGAGCATCCGCCGTCGCGACCTCGCCCGCGCGCCGCGCGCGCCCGGGCCTCGCCCGCCCGGCGACGTTGGATCCGGGACCGGCGACGACCGTGAGCCCGCCCGCGTCGCTCGACGCAGTCGGCGTGGCAGGTGTGCTCGCAGCCTGGGGA
>JBKOYF010000041.1:0-5204 GCA_046725305.1 Actinomycetota bacterium
GAACTGACGACAGCGAGGAGCTGAGAACGTGAAGCTACGCCCGGAAGAGATCACGTCGATCCTGAAGCAGCGGATCGAGGAGTACGACGTCGAGACGAACCTCGCCGAGGTCGGGAGCGTGCTCCAGGTCGGCGACGGCATCGCTCGCATCCACGGCCTCGAGAACTGCGTGGCGCTCGAGCGGCTCGAGCTCGAGCACGGCGTGACCGGGATCGCGTTCAATCTCGAGGAGGACAACGTCGGAACGGCGCTCTTCGGCGAGTGGCAGCACGTGAAGGAAGGCGAGCCCGTCAGGCGGACGGGTGAGGTCATGAGCGTCCCCGTCGGGCCCGGCCTGCTCGGGCGCGTCGTCGACCCGCTCGGTAACCCGCTCGACGGCCTCGGGCCGATCGAGGCGACGGAGCGGCGCCCGCTCGAGTTCAAGGCGCCCGGAGTGATCAGCCGCCAGCCCGTGAAGGAGGCGATGTACACGGGGCTCAAGGCGATCGACTCGATGACCGCCATCGGTCGAGGCCAGCGGGAGCTCATCATCGGCGACCGCTCGACCGGCAAGACCGCGGTCGCGATCGACACGATCCTGAACCAGCGCGGGGGAGACCTCGTGTGCATCTACGTCGCGGTCGGACAGAAGGGCTCGACGGTCGCGCAGGTCGTGGATCGGCTCCGTGACGCCGGTGCGATGGAGTACACGATCGTCGTGTCGGCGCCGGCCCAGGAGGCTGCTCCGATCAAGTGGATGGCGCCCTTCGCCGGCTGCGCGATGGGCGAGTACTTCCTCTACTCCGGGCAGCACGCTCTCTGCATCTACGACGACCTCTCGAAGCACGCCGACGCGTATCGCCAGCTCTCTCTGCTTCTGCGACGGCCACCCGGCCGCGAGGCGTTCCCGGGCGACGTCTTCTACCTCCACTCGCGGCTGCTCGAGCGCGCGTGCAAGCTCTCGGACGAGCTCGGCGGAGGCTCGTTAACCGCGCTGCCGGTCATAGAGACGCAGGCGGGCGACATCGCCGCGTACATCCCGACGAACGTCATCTCGATCACCGACGGCCAGATCTTCCTCGAGTCGAGCCTCTTCTTCTCGGGCGTGCGACCGGCGATCAACGTCGGCACCTCGGTCTCGCGCGTGGGCGGCAACGCACAGACGAAGGCGATGAGGAAGGTGGCGGGCCGCCTCCGCCTCGACCTCGCCCAGTACCGCGAGCTCGAGGCCTTCGCGCAGTTCGGCTCCGAGCTCGACCAGGCGACGCAGAACGCGCTCGCACGCGGCGAGCGCATGGTTGCGACGCTGAACCAGCCCCAGTACCAGCCCTGGCCCGCCGAGGAGCAGGTCGTCGCAATCTACGCGGGGATCAACGGCTGGCTCGACAAGATCCCCGTCGGCCAGGTCCCGCGCTTCCACGACGAGCTGCGCGAGCACCTGCGTACCGAAAGCTCGGTCCTCGAGGCGATCCGGACAACGGGCGACCTCTCCGAGGAGACGGAGCAGAAGCTCGTGAAGGAGCTCGAGCACTTCCAGAGCGTCTTCAACGTCGAGGAGGAGAAGGGCCTCGTTGCCGGCTGATGGCCACGGTCCAGGACCTCAAACGCCGCATCCGCTCCGTCCGCAACACGCGCAAGATCACGCGCGCGATGGAGCTTGTCGCCGCGGCGAAGCTTCGCCGCGCCGAGCAGCGGATCACGGCGATGCGGCCCTACGCCGAGACGATGAACGAGCTCATCGCGGGCGTGGGGAGGGCCGCCTCGTCCGTGCGGCTCCCGCTCCTCGAGCAGCGGGAGAGCGTCGAGTCCGTCGCCATCGTCCCGCTGACCGGCGACCGCGGACTCGCGGGGTCGTTCAACGCGCAGATCATGCGCCGGTCGTTCGCGCTCGAGCGCTCGCTCCAGGGTGAGGGCAAGGGCGTCCGCTGGGTCGCCGTCGGGAAGAAGGGTCGCTCCACCCTGACGTTCCGCCGGCGCGAGCTCGCCGGCGCGTACCTCGGCTTCACGGACCGGCCGACCTACGCCGACGCGCAGGGCGTCGCCCACCGCGTTTCCGAGCTGTTCACAAGCGGGGAAGTCGACCGGGTCGTCCTCGTCTACAACACGTATGTGTCGGCGCTCACCCAGCGCGTCACGGAGCAGGACATCCTTCCGATCTCGGCCGACATCCTCGAGGCCGACGAACAGGAGCGTGCCGACGACGTACTCCGCGGCGACTTCATCTTCGAGCCGGAACCCGAGGAGATCCTCGAGCGCCTGCTGCCCGTCTACCTCGAGACGCAGATCTACCGCGCGCTGCTCGAATCGACCGCATCGGAGCAGGGGGCACGCATGACGGCCATGCGCAACGCCTCAAAGAACGCCGGAGACCTCATCGAGTCGCTCACGCTCAGCATGAATCGTGCGCGCCAGGCGGAGATCACGCAGGAGATCCTCGAGGTCGTCGCCGGCGCCGAAGCGCTCGTCTAGTAGTGCGCAGGATCCGGAATTCGCGAGCGCGAATCCCGGATCGCGCAAGATCCCTGAAGGCGGCCGCTTCGCGGCCGCGGCGCCTTCCTGTTCTTAGACGGTGGCGCGGTGCGCAGGATCCGGAATTCGCGAGCGAGAATCCCGGATCGCGCGAAATCCCTAAAGGCGGCCGCTTCGCGGTCGCGGCGCCTTCCTGTCCTTAGATGGTGGTGCCGGTGCGCAGGATCCTGAGTTCGCGAGCGCGAATCCCGGATCGCGCGAAATCCCTGAAGGCGGCCGCTTCGCGGCCGCGTCGCCCTCCTATCCTTAGATGGTGGCGCTGACTAACAACCTGCAGCTTCGTTCGTAGAAGTACCCGAGCCTCGATGACGATCCCTGCGCACGAAACGGCCCCCGCTACCATCGCGCCGATGGAGCCGGTCGTCGCCGCTTCGTCCGGGCCCGAGCGCTTCGAGCGCGCGGGTGCGATCTCGGACCGGCTCGTCGACAACATCGAGACCGTCGTGTACGGCAAGCGGGACGAGATCAAGCTTGTCCTCACAGCACTCGCGTGCGACGGCCACGTCCTGCTCGAGGACGTCCCGGGCACTGCCAAGACGGTGCTCGCCCGGGCGATTGCCGGCAGCATCGAGGGCGCCATCCCGCAGCGGATCCAGTGCACCCCGGACCTGCAGCCGACCGACGTCACGGGCCTGTCCGTGTTCGACCAGCAAACGCGCGGCTTCGAGTTCCGCGCCGGCCCGATCTTCGCGAACGTCGTGCTCGTGGACGAGATCAACCGCGCGACGCCGAAGACGCAGTCCGCGCTCCTCGAGGCGATGGCCGAGCGACAGGTGACGGTCGACGGCGTGACGCGCGAGCTCCCCTATCCGTTCCTCCTGCTCGCCACGGAGAACCCGATCGAGTACGAGGGGACGTTCCCGCTGCCGGAGGCACAGCTCGACCGCTTCTTCCTGAGGACGGCTTTGGGATATCCGGGCGTCGACGACGAGCTTCGCATCCTCACGGAGCAGCGCTTTGCACACCCGCTCGACGCGCTCGAGCCCGTCGTGACCCTCGACGAGGTGCACGAGCTGCGGGCAGCGGCCCAGCACGTGTACGTCGACGAGGCCCTCCACCGCTGGGTGGTCGAGCTCGTGCGGGCGACGCGAGAGCAGGAGTCGGTCGTCATCGGCAGCTCGGTGCGCGGCAGCCTCGCGCTCGAGCGTGCCGCGCGTGCGTGGGCGCTCCTCGACGCCCGTAGCTACGTGATTCCGGAGGACATCGAGCGCCTGTTCGCCTCGGTGCTCGTCCATCGCGTCGTCTTCACTCCCGCGTTCGTCGCGCGCGCGCGGGCGAGCGGCTGGGCGGAGGCGATCGAGGAGTTTCGCGCGAGCTGCCTCGAGCTCGCTCCGCAGCCGGGCTCCGAAGAGGATCCTCTCTTCGAAGACGGGGTCAGACCCGTGGGGCCGGGGCCTGACCTCGAGCCGTAAGTAGCGCACCGTGGCGGGCGCACGACTGACGTTCCCGCTCGTCCCACGCCGTCGGGTGATCGGACTCTCCTTCGGGACGATGAAGAGCCTGCGGCGCGGCTCCGGCACCGACGTGGCCGGCTCGCGTCCGTACCGACCGGGCGACGACATGGACTCGATCGACTGGGCGGCGTCGGCGAGGCTGTCGACCGCTCGCGGGACGGACGAGTTCGTCGTCCGCGAGCGTTTCGCCGAGGAGGCGCCGAAGGTCGTGATCGTGTGCGACCGGCGTCCCGAGATGGCGTGCTACGGGCCGCCGCTTCCGTGGCTCGACAAGCCACGGGCGATGCGTACGGTCGTCGAGCTCGTGCTCGCGAGCGCGGGGGCGGCGGGCGGGTACGTCGGCTACCTCGACTACGCGGACGGCGAGCCGCACTGGCGGCAGCCGAAGGGCGAGCGCAAGCTGATCGAGCTGCGGGACGAGCGCCTGTGGTCGATGGAGTACGGCGGGCCGCCCGACTGGCTGGAGCGCTCGTTCGACCACCTCGCGTCCCACACCCGTGCCGTGACGCCCGGGACGTTCGTCTTCGTGATCTCCGATTTCATCCCGCAGCCCTCGCCAGACCTGTGGCTCATCGCGCTCGAGCATCGCTGGGACGTCGTCCCGATCGTCGTCCAGGACCCGACCTGGGAGCAGGCCTTTCCGGACGTGGAGGGAGTCGTCGTGCCGCTCCGCGACGCCCGCACGGGACGGGTTTCCTCCGCGCGCCTGCGGCGTGCGGAAGTTGCAGCGCGCCGCGAGCAGAATCAGGAGCGGATCACGACGCTCCTCGAGACGTTCCGCTTCCTCGACATCGATCCAATCCTCGTCTCCTCGAGCGACCGATCGGAGATCCTCGCCGAGTTCCTCGTCTGGACCGACATGCGACGCACGCGACGGGTGATCGGAGCGTGAGCACGTGAGCCGGCGCCACACCTTGCCCGTCGTAGGGCTCGTCGGGATCGCTCTGCTGACGGCCGCCGTCGTCGTTCTGGCGTCGACGGTCGGAGGGGGAGGGGAGAGCTCGGCCCCGACCGTGCCGTCCGCGGAGATCGCCCCAGGGAATGCGAGGCCACCGGGGACCGGGCTGCCACGCACGGGCATCCAGGCGTCCGGGACGATCGAGCCACGGATCATCCTGTTCGGCGACACGATCACCGCGCGTGTCGATGTCCTCCTCGATCGCCGTCGTGTCGATCCCGCCTCCGTCCGTGTCGGCGGCGAGTTCCTTCCGTGGGAGCTCGTCGGCACGCCCACGCGCACCC
>JBKOYF010000103.1:0-8390 GCA_046725305.1 Actinomycetota bacterium
AGGCCGAAGGACTCGATCGGCAGGAGCGTCACCCTGGCGGCGAGCTCGGGTGTCCGGATGACGTCCAGCAGCGTGTGCTGCTCGCGGATCGCTCGATACTCCGGCTGGTAGCGGCCCGCCTGCCGCAGCAGCCAGACGGGCGTCCGCTCGGCGGGAAGGCCCCGACAGGCTCGGAGGAAGGGGGAAGTGGGCTCGGTCTCCGCCTCGGCCACCGCCGGCGCCGTCACGCCGCGGTGCTCTGCCATGCAACTCTCCCCACGAAGAACGGCCCGAGGCGCTCGAGGTGGAGCGAGGTCTGCTTCGTCTTCCGCATCCGCTGGACGATGACGGAGAGCGGGTGCAGCTCGGGGCCGAGGAGACCGATGACGAAGTCGTTGTCGTCGCGGTCGAGGCCGTGACAGGCGAGGCGGATGTCGTAGCCGAGGCCGGCTCGGCCGAACGCCATTCCGATGCCGCCGTGCTCCATCAGGACCGTGTCCTGCTCGCGGCGCGAGAGCCGCTCGAACGAGCCGGCCCGCCGGAGCGGGTACCAGATCGCCCACGGGAGCGCCGGATCGAGGACGCGACGCCACGGCCGCTCGACGAGGGACTCCTCGAGATCCTGCTCGTGCCCGATCGCATAGGTGCGCCCGAGCATCGTGAGGTCGGGCTTCGGCTCGAGCTCGCCGAACGGCGCCGACTGGAGGAACGCGCGCTGCTCCCGGACGAACGTCTCGGGCGCCTCCGACAGCGTGAGGAGCGCGACGCCGGTGGGATCGTTCACGTCTTCGTACAGGACTGCAGCAAGGCCGCTCGCCTCGAGTGCCGAGATCAGCTGCGCGCTGTCCCGCGCGCCGCCGAAGGCATGGAGCTGCATGTAGAGGCGCCGGTCGAGCGAGATCGGCTCGCCGTCCGCTGTGCGCCCGTGCTCCGCGACGTCAACGCTCTCGAGCTCCGCGTCCTCCGCTCGCTCGTCGACCCTGGCCCTCACTGCTCGCTCTGAAGCCATGCCGCAGCGTCCTTCGCGTGGTACGTGACGATCAGATCGGCGCCGGCACGACGGATCCCGGTGAGCACCTCGAGAGCCACGGCCCGCTCGTCGAGCCACCCGTTCGCGGCGGCGGCCTTGACCATCGCGAACTCGCCGCTGACGTTGTACGCGCCCAGCGGGAGCTCCGGAAAGCGCTCGCGCACCGCGCGGACGACATCGAGGTAGCCGAGCGCAGGCTTGACCATGAGCGCGTCCGCACCCTCCTCGACGTCCAGCGCGGCCTCGCGCAGCGCCTCGCGGGCGTTGCCAGGATCCATCTGGTGCGACCGGCGGTCACCGAACGCCGGCGCGCCCTCGGCCGCCTCGCGGAACGGGCCGTAGAACGCGGACGCGTACTTGACCGCGTACGAGAGGATCGCGACTCCGCTGTGGCCTTCGGCGTCGAGCGCAGCGCGGATCGCGCCGACCATTCCGTCGATCATCCCGCTCGGCGCGACCACGTCGGCGCCGGCGTCGGCGTGCGAGACCGCAATCCGACCGAGGACCTCGAGGGTCTCGTCGTTCAACACGTCCCCGTCGTCGCCGAGCAGGCCGCAGTGGCCGTGGTCGGTGTACTCGCAGAGACAGACGTCGGTCAGGACCACGAGCTCCGCGCTCGCGTCCTTGAGCGCGCCGATCGCCTGCTGGACGACGCCGTCCTCCGCGAAGCTCTCGAGGCCGTACGGGTCCTTCGCGGACGGGATGCCGAAGAGGAGCACGGCCTTGACGCCGAGCGCGTAGAGCTCCCTCGCCTCGCGCTCGAGCTGGTCGACCGAGACCTGCTCGACGCCCGGCATCGACGAGACGGGGTGGCGCACGTCGCGTCCGGGGACCACGAACAGCGGCTGTACGAAATCGTCGGGCCTGAGCGTCGTCTCGCGCACGAGGTCGCGCAGCGACGCGGTGCGGCGCAGGCGGCGGGGCCGTCTTGCGCCCGGCGTGAACCGCAGCGCGGCGAGCGGATCCGTATGGAACTGCGTCATGTGCTCTCCCCGAAGTGCGACACGAGCGCACGAATGATGCCGTCCGAGGTCGTCTCGTCGGCGACGAGCCCGACGTGGAGGCCCACCTCGCGCGCGACCTTGGCCGTCTTCGGCCCGATGCAGACGAGCAGCGCGGCGCCGCCCGCACCACCGGCCGCCGCGAGGCTCCGGCAGGCCGACCCGCTAGCCAGGACGACCGCGTCCGCTATCCGTAGCGGGAGGATCCCCCACATAGGCGGCTCCACGAGCACCGTGCGGTAGGCGACGACGACGTCGACCGTAGCCCCCCGCCCGCGGAGCTCGTCCGCGAGCGCGGGATCGGCGATGTCGGCCTGCGGGAGGAGCACGCGGGCGCCTTCGAGCTCGCCCAGCCCACCGGCGATGTCGTCCGAGGCCCGCGCGGCGACGAACGCAGGCTCGATCCCTTGGCTACGAATCGCCTCTGCCGTCACCGGCCCGACCGCGGCGACCCGGGCCGATCCGCCCAGGCGCGCGAGGCCGTCGGCCACCGAAGACACGCCGTTCACGCTCGTGAGGACGATCCAGTCGTATCCCGCCATGTCCCGCACGGCCTCCTCGAGTGCGGCGCGGTCTTCCGCGGGCCTGATCTCGATGAGCGGCACGATCGTCACGTCCGCGCCCAGGCGCTCGAGCTCGTCGGCGAGAGGCTTCGCCTCCGGGCGGGTGACGACGATGCGCCGACCTTCAAGCGGTTGCTCAGCCACGGATCGCCGCCAGTATGCGTCCTGCGCCCGATTCGAGTGCGAGACCGGCGACGCGCACGCCAACATCGGTGGGCTCGCCCTCCCCCGAGGCCCGTACCACGTCGCGGCCGTCCGGGCTCGCGACGACCACCTCGAGATGCACGTTCGGCGGCTCGGCGACCCGCGCGTGCGCCCCGACGGGTGCCGTGCAGCCGGCTCCGAGCTCGCGGAGGAACACGCGCTCGGCGGTCGTCGTCCTACGCGCAGCGGCATCGTCGATCGCTCCGAGCAGCTCCAGCACGGGATCGCCGGCGCGGCACTGGACCGCGAGAGCGCCCTGGCCCGGCGCGGGCAGCATGCCGTCGACGGGGAGCCATTCCGCGACCTCGTCGTCGAGGCCGAGGCGCCGTACGCCGGCGGCCGCCAGCACCGCCGCGTCCACTTCGCCGTCGTGGACCTTACGGATCCGCGTGTCGACGTTGCCGCGGATCGAGCGAACCTCGAGGTGCGGCCACCGTCGCCTCACCTGTGCGACGCGTCTCAGGCTGCTCGTCCCCACGACGGCGCCGGCGGGTAGCTCGTCGAGGCGGGCGCGGCCCCGCGAGACGACACAGTCCCTGACGTCCTCACGGGCGCAGACTGCTCCGATCGTGACACCCGGCGCATCCTCCGTCGGGAGATCCTTGAGCGAGTGCACGGCGAGGTCGATCGCACCATCGGCGAGGCCGCGCTCCAGCTCGGCGGTGAAGAGGCCCTTGCCTCCGATCTCGGGAAGCGGCTCGCCGCTCACCTGGCTCCGGTCGCCCGCCGTCGCGATCACCTTCGTCTCGCACGCGAGCTCGGGCCACGCCCGGGTCAGCAGGTCGACGACGAGAGCGGCCTGCGCGCGGGCCAGTGCCGAACCGCGCGTGCCGAGGGTCACCGCCGCCGGGAGCGGCGGGGCGCTCACTGATCGCTCGGCGCAGGAAGGCCGAAGAGGTCACGCACGGCGTCGGCGACGGCGTCCGCGTCCCCCGCCCCCGCGCGCCGCCGCGCGCGCACGGTGGGGTCGTGCAGGAGCTTGGTGACGAGCGTCCGCGAGAGGCGCTCGATCCGATCGGCGACCTCGGGGTCGAGCTCGCCGAGATCGCCGAGCGCGCGCGCGACCTCCCGCTCGCGGATCGCTTCAGCCTGCCTCCGGAGCTGGGAGAGAAGCGGCTCGACCTCGAGCTCCCTGTAGCGGCGAGCGAATGCGCCGACCTCCTCGTCGACGATCGTCTCCACCTTCGGGACCTCGCGAAGGCGCGACGACATCGCGTCGTCGAGCCCGGCCCTGAGATCGTCGACGTCGAAGAGGCTCACGCCGGGGATCTCTGCCGCACCCCGCTCGACGTCGGCGGGCACCGCGAGATCGACGAGGACGAGCGTCCGCCGGGAGCGCTCGGTCATCGCCTCCCGCACGACCTGGACCGAAACGACCGGCCCCTCCGACGATGTCGCGGTGACGGCGACGTCGGCAGCGGCGAGCGCCGCTGCGAGCTCGTCGAGCCCGTGAGCGCTCGCGTCGAAGCGTGCCGCGACCTCGACCGCCCGCGCACGCGTGCGGTTCGCAACGGCGATGCGCCCGAGCCCGCGCCCCTCCGCGGCCTTGAGCGTCTGGAGCCCGATGCGGCCGGCGCCGACCACGAGCACGCTCTTACCGCGCAGGTCGCCGAGGACGCCGCCGGCGAGCGCGAGCGCCATCGAGCTGGCCGTCGCGGGGTTCGCGCCGATCGCGGTCTCGGCACGAGCGCGCCGGCCGGCACCGATCGCCGTCCGGAAGAGCAGCTCGAGCCCGGGCCCGACCGCTCCCCCGGCCCGGGCCGCATCGTACGCGTCTCCGACCTGGCCGAGAATCTCCGCTTCCCCGAGGACGAGCGAGTCGAGACCCGCGGCGACACGGCAGAGATGCCGCGCGACGTCCTCTCCCGCGTGGACGTACAGATGGTCGAGCAGGAGCTCGCGAGGCACGCCGTGCGCAGTCGACAACGCGTCGACCAGCTCGTCGCGAGCATCCTCGACCCCGGACGTCAGCTGTGCATAGAGCTCGACGCGGTAGCACGTCTGCAGCTCCGCGTGCTCGAGCACGGCGGGGCAGCGCTCGGCGCCGACTCCGAGCGCGCCGACGCGCTCGCGCAGCTCGACGGGCGCCGTGCGATGGCTCAGCCCCAGGCAGACGAGTCGGTGCACGCGGGGAGACTCTACCGCGGCGTTCGTGCTCGAATCCCGGGATGCGCGCGCTCGGGATCGACGTCGGCGGAACCTTCACCGACGCCGTGCTCTTGGCGGACGGGGCGATCAGGACCGCCAAGGTTCCCACCGCGCGACGACAGGAGGAGTCGGTCGTCGCCGCGGCAGAGGCGGTCGGCGCGGACACCGTCGACCGCTTCACGCACGGCACGACGATCGCCACCAACGCGCTCCTCGAGCGTCGCGGCGCCCGTACCGCTCTCGTGACGAACGAGGGCTTCGAGCACGTCCTCCACCTGAGGCGACAGACCCGAGCGCACCTCTACCGACCGTGCGCGGAGCACCCGCCGCCACTCGTGCCCCTCGAGCGCTGCGTCGGCGTGCGGGGGCGAGCCGGCCCGGGCGGAGAGCTCGTCCCGCTCGATCTCGCCACGCTGCCGGAGCTCGACGCCGAGGCGATCGCGGTCTCGCTGCTCTTCTCGTTCCGGGACGCGGAGCCGGAGCGTGCCGTCGCGGCGGAGCTCAGACGCCGGTACCAGGACGCCCACGTCGTCGCGTCCCACGAGGTCGCGCCCGAGTTCCGCGAGTACGAGCGCGCGTCGACGACGGTCGTCGACGCCTATCTCGGCCCCGTGCTCTCGAGCTACCTCGGCGCGGTGGCCGGCGCGTGCTCGGACGTGGGGCTGCCGGAGCCCTTCGTGATGCGGTCGTCCGGGGGCCTCGCGACCCTTGACGAAGCGGCGGCGCACGCGGCGTTCGCCCTCCTCTCCGGCCCGGCTGCCGGGGTCGTGGGCGCGGCGAGGCTGGCGACACTTGCCGGCTACCGGAACGCGATCTCGTTCGACATGGGCGGGACGTCCACCGACGTCTGCGCGATCGTCGACGGCACCGTTCGACGGGAGCACGAGCGGCTCGTCGGAGGCCTTCCGGTACGCCTGCCCACGGTCGCGGTGCACACGGTCGGGGCCGGCGGCGGCTCGATCGTCCGGCTCGACGAGGGCGGCGCGCTGCTCGTCGGGCCCGAGAGCGCGGGCGCACACCCGGGCCCCGCCTGTTACGGACGGGGCGGCACGGCTCCCACGGTCACCGACGCGAACCTGCTCCTCGAGCGCCTGCCGTCCGTGCTCCCCGGAGGCATCGAGCTGGACGCGCAGGCAGCCGAGCGAGCGCTCGGCGGGATCACCCCGGCCGACGTCGTCGACGTCGTGAATGCCGAGATGGTGCGGGCGCTCCGTGTCGTGTCCGTGGAGCAGGGCCTCGATCCCCGCGACTTCGCGCTCGTCGCGTTCGGCGGCGCAGGCCCGCTCCATGCGTGCGCACTTGCCGACGAGCTCGGCACGACGACCGTCCTCGTCCCCGCCGCCGCTGGCGTCCTCTCCGCGCTCGGGCTCGTCGCGGCGGACGAGCGCCGCGACTCCGTCCGGTCGTACGTCACGCCGCTCGCGGACGCAGGAAAGCTTCCCGACGAGGGCGACGCCGACCTCCGCTACGCCGGTCAGTCGTTCGAGCTCACCGTCCCGCTCGGCCCTCATCTCGCCGAGCGCTTTCACGAGGCGCACGAGCTGCGGTACGGCTACGCGGAACCTGGCCGGCCGCTCGAGCTCGTCGCCGTGAGGACGGCCGAGGTGCGACCCGGGCCTCCGATCGACGTCACCGGCCCGCGCCGCACCGCGCGCGGGCCGCAGGCGCTCGCGCTCGAGGGAGCGACGGTGTGGGTGCCGGACGGCTGGGAGGGAGCCACCGACCGGCACGGCACGCTCGTGCTCCGGAGAGCGCCGTGATACCCGTCGAGCTGCAGGTGCTCGGGGCGTCGCTCCGCGCGATCGCCGAGGAGATGGGCGCCGCGCTCATCCGCTCGGCCTTCTCGGCGAACATCAAGGAGCGGCGCGACTGCTCGACAGCCCTCTTCGACGAGCGCGGGCGGATGATCACGCAGGCGGAGCACATCCCCGTGCACCTGGGTGCGATGCCCGAGGCGGTCGCGGCCGTCATGGCGCACGATCCTGCGCCGGGCGAGGCCTGGATCCTCAACGACCCCTACACGGGCGGGACACACCTTCCCGACCTCACGATCGTCACCCGGACGGAGCTGGGGTACGCCGTGACCCGCGCGCACCACGCGGACGTCGGCGGCTCCGAGCCCGGGAGCCTGCCCCCCGAGTCGCGCACCCTCGACGAAGAGGGCGTCGTCGTCCCTCCGACGCGCCTCGACGACGCGTCGCTGGAGTCGCTCGTGGCGAGGATGCGGAACCCGGACGAACGGCGTGGCGACCTCCGCGCACAGCTCGCCGCACACCGGCTCGCCGAGAGCCGCGTCTCGGACCTGTGCGCGCGCCGGGGGCGCGCGCTCGTGCTCGCCGCGATGGACGAGCTTTTCGCGTACTCCGAGCGGATCGTGCGCGCCGCGATCCGCGAGCTGCCGGACGGGCGCTTCGACGGGGAGGACGCGCTCGAGACGCCCGCAGGGCCGCTCGAGATCCGCGCCGCCGTGACGATCGACGGAGACGCGATCGACATCGACTTCGACGGGACCGCCGCGCAGCACGTCGGGAATCTCAACTGCCCCCTCGCGGTGACTCGCTCGGCGTGCTTCTACGTCGTCCGTTGCCTCACCGCGCCCGACGTCCCCGCCTCGGGAGGCGCCTTCCAGCCGGTCTCCGTCCGCGCTCCCGCCGGATGCCTCGTGAACGCACGCCCTCCCGCGGCCGTCGCAGCCGGGAACACCGAGACCTCGAGCCGGATCACCGACGTCGTCTTCGCGGCTCTCGCGCACGCCGTTCCCGTTCCCGCACAGGGCCAGGGGACGATGAACAACGTCGTCCTCGGAAACGAGCGCTTCACGTACTACGAGACGATCGGCGGCGGGCAGGGCGGCTGTCCCGAGCGGGACGGCCCATCCGCCGTCCACGTGGCGATGTCGAACACGCTGAACACGCCCGTCGAAGCTCTCGAGCTCGCGTATCCGTTGCGAGTCGAGCGCTACGAGCTGCGGCGGGGATCCGGCGGTGACGGCCTGCACCCCGGAGGGGACGGCGTCGTACGGGAGCTGCGCGCGCTGGAGCCGTGCCGCCTCTCGCTCCTGACGCAGCGGCGGCTGCTCGCGCCGCGCGGAGCGCACGGCGGCGACGACGGGCTGCCCGGGAGGAACCTCCTGAACGGGGAGGAGCTCCCGGCCTTCGCGAGCGTCGACCTGGTCGCGGGCGATCTCCTCCGCATCGAGACCCCGGGCGGAGGCGGCTGGGGAGGGAGCTAGCGCGCTCTCGCGAGCCGGTAGAGCGTGAAGCGCTCGTCGCGATAGAGCACCGGGAGGTCGAGAGCGAGCCTCGTCCGCAATCGGTCGAGGACGACGTAGTCGGCGTCGTATGCACGCGGAATCTCGAGATCTCCCGTCCGGAGGAAGCGGCGCGCGGCGCGAGCCCGCTCGTACGGGCGGTTCTCCTTCGTGTCTGCGACGTGCCCCGGGGGCGCGACCGCGATGTACACAGG
>JBKOYF010000089.1:0-1587 GCA_046725305.1 Actinomycetota bacterium
CGGGATCCTCGAGCGCTTCGCGGCCGTCGAGCGAGCGCGGGTCCGCGTGCGGAAGCCCGACGTCGTGCTCGATCCGCCGGGGGAGTACGCGGCGGTCGTCGTCGAGCGCGTGCGCGAGTGACACGAGCGTACGTCGGGCTCGGCGCGAACCTCGGTCCTCGCGAAGAGACGCTCCGCCGCGCATTGGAGCTCCTGGGCCGGTCACCGGGGGTCGATGTTCTCGCCGTGTCGGAGCTCCGCGAGACCGAGCCGGTGGGCATGATCGAGCAGCCGGCCTTCCTCAACGGGGCCGCGGCGCTCGAGACGAGCCTGTCGGCGCGGGAGCTGCTCGACGAGCTGCTCGAGGTCGAGCGCACCCTCGGCAGGGTTCGCGAAGAGCGGTGGGGCCCCCGCCTGATCGACCTCGACCTGCTCCTCTACGGTGCCGAGACGATCGACGCGCCAGGCCTCCACGTGCCGCATCCGCGCCTCCACGAGCGAAGGTTCGCGCTCGAGCCGCTCGCGGAGCTCGATCCCCAGCTCGTGATCCCCGGCCGCGGGCGAGTGTCTGCGCTCCTCTCGGCGCTAGACTGAACCGCCATGTCGCACCTCGACGACCTCGACGAGTTCGAAGCCGAGCTCGAGCTCGCGCTGAAGCGCGAATACTCGGCCGTCTTCTTGCTCTTCCGGTACTGCGTGCTGACGCAGGATGCGACGTACCTCTGCAACAAGCTGGACGTCGAGGCGCTCCCGCAGGTGAGCTACCCGTACTTCCATGTGCGCATGGAGGACGTGTGGGTGTGGGACAAGAACCGGCCGAGCCGCATCATCCCGCGCGCCGAGGTCTACACCTCGGGTGACGTGACCGTCGAGGAGCTCAGGGGCGAGGGCGAGGAGCCAAGGCTCACGGCGGAGGCGCTCGCCGAGCGCATCGGCCAGCCGTTCTCGGGCGACGACGAGTCGCTGTAGCTACGCGCCCTGCCAGCGGTCGCGTTCCGCGATCCACTGCGCGAAGCGGCCTCTTGCTGAGCCCAGGTACTCGCGAAGGATGTCGTCGAAGCATGCGACCTCCTCGCGGAGCTGGAACATCAGATAGTCGAGCTTGCGCTCCGGGTCGCAGACGTGCTCGTCGCGCGCCGCCACGCTGACCGAGGCACCGCATTCGATGCACGGCATGTAGTGGGAGCTGGCGAAGTACGCAGACATTCTCTCGGGGAGTAGGTAGACGACTCATGGTGTTCGCCGGTTCGGCGCCGGACAACGGAGGAAAGGACGGATTGGGCTGGATGAAAGGACGGGTAGACGAGAGCCGCCTCCTCGGCGGCTCTCGTCTGCGCCCTGTTTCGCGATCAGGCTCTCGTCGGAGCGGGGACTGCGCCGAGCTGCACGAGCATGCCGAGCGTGTCCCAGATGAGCCAGTCCTCGACTATCTTCCCGCCTTCGAAAAGGGAGAAGGTCAGCCCCGTGACGGTGACCTCGTTCCCCGTCGGCGAGATTCCTTCGATCTCTCCCTGGTGCGTGCCACGGCCGGTCCAACGCGAGGCAACCCTGTCGCCCGCCGCGAACTGCTCGTCGACGGTGATGCGGGCATCCGGAAAGGCCGTCAGA
>JBKOYF010000050.1:0-22423 GCA_046725305.1 Actinomycetota bacterium
TCGTCACTCCTGCCGAGGTCGAGGTCGCCTCGCTCGTGTGGGCGCGGTCGGTGCTCATCTCGGATGCCGCGCTGCCGCTCGTCCTCGCGAGGGCCGGCGTGTCCGCCGCGGAGGAGGCGTCGGCGTGAGCTTGCATCCGAACCAGGTCCTTCTCGCGCCGGTGGTGTCGGAGAAGAGCTACTCGCTCATCACCGACCGCAAGTACACGTTCAAGGTGCACGAGGACGCCCACAAGACGCAGATCCGCCAGGCTGTCGAGGAGCTCTTCGAGGTGAAGGTCGAGCGCGTCAACGTCGTGAAGGTGCAGTCGAAGCCGAAGCGCCGCGGGATGGTGAGGGGCCGCCGGCCGGGCTGGAAGAAGGCGATCGTCGAGCTCCGCGAGGGCTACGAGATCGAGATCTTCGAGGGAGCTGCTGTCTGATGGCGCTGAAGAAGTACAAGCCGACGAGCCCGGGCCGCCGCTTCATGGCGACATCGGGGTTCGACGAGGTCACGAAGTCCGAGCCGGAGAAGTCGCTCCTCGAGCCCATGACGAAGAAGGGCGGCCGGAACAACCGCGGCCGCATCACGACGCGTCACCAGGGCGGAGGCCACAAGCGCCGGTTCCGCACGATCGACTTCAAGCGGACGAAGGACGGCGTCCCGGCGAAGGTGGCCGCGATCGAGTACGACCCGAACCGGTCGGCGAGGATCGCGTTGCTCCACTACGCGGACGGTGCGAAGGCGTACATCCTCGCCCCGTCGAGGCTCCGCGTCGGCTCGACCGTCGAGTCCGGGCCGGAGGCGGACATCAAGCCCGGCAACGCCCTCCCGCTCGCGAACATCCCGACGGGAACGCTCGTCCACGCCGTCGAGCTGAAGCCCGGCCAGGGCGCCCGCATGGCGCGCTCCGCCGGGTCCTCCATCCAGCTCGTCGCCAAGGACGGCCCTCACGCGGTCCTGAGGCTCCCCTCCGGCGAGCTCCGCCGCGTGCTGCTCACGTGCCGCGCGACCGTCGGTCAGGTGGGGAACACGGACCACTCGAACCAGGCGAGCGGCAAGGCCGGACGCAGCCGCTGGCTCGGGAAGCGCCCGACCGTTCGCGGCTCGGCGATGAATCCAGTCGACCACCCGCACGGGGGCGGCGAGGGCAAGACGAAGGGCGGACGTCACCCGGTCACCCCGTGGGGCGTGCCCACGCTCGGGAAGCGCACGCGCCGCAAGGACAAGGAATCCGATTCGTTGATCGTCCGCGGCCGCCGCCGCGGCAAGGAAAGGAAGCGCTAAGACGTGTCCAGATCGTCCAAGAAGGGGCCTTTCGTCGAGGACCGGCTCATGGGCCGGATCGAGGCCATGAACACGAGCGGACAGAAGCGCATGATCCGCACGTGGTCGCGCGCCTCGACCATCTTCCCCGAGATGGTCGGGCACACGATCGCGGTGCACGACGGCCGCAAGCACGTCCCCGTCTTCGTGACCGAGCAGATGGTCGGCCACAAGCTCGGCGAGTTCGCACCCACGCGCACGTTCCGTGGCCATGCCGGCGACCGGTCCACGCAGGTGAAGCGGCGCTGATGGCGACGACCCAGGACGACCGGATGCGCGTTCACGCGCAGGCGAAGTGGGTGCGCACGTCCGCGCGCAAGGCGCGGCTCGTGCTCGACCACATCCGCGGGCGCAGCGTGCCCGAGGCGAGGACGATCCTCGCCTTCACGTCGCGCGCTGTCGCGACGGACATCGAGAAGGTGCTCCGTTCAGCGGTCGCGAACGCCGAGGCCAACCACGGCCTCGACGGGGACGACCTCGTGGTCGAGTCCGCCTACGCCGACGAAGGCCCGACGCTGAAGCGCTGGAAGCCGCGGGCGCGCGGCCGCGTCAACCGCATCCGCAAGCGCACCTGCCACGTGACACTCGTCCTCGCCGAGGTCGAGGAGGCGACTCCGCGCAGGCGTCCCCGCAAGCAGGCCGAGGTGGCCGCGTCCGCTCCTCCGGGCGACGAGGCTGCGCCGAAGGCCAGGACCCGACGACGAAAGAAGGAGGCGGTTGCCTGATGGGCCAGAAAGTGCATCCCGGCGGCTTCCGCGTCGGCGTCATCCACGACTGGAAGTCGAACTGGTGGACGGGCAAGCCCGAGTTCGCCGACTACCTCCTCGAGGACGTTCGCATCCGCGAGCACATCCTCGGGAAACTGTCGCACGCGGGCCTCTCGGACATTCTCATCCGCAAGGACAAGCAGCGGATCACGGTCGACATCTACACCGCGCGCCCGGGCATCGTGATCGGGAAGTCGGGAGTCGAGGTCGATGCACTCCGGCGCGAGCTCCACGCGATCACGAAGAAGAACGTGCACATCAACATCAACGAGATCAAGCGACCGGAGCTCGACGCGAAGCTCGTCGCGCAGTCGATCGCCGAGCAGCTCGAGAACCGCGTCAGCTTCCGGCGGGCGATGAAGCGCTCCCTCGCCTCGGCGATGCGCTCGGGCGCGCAGGGAATCAAGATCACGGCGGCCGGCCGTCTCGGCGGCGGCGAGATGAGCCGCCGCGAGATGTACTCCGAGGGCCGAGTCCCGTTGCACACGATCCGCGCGGACATCGACTACGGCCAGGCCGAGGCGGCGACGACCTTCGGGAAGATCGGCGTCAAAGTCTGGGTGAACAAGGGCGAGATCATGCCGGAGGGCTTCGACGCCCCGGGCGCCCGCGATGCACGACTCGGCGACCAGGACCAGGCACGTCGGAGGCGCGGTGCCTCGGCGGAGGGCCTCGGCGCCTCCCGCGAGGGCCGCGGCCGGGCACAGGACCGCGAGGGTCTCGGCATCGTCCCGCGCAAGCGGCGTGGTCAGCGACCCGGTGGAGGAAGGCCAGGACAGCGTCCGCGCCGCGACCTCCAGCAGGAGGCGCCCGCTCCCGAGACGGAGGCGCCCGCCGTGGAGCCCGAGGTGCAGGAGGCTCCCGCACCCGACGCAACGCCGGAGACGGAGGGCGAGAGCTGATGTTGATGCCGCGCAAGACGAAGTTCCGGCGGCACCACCGCGGTCATCGTCGTGGGATGTCGACGGGGCAGACGGCCGTCCAGTTCGGCGAGTACGGGCTGAAGGCGCTCGAGGCAGGTTGGGTCACGAACCGCCAGATCGAGGCAGCCCGCATCGCGGCTACGAGGAAGATCCGCAGGAGCGGGAAGGTGTGGATCAACCTCTTCCCCGACAAGCCCGTGACGAAGAAGCCCGCCGAGACCCGCATGGGCTCCGGCAAGGGCTCGCCCGAGGGCTGGGTCGCCGTCGTGAAGCCTGGTCGCGTCATGTTCGAGCTCGCCGGCGTCGACGAGCCGCTCGCCAAGGAGGCGCTCCGGCTCGCCGGTCAGAAGCTCCCGCTGAAGACGAAGTTCGTGCGCCGGGAGGCTGATCTCTTTGAGAGCTAGACGAATCGTGGGGGAACCCATGGTTCGGCCACGGGCCCCCTCCTTCGCCGCTGTGACCCGCTCTGCCCTTGATTGGGCTCTCGCCGGGCAAAGCCCGGCTTCGCCGATCGAGCGCTGCTTCGTCTCCTACGGAGAGACGCCATGAGAGCGCGCGAGCTGCGAGCCCTGACCGACGACGAGCTCGAGCGCAGGATGGCCGAGACCCGCCAGGAGCTCTTCAACCTGCACTTCCAGACCGCGACGGGCGTGCTCGAGAACAGCGCGCGCCTGCGCCACGCGAAGCGAGAGATCGCCCGCATCCTGACCGTCCAGAACGAGCGCGACCGAGGAAAGTAGCGAGATGCCCGAAGAGAACGAGAACCTCAACGAAACCGAAGAGACCCGGGACGCCGCCGAGAGCGAGGCCGAGGAGACCCCGGCCGAGGCCGTCGAGCCTGCAGCTGAGGCCGAGGAGCCCGAGCCTATGGCTGCAGTCGCCGAGCCCGTCGACGAGCCCGAGGAACCGTCGGACGAGCCGGCCGAGGAGCCTGCCACGGAGGCACAGGCCGAAGAGGCTCCGTCGGAGCCCCAGCCTGCCGCCGTGTCCCAGCCGAAGCGCAAGAAGAAGCGGCTTCCGCGCTCCGAGCGTCCGCAGAAGTCCAAGCCGAAGCGCGTCACGCCGGCGGAGCGCAAGCCGATCACGCGCCTCGAGAACCCGGAGCATGTGCGCGGGCGCCGTCAGGAGCGCCAGGGCACCGTCGTGTCCGCGGCCGCGGACAAGACCATCGTCGTCCGCGTGGACGTCGTGAAGCTGCACCCGCGGTACAAGAAGGTGGTCAAGCGGAGCACCCGTCTTCACGCCCACGACGAGCGCAACGAGGCGAAGCTGGGCGACGTCGTGCGGCTCGTCGAGACCCGCCCGCTCTCGCGCATGAAGCGCTGGCGGCTCCAGGAGATCGTGGAGGCGGCCAAGTGATCCAGCAGGAGTCCCGCCTTCGCGTCGCGGACAACACGGGAGCCCGCGAGCTCCTCTGCATCCGCGTGCTCGGCGGCTCGCACCGGCGCTACGCGCGGGTCGGCGACGTGATCATTGCTACCGTGAAGACGGCCACGCCGCAGGGCGCGGTCAAGAAGGGCGAGGTCGTGCGTGCGGTCGTCGTGCGGACGAAGAAGCCCTACAGCCGGAACGACGGCACCCTCATCGGGTTCGACGAGAACGCCGCCGTCCTCATCGATCCGCAGTCCAACCCGCGCGGGACGCGCATCTTCGGCCCGGTCGCGCGGGAGCTCCGCGAGAGGAACTTCATGAAGATCGTCAGCCTGGCTCCCGAGGTGCTCTGAGATGTCCGCGAAGATGAAGGTGAAGAAGGGCGACACGGTGCAGATCCTCACCGGCAAGGACCGCGGGAAGCGGGGCCGGGTGATCGAGGCACGCCCGTCGGAGCGGCGGGTCATCGTCGAGAACCTCAACGTCGCGAAGCGGCACACGAAGCCGCGCCCGATCCGGGACTCCTCGCGCATGGGCGGCACGCAGATCGTGCCGGGCGGGATCCTGGACAAGCCCGCGCCCGTTCCGGTCTCGAACGTCATGGTCGTCTGCCCCGTGTGCGGGAACCCGACCCGCGTCGGAATCGCCGAGCGGGACGTGAAGGGCGAGATCGTCCGCGTCCGCGTGTGCAAGCGCGAGGGCTGCGGCCAGGAGCTCGACCGATGACGACCGCGCCGACCGTGGAGACGTACGTGCCCCGCCTCAAGGCGCGCTACGAGAGCGAGATCCGCCCGCAGCTCCAGGAGGAGCTCGGCGTCTCGACCGTCATGGACGTCCCCCGGGTCACGAAGGTCACTCTCAACATGGGCGTGGGCGAGGCGAAGACGGACGCGAAGGCGCTCGACGCCGCGATCGACGAGCTCACCGTCATCTCCGGTCAGCGCGCGCAGGTGCGTCGTGCGACGAAGTCGATCGCGAGCTTCAAGCTTCGCGAGGGGATGCCGGTCGGCGCACGCGTCACGCTGCGCGGGGCACGCATGTACGAGTTCCTCGACCGCCTCGCGTCGATCGCGCTTCCGCGCATCCGCGACTTTCGTGGGCTCGATCCGGGGTCTTTCGACGGGCGCGGCAACTACTCGATCGGGATCCGGGAGCAGATCATCTTCCCCGAGATCGACTACGACAAGGTTCCGTCGATTCGCGGCCTCGACGTCGCGATCACCACCTCGGCGAGGACGGACGCCGAAGGGCGCGCGCTGCTCGGTGCCCTCGGCCTCCCGTTCGCCGACTCGAGAAGGGAACAGGGGTAGGACACATGGCCAAGAGGTCTCTCGTCGTCAAGCAGAAGCGAAAGCCCAAGTACGAGGTTCGGGCCTACTCGCGCTGCAACCGTTGTGGTCGCCCACGCGCCGTCTACCGGAAGTTCGGGCTCTGCAGGATCTGCCTGCGCGAGCTCGCGCACCAGGGCGCCGTTCCGGGAATGACGAAGTCGAGCTGGTAGGAGGTCAGAAGGTGCTCACCGATCCCATCGCGGACATGCTCACCCGGATCAGGAACGCGAACCGCGCTCTCCACGACTCGGCTTCGATGCCGACCTCGAACATCAAGGAGGAGATCGCGCGCATCCTGAAGGACGAGGGGTACATCAAGGATTTTCGCGTCGTCGAGGCCAAGGACGACAAGGGCCAGCCACTCCCGTACAAGATGCTGGTCGTCGAGCTCAAGTTCGCCCGTGACCGGCGCCGCGTCATCACCGACCTCAAGCGCGTGTCGAAGCCCGGACGCCGGGTGTACGCACGGAAGGACCGCCTCCCTCGCGTGCTCGGGGGGCTCGGCACCGCCATCATGTCCACGTCCGTCGGAGTCGTCACCAACCGCCAGGCCGCCGAGCGCGGTGTCGGCGGCGAGGTGATCGCGTTCGTCTGGTAGCGATGTCACGAATCGGCCGCAAACCAATCGAGCTGCCCGCCGGGGTGATGGTGGCGATCTCCCCTGGGCGCGTTCAGGTGAACGGCCCGCTCGGCGAGCTCGTCCAGAACGTCCCCTCGCGAATGCAGATCGAGAAGACGGACACGGAGATCGTCGTGACCCGGCCGACGGAGCGCGGTGAGGATCGCGCGCTGCACGGGCTCACGCGCACGCTCATCGCCAACATGGTCGAGGGCGTCACGAGCGGCTTCGAGAAGCACCTCGAGATCCAGGGCGTGGGATACCGGGCGCAGTTGAAGGGGACCGATCTCGAGCTCGCGGTCGGCTTCTCGCATCCCGTGCTCGTCAAGCCCCGCAAGGGCATCACGTTCGACGTCCCCGGGCCGACGCAGGTCGTCGTGAAGGGGATCGACAAGCAGATGGTCGGCCAGACGGCCGCCGAGATCCGCAAGGTGCGACCCCCCGAGCCGTACAAGGGCAAGGGCATCCGCTACCGCGACGAGCAGGTCCGGAGAAAGGTCGGGAAGCGAGCATGACCGTGCTCACGAGGCGCGAGGCGCGGATGCGCCGCCATCGCCGGGTGCGCGGCAGGCTCTCGGGCACGGCCGAGCGTCCGAGGCTCGTCGTGTTCCGGTCGAATCGCGGCATCAGCGCGCAGCTCGTCGACGACGTCGCAGGACGCACGGTCGCCTCTGCGAGCTGGAAGGGCATGGATGCCTCCGGCTCGAAGCGCGACCAGGCGAAAGAGGTGGGCAAGGCGATAGCCGCCGCCGCGAAGGCCGCAGGAATCGACACCTGCGTGTTCGACCGTGCCGGCTACCTGTACCACGGACGCGTGAAGGCCCTCGCCGAGGGCGCGCGCGAGGGAGGGCTCCAGTTTTGAGCATGTCCGAGACAACCGACGCCCGCGAGCTCAAGGAGCGGGTCATCGAGATCAACCGGGTGGCGAAGGTCGTCAAGGGCGGCCGGCGCTTCTCGTTCACAGCGCTCGTCGTCATCGGAGACGAGGTCGACCGCGTCGGGCTCGGCTACGGGAAGGCGCGTGAGGTGCCGCTGGCGATCTCGAAAGCGGTCGAGGACGCCCGCAAGAACCTCTTCACCGTCCCGAAGCACGGGCAGACGATCACGCACGAGATCGTCGGGCGGTTCGACGCCGCACGCGTCGTCCTCCGTCCTGCGAGCGAGGGAACCGGCGTCATCGCCGGGGGTGGTACGCGCGCCGTGCTCGAGCTCGCCGGGATCCGCGACGTGCTCGCGAAGAGCCTTGGCACGACGACCCCGATCAACATGACGCGCGCGACCGTGGACGGGTTGAAGCGGCTCGTGCGGCCCGAGGACGTCGCAGCGTTGCGCGGGAAGACGATCAAGGAAGTACTGCCTGTGTCGGCGATACGCGACGAGCCCGAGCCCGAGGCCGAGGCCGTTGCAGCCGTCGAGGAGACGCCCGCCGAGCCGGAGGAGACAGAGGAGTGACCGCCGTCAAGATCACCCAGGTCCGGAGTGGCATCGGCCAGTCCGATCGCCATCTCGGCACGCTGCGTGCGCTGGGCCTCGGCAAGATCGGACGGAGCGCCGAGCACCAGGACTCCCCGCAGCTGCAAGGCATGCTGCGTCAGATCCGCCATCTCGTGACCGTCGAGGCGAAGTGACCGTGAGCGACGAGCTGAACCTCTCGAACCTCAAGCCGGCCCAGCCGCGCAAGGCCCGCAAGCGGGTGGGCCGCGGCCTGGGCTCGGGCAAGGGGCGCTACTCCGGTCGCGGCATCAAGGGTCAGAAGTCCCGCGCGGGCTCGCACTCGATGCCCGTCGGCTTCGAAGGCGGGCAGATGCCGATCGACATGCGCACGGGCAAGCTCCGCGGGAACACGTCTGCGGACGCGATGCCGATCGGGCCGTTCCGGACCTACAACCAGCCGGTGAACGTCGGCGCTCTCGAGGCCCGCTTCGACGCCGGCGCCGACGTGACCCTCGACGCGCTCAAGGAGGCCGGGCTCATCGCGAAGCTGTCGGTCGACGTGAAGGTGCTCGGCGAGGGCAAGCTGACCAAGAAGCTCAGCGTCACGGCGCACTCGTTCTCGAAGTCCGCAGTCGAGAAGATCGAGGCGGCCGGAGGCACCGTGACGCGGCTGCGCGAGCCGGTGGAGCGGAAGAAGAAGAAGCACAAGGCGTCGGCGCCGGTCGCCGAGGAGCCGGAGGTCGAGGAGGAGGGGGAGGTCGAGCAGACCGAGCCCGAGGCAGCCGAGCCGGAAGCGACTGAGGAGGAGACCGGCTAGCCGTGTTCTCGTGGCTCGCGAACGCCTGGCGGGTCCCGGAGCTCCGCCGACGGGTTCTCTTCACCGCCATGATCCTCGCGGTCTACCGCCTGGGCTCGTGGATCCCCGCGCCGGGCGTCGACTCGCAGACGATCGAGGACTACTTCTCCGGTCGCGGCGGCACGATCCTGGGCCTGCTGAACCTCTTCTCGGGCGGCGCGCTCTCCCAGTTCTCCCTGTTCGCGCTCGGGATCATGCCGTACGTCACGGCGTCGATCATCCTCCAGCTCATGACCGTCGTGATCCCGCGGCTCGGCGAGCTCCAGCGGGAGGGCGAGGCCGGCTACGCGAAGATCACGCAGTACACGAGGTACCTCACCGTCGCGCTCGCGGCGGCACAGGCAACAGGGTACGCGTTCCTCTTCCGCAGCCAGGGAGCCCTCGACGCCGGCCCCGGCCAGACGGTGATCATCATCGTCTCCCTCACTGCGGGCACCGTGCTCCTCATGTGGCTCGGCGAGCTCATCACGAAGCGCGGCATCGGCAACGGCATCTCGATCCTCATCTTCGCCTCGATCCTCGTCGGGGCCCCGATCGGCATCGCCGCCTGGTGGAACGGCGGCCCCATGGAGAAGCTCTTCTTCCCGCTGATCGCGGTCGGCATCTGCGCGGCCGTCGTCTTCGTGCAGGAGGGGCAGCGGCGGATCCCCGTCCAGTACGCGAAGCGCATGGTGGGGCGGAAGATGACCGCGGGCGGCTCGACGTACCTGCCCCTCCGCGTGAACATGGCGGGCGTCATCCCGATCATCTTCGCGGCCGCGATCCTGGCGTTCCCGCCGACGATCGCACAGTACTTCCCCGCCTCGCGAGACTTCGTGAACGCCCACTTCCAGCCAGGTAATTGGCTGTACCTGCTGATCGAGGGCGGGATGATCGTGATCTTCACGTACTTCTATACCGCCGTTCAGTTCAACCCGGTCGACCAGGCCGACAACCTGCGCAAGTACGGCGGGTACATCCCGGGCATCCGTCCCGGGCCGCCCACGGCGCAGTACCTCGACCGTGTCCTCGCGCGCCTCACCCTGCCCGGGTCGCTGTTCCTCGCACTCGTCGCCGTGCTTCCGAGCCTCTTCATCGCCTACGCCGGCTTCTCGCAGGCGAACGCCCGAGCGCTCGGAGGGACGTCGGTTCTCATCGTCGTCGGCGTCGCGCTCGACACCATGCGCCAGATGGAGTCGCAGATGATGATGCGCTCCTACGAAGGCTTCCTCAAGTAGAGGAGGGACAGAGGTGCGGATCATGATCCTGGGCCCGCAGGGGTCGGGGAAAGGCACACAGGCGAAGAAGCTCGCCGAGGCCTACGGCGTGCCGCACGTCGCGACGGGCGACATCCTGCGAGCAGCCGTCGCGGACGGATCCGCGCTCGGCGCACAGGTGCGTCCGATCCTCGAGCGGGGCGACCTCGTCCCCGACGACCTCATGGTCGGGCTCATCCGAGAACGCCTCGCCGACGAGGACGGGTTCGTGCTCGACGGCTTCCCACGGACGATCGCCCAGGCCGAGGCGCTGGACGCGATGTTCGAGGAGATCGGCAAGCCGCTCGACGCCGTGATCCTGCTCCAGGTCTCCGACGAAGTCGCAACGCAACGCCTGCGCGCCCGCGCCATGGCGGAGGGTCGCGCCGACGACTCGCCGGAGGCGATCCGCAATCGACTGCGCCTGTACCACGAGCTCACCGAGCTCGTGGTCGAGCGTTATCAGCTCGCGGGCATCGAGGTGATCGTGAACGGCGAGCAGACGGTGGACGAGGTGTTCGCGTCGATCCAGGACGCGCTCGAGGGAGTCGCGGCGCGCCGATGATCATCCGCAAGAGCCCTCGCGAGATCGAGAAGATGTCGGCGACGGGTGCCCTGGTCGCCGAGACGATCGCCCACGTGGGGACCCTCCTCCGGCCCGGAGTGACGACGGAGGAGCTCGACGCGGCCGCCGGGGCGTTCATCCGCGAGCGCGGCGGCATCCCGACGTCCGAGGGGTACAAGGGCTATCCGAAGGCGATCTGCATCTCGCCCAACGACGTCGTCGTGCACGGCATCCCCGACCGCTTCGAGGTCTCCGAAGGCGACCTCGTCACGATCGACGTCGGGGTCACGCTGGACGGCTACATCGCGGACAGCGCGTACACGTTCGGCGTGGGCGAGATCGACCCCGAGGCGCAGCGGCTCCTCGACGTCGCCCAGGACGCGCTCGCCGCGGGGATCGCAGAAGCCGTCGTCGGCAACCGCGTCGGCGACGTCTCCCATGCGATCCAGGAGGTTGTCGAGGCCGGCGGCTTCTCGGTCGTCCGCAGCCTGGTGGGCCACGGCGTCGGCCGCCACTACCACGAGGACCCGCACATCCCGAACTTCGGAGAGCGCGGCCGTGGCCCGCGGCTCTCCGAGGGCATGACGATCGCGATCGAGCCGATGATCACCGCGGGCTCGTCCGAGGTGCTCGTGATGGACGACGGCTGGACGATCCGGACCGCCGACAGCTCGCTGTCGGCGCACTTCGAACACACGGTCGCGATCACCGCCGACGGGCCGAGAATCCTCACCCCGCGCGTCGGCGTCCCGGGCGGCGTGAGGGTCTAGCGCGGGAGGTCTCTGCTACGATGTCCCGCCGCGGTGCGGGCCGCGTCCGTCCCGCTGTTCTCACAGGAAATCCCCAACCGAAAGGTCTGTTCGCGCGCGAAGTGGCAGTCAAGGAAGAGAAGATCGAGGTGGAAGGCGAGGTCGTCGAGGCGCTGCCCAGCACGATGTTCCGGGTGCAGCTCGACAACGGACACAGCGTCCTCGCCCGCATCTCCGGGAAGATGCGCAAGCACTACATCCGCATCCTCCCCGGTGACCGCGTCAAGGTCGAGCTCTCTCCCTACGACCTCACCCGCGGCCGTATCACCTTTCGAATGAAGTAGTGATCAGATGAAAGTACGTCCTTCCGTCAAGCCCATGTGCGAGCGCTGCCGCGTGATCAAGCGGCACGGGCGCACGATCGTGATCTGCTCGAACCCCCGGCACAAACAAAGGCAGGGCTGAGACCACCTCATGGCACGCATCGCAGGCGTCAACCTCCCCACGCAGAAGCGGCTCGAGATCGGGCTGACGTACATCTACGGCATCGGGCGCTCGACCGCGCAGAAGGTCATCCGCGAGCTCGAGCTCGATCCGAACGAGAAGGTCCGGGATCTCACCGACGAGGAGGTCACGAAGCTCCGGAACTACATCGACACGGAGCTCGAGGTCGAGGGCGACCTCCGCCGCGAGCGCGGGCAGGCGATCAAGCGGCTTACGGAGATCGGTGCGTACCGCGGGATCCGCCATAGGCGCGGTCTCCCGGTGAACGGCCAGCGGACGAAGACGAACGCGCGGACGCGCAAGGGCCCGAAGAAGACCGTCGGGCGCGGCAAGAAAGCGGCGCCGAAGTAATGGCCCCGCCCCGCAGAGCGGCGGCCCGCGGCCGCACGCGTCGCCGCGTCCGGAAGAACATCGCGATCGGGCAGGCGCACATCAAGACGTCGTTCAACAACACGATCGTCACGCTCACCGACGGCGAGGGCAACGTCATCGTCTGGGAGTCCGCCGGATCTGCCGGCTTCAAGGGCTCGCGCAAGTCGACCCCTTTCGCTGCGCAGGTCACCGCGGACAACGCCGCCCGCAAGGGCATGGAGCACGGCCTGCAGAAGGTCGAGGTCTTCGTGAAAGGCCCCGGCTCGGGACGCGAGACTGCGATCCGGTCCCTCCAGGCGGCCGGCCTCGAGATCCTCGGCGTGAAGGACGTGACGCCCCAGGCTCACAACGGCGTGCGGCAGCGCAAGCGGAGGAGGGTCTGATGGCGAGGGACCTCGGCCCCAAGTGCCGCATCTGTCGCCGTGAGGGCATCAAGCTCTTCCTGAAGGGGGAGCGCTGCCTCACCGAGAAGTGCGCGGTCGAACGGCGCAGCTATCCGCCGGGCGAGCACGGCCGCGGCCGCATCAAGCAGAGCCAGTACCTGCTCCAGCTTCGTGAGAAGCAGAAGGCGCGCCGCTACTACGGGCTCCTCGAGAAGCAGTTCCGCACGACCTACGAGAAGGCCGCCCGCGGGCTCGGCGCCCCGGGCGAGAATCTCCTGCGGATGCTCGAGACGCGCCTCGACAACGTCGTCTACCGGCTCGGCTTCGCGGGCTCGCGCGCCCAGGCGCGCCAGCTCGTCCGTCACGGCCACTTCCAGGTCAACGGGCGCAGGGTCAACATCCCAAGCTACGGCGTGCGTCCGAGCGACGTCGTGTCGCTCAAGCAAGGGAGCCCGGTCGAGCAGCTCGTCCGCGACGCGACCGACCTCACGGCGTCGGTGGCACCCTGGCTGCAGGCCGACCACGAAGGCCTGACCGGGACCGTGCTGAAGTGGCCCGAGCGTGACGAGATCGACGCGCCGGTACAGGAATCGCTCATCGTCGAGCTCTACTCGAAGTAAGCCCACAGAAGGAAAGGACTCACGTGGCAGTACGAACCAGCTTGATGGACTTCCAGATCCCGAAGATCGTCCACGAGGACGCCGACGAGCACCGCGGTGTCTTCGCGATCGAGCCGCTCGACCGCGGCTTCGGCCACACCTTCGGGAACTCGCTCCGCCGGGTGCTCCTCTCCTCGCTGGAGGGCGCCGCGGTTACCGCGGTCAAGATCGAGGGCGTCGCCCACGAGTTCACGACGCTCCCGGGCGTGCGCGAGGACGTCACCGACATCATCCTCAACCTCAAGAACCTCATTGTCCGGCTGCACGGCGCCTCGCCCGAGATCGAGGTGTACATCGCCAAGAAGGGCGCCGGCGTCGTCACGGCAGGCGACATCGAGGCCCCGGCCGACCTCGAGATCCTGAACCCGGAGCTCGAGATCGCGCACGTCTCCGACAAGGGCAAGCTCGAGATGACGCTCACGGTCGGCCGCGGGCGCGGGTATGTCCCCGCCGAGTTGAACCGCGGCCCGGAGACCACGATCGGCGTCATTCCGATCGACTCGATCTTCTCGCCCGTGCGCCGCGTCGCGTACGAGGTCGAGGCCGCCCGCGTCGGACAGCGCACGGACTACGACAAGCTCGTCCTCGACGTCACCACGGACGGCTCCATCGACCCGCGCGACGCGATCGGCCAGGCTGCGGAGATCCTCATCCGCCAGCTCGCGATCTTCACCGACCTCGACGCGATCGAGGGTCTCGGGGAGACGGCGGCCGAGGCCGTCGCCGAGGCGCCCGTCATGCACGGGATGGAGAACTTCCCGATCGAGGAGCTCGAGCTCGGCGTCCGCTCCTACAACTGCCTGAAGCGCGTCGGCATCGAGACCATCGGCGACCTCACGTCCAAGTCCGAGAACGAGCTCGTCGCGATCCCGAACTTCGGTCGCAAGTCGATCGAAGAGGTTCGGGCCGCGCTCGCCTCGCATGGGCTGACGCTCAAGGGCGAGGATCTCGTCTGATCCGATGCGACACCAGCGTTCCGGCAAGAAGCTCGGGCGAGATTCCGCCCATCGCAAGGCGCTCTACTCGAACCTCGCGGGCGCACTGATCGAGCACGGCCGGATCCAGACGACCGAGGCAAAGGCCAAGGCGGTCAAGCCCTTCGCCGAGAAGATGATCACGCTGGGCAAGCGCGGCGACCTCCATGCCCGTCGGCAGGCGCTCGCCGCGCTTCGCTCGAACACCGTCGTGCACACGCTCTTCGCGGATGTCGCACCGCGCTTTTCGGAGCGCCCTGGCGGCTACACGCGGATCGTCCGCCTCGGCCAGCGCCAGGGCGACGCCGCCGAGATGGTGTACCTCGAGTTCGTCGACTTCGAGCCGACACCGAGCGCCCTTGCGCTGTCGCGGGCACGCCAGGCCGAGCAAGAAGCGCCCGCCGCCGAGTCCTAGCCGAGCACTCGCTCCTGCTCGACTCGCGAGCCTCGTTCGCTCGCGCCCGTACGCTGTCCGCTCGTGCTCTTCCTCGTCGGGCTGCTTCTCGCGATCTTCGTTCTCCCGAGCCCGTGGGGGCTGGTCGCGATCGGCGTCGGCGCCCTCCTCGACCTCGGCGAGACGGGGTTCTTCCTCTGGTGGTCGCGGCGTCGTCGGGCGGTCGTCGGCGTCGAGTTGCTCGTCGGGAGAACGGCAGTGGCGATCGGCGAGCTCCGGCCCGAAGGTCAGGTGAGGGTCGACGGCGAGATCTGGCGCGCGCGCTGCGAGCGGGGTTGTGACGCAGGGTCGGCGGTGGTCGTGCGAAGCGTTGACGGCTTGACGCTCGAGGTGGAGACGGCGTGAATCGCGTGCTCACACTCGTGCTCGCGAGCGCCTGCCTGGGGCTCGTGCCGGGTGCCCGTGGCGCGGTGCTGGACTGGGAGAGGCGCGCCCCGCTTCCCGTGCCGCGCAGCGAGGTCGCCGCCGCGAGCGTGGGAGGCGAGGTCGTCGTTCTGGGCGGATTCACCGCCGAGGGCGGGACGTCGAACCGCGTCGACGCCTACCGGCCGGCGCGCGACGCATGGCGCCGACTGCCGGATCTGCCGGTCGCCGTCAATCACGCCATGGCCGTCGGTGTTGGCGGTCGTCTGTACGCCTTCGGCGGCTACACGGTCGAGGGCGTCCCTCTCAGACAGGCATACGTGCTCCAGGGGACCGGGTGGCGAGCACTCCCACGCATGCCGTTTCCGCGTGCTGCAGCCGGCGCAGGCGTCGCCGACAGGCGGATCGTCGTCGCCGGAGGAGTAGGCGAGGGTAGGCGGCTCGCCCGGAATGCGTTGGTGTACGACCTTCGCGCGCAGCGCTGGTCGGTCGTGGTCGGGCCGACCCCGCGGGAGCATCTCGGCGTCACATCCCTCGGCGGAACGGTCTACGCGGTCGGCGGCCGCACGGCCGGACTGAACACGAACCTGCTCAACTTCGAGAGCTTTCGACCCGGCGAACGCGCGTGGCGGCGGCTCCAGCCGGTCCCGGATCCGCGCGGAGGAACGGGAGCAGCCGGACTCGCCGGACAGATCGTCTCCGTGGGCGGCGAGGAGCCGGCAGGAACCATTGCGGAGGTGCTCGCGTACCGCGTCGCGGAGCACCGCTGGGCGCAGCTGCCCGATCTGCCGACGCCGCGGCACGGCCTCGGGGTGGCCGTGCTTGGAGGGCGTGTCTTCGTGATCGGCGGCGGGCCCGAACCCGGGTTGACGGTCAGCTCGGCAAACGAAGCGCTGCCGATCGTTCCGTAGGTCACTGTGACGCTCAAGCTCACGCTCGAGTACGACGGAACCGGCTTCCACGGCTGGGCGCGTCAACCCGGCCTGCGGACGGTGGAGAGCACGCTGCGCGACGCGCTCCACGCCACCTTCTCGACGGTCGGGACGCTCTCCGTCGCGGGCCGCACCGATGCGGGCGTGCACGCGACCGGTCAGGTCGCGAGCGCGACCGTCGAGGGAGGCCCGCCGCCGTCGAGGGCTGTCGAAGCACTCAACGCCGTCCTGCCGGACGACCTGGCCGTCGTCGCTGCGGAGGAGGCACCCGAGGGGTTCGATGCTCGGCGGTCCGCGCGAGCGCGCTCGTATCGCTACCGCGTGCTCGTCAGCCGTGCGCGTTCTCCTCTCGAATCGCGCCGTGCGCTCTGGTGGCCCCGTCCCGTCGAGGTCGACAGCCTCGAATCCGGCGCGCGGCTCCTGGCGGGGGAGCACGACTTCCGCGCGTTCACGCCGACGGAGACCCAGCACACCGTGTTCCTCAGGCACGTCGAGACGGCCGACTGGGCACGGCAGGGCGACCGCCTGGAGTTCACGATCACCGCCGACAGCTTCCTCCGGCACATGGTGCGGACGCTCGTCGGGACGATGCTCGAGGCGGGTGTCGACGCGCCGGTTCGTATCGAGCGCCTGCTCGACGGCCAGCCTCGCGCACAGGCGGGCCGGACGGCGCCGCCTCACGGTCTCTACCTCGAGCAGGTGCGGTACTGACTCACGCAAGACTGGAATCCGCGAGCGCGGATTCCAGTCGCGCAAAGATCCCTGAAGGCGGCCGCTCCGCGGCCGCATCGCTGCTCAGGCTCATGGATACGATCGGCAAGGTGCGCTTCCCGATCGTCCTCTTCGACCTCGACGGCACGCTGATCGACTCAGGCCCGATCATCCTCGCCTCCATGCAGCACGCCGTCCGCACGGTCCTCGGGCGCGAGATCCCTCCCGAGGAGCTGGGCATGACGATCGGCGGCCAGGGGATCGTGACGCAGATGCAGGCGATCGACGAGGAGCACGCCGACGAGCTGCTCGAGGCCTACAAGCGGCACAACGACGGGCTCCACGAGACGCTCGAGGCGTTCGACGAGCTCCTCGCGCTCCTACCGGGGCTCGCGGCCGAAGGGCGGAAGCTCGGCATCGTCACGGCGAAGCGGCACCGAACCGTCGGGCTCGCGCTCGACCGCTTCCCCATGCTCGCGAGCTCCTTCGACGTCGTCGTCGCGTTCGAGGATACGGATCGGCACAAGCCCGATCCCGAGCCAGTCCTGCTCGCGGTGCAGCGGCTCGGAGGCGTGCCGGCGGACGCCGCCTACGTCGGCGACTCGCCCTTCGACATCGGCGCTGCGAAGGCGGCCGGTGTCTTCGCCGTCGCGGTCGGCTGGGGTGGCATCCACCCGGACGAGCGGCTGCTCGCGGAAGAGCCGGACGCGTTCGTGCGCACGCCCGAGGAGCTCCTGCGTGTCGTCTAGGACAGCGTCTCCGGCCACCCGTGTGGCCGAGCTGCGGCGACTGATCGAGCACCACAATTACCGCTACCACGTCCTCGACGACCCGGAGATCGACGACAGCGCGTACGACGTGCTCTTCGACGAGCTCGAGACGCTCGAGACCCGGCATCCGGACCTCGTCACCGCCGACTCGCCGACGCAGCGCGTCGGCGCGGCGCCTGCGGACGGCTTCCGGAAGGTCGAGCACCTCTCGCCGATGGGGTCGCTCGAGAAGGTGACGACGCGGGAGGCCCTCGACAAGTGGGCCGAGGACCTCCGCAAGCGGCTGGCCACGGACGAGCCCGTCGCGTACGTCATCGAGCCGAAGATCGACGGCTCCGCCGTGTCGCTCGTCTACGAGGACGGTGCCTTCGTACGGGGCGCGACACGGGGCGACGGGCAGCGGGGCGAGGACGTGACGGCGAACCTGCGGACGATCGCGTCCATCCCGCTGCGGATGCGCGCCGACTCCGGCTCGACGCCGCCCGGCCGCGTCGAGGTCCGCGGAGAGATCTACTTCCCGGTCGCCGGATTCGAGCGCTTCAACGAGGCACAGCTCGCGGCCGGTCGCAAGCCCGCGCCAAACGCGCGGAACGCCGCCGCCGGGTCCCTCCGCCAGCTGAACCCCCAGGTGACCGCCGAGCGCCCGCTCTCGATCTTCGTGTACGGCCTGGGCGTCCTCGAGGGCGAGGTGCTCGGATCGCAGTGGGAGGCGCTCGAGTGGCTCCGCGAGCGTGGCTTCCGCACGAACCCGGACGCGGCGAGGCTCGAGTCCATCGCCGAGGTCGCCGACGCGTGCGAAGCCTGGGAGGAGCGGAGGTCCGGCCTCGGCTACGAGATCGACGGGATCGTCGTCAAGGTGGACTCGTTCGACCAGCAGCGGCGCCTCGGCTCGCTCCACGGTCGTCCGCGTTTCGCCCGTGCGTTCAAGTGGGCACCGACGTCGGCCGTCACTCGGCTCGTCAAGATCCACGTGCGCGTGGGACGCACCGGCGTGCTCAACCCCCTGGCCGAGCTCGAGCCGGTGCAGGTCGGAGGCGTCACCGTGTCGAGCGCCACACTCCACAACGAGGACGACATCCGGCGCAAGGACATCCGCGAGGGAGACCTCGTCGTCGTCCAGCGCGCCGGCGACGTCATCCCGCAGGTCGTCGGTCCCGCCGGCGAGCACGAGCCGGGGACGAAGGCGTGGCGGATGCCGAAACGGTGCCCGCTATGCCGCACGGAGATCGTGCGGCCGAAGGGCGAGGTCATGCATCGCTGCCCGAACCGTGCCTGCCCGTCCCGCGGCCTGGAGACGCTCTACCACTGGGTCGGGCCCGCACTCGACATCGAGGGCGTGGGCGGGAGCACGATCAAGAAGCTCTGGGACGAGGGGATCGTGCGCTCGCTGCCCGATCTGTACCGCGTGACGACGGAGCAGCTCCTCGAGCTCGACGGCTTCGCCGAGATCTCGGCCAGAAGGGCGATCGAGTCGATCCAGAGCTCGAAGGGGCAGCCGTTCTCGCGCGTGCTCTTCGGGCTGAACATCCCGAAGGTCGGCTGGATCATCGCGCGCAGCCTCGCACTCCACTTCCGGTCGGCCGACATCCTCGCGGACGCGACGCTCGAGGAGCTCGAGGAGGTCGAGGGCATCGGCCCGGAGCGTGCCGAGCTGATCGCCGAGTGGTTCGCCGATCCCGAGAATCGGGCGCTCGTCGACGAGCTTCGTGAGCTCGGCCTGCAGCTCTCGCTCTCCGACGACGAGCGGCCGCCTGAAGGGCGCCTGAGCGGCACGCAGTACGTGATCACGGGGACGCTCGAGGGCTGGACGCGGGAGGAGGCGAAGGCGGCGCTGGAGGAGCTCGGCGCGAAGGTGGGCGACTCGGTCTCGAAGAAGACCACGGGCGTCGTCGTCGGCGAGAGCCCTGGCTCGAAGGCGCAGAAGGCGGAGAAGCTCGGAGTGCCGATCCTCTCGGAGACCGACCTTCGTGCGTTGCTAAGAGCGCGCTAGGACCGTCACGAAGCGATCCTGGGCGGCACGGGCCGACCAGTACGGCACCGGCGAGCCGTTCTGGAGGATCGCGAAGGCGTAGCGCCGGCGCACGAATCCCGCGAGTGCCGAGGCGACGTTCGTCGTCCCTGTCTTCGCGATCACACGGCTGCGCGTTGGACGGCGCTCGAGCCGGTGTTCGAGCGTGCCGGAGATCCCGGCGACCGAGAGCGACGTCACGAACGCGCCCCGGATCGCGGGGTCGTCAGTGGCCGTGCGCAGGATCCCGATGAGCGCGTCGGCTGTGAGCCGGTCGAGACGCGACAGGCCCGAGCCGTCGGCGATCCGGACGCCGCCGAGCGGGACGCCGGCCGACTCGAGCTCGTCGCGCACGACTTCGGCGCCTGCACCGGTGGTCCCCCGCCCCGCAAGCACGGCGCCGAGCTCCTTCAGGAGCATCTCCGCAACGAAGTTGTTGCTCTCGCGGTTCATGTGCCGCACGATGAGGACGAGCGGCTCCGACGAATCGACCGCGAGGGGAGGCGCGTCGAGAGGGGCTCTCCCGGTCGACGGCTTGCCGCGGACGTCCACACCCCGTCGCTCGAGCGCCTCCGTGAACGCGCGCGCGGCCGCGGCGGCGGAGCCGTTGGCGCCGGCGAACCGTACGCCCTCGACAGAGAGCGCCGAGAGCGGCCGGGACTCGATGCCGACGTACGACGGTTTCCATCCGGGGGCGTCTCGGCTAGTGTCGAAGTAGCCCTCGTCGCCGACGACCCGACCGGTCACGTGCCGGATGCCCGAGGCCGTGAGGTCCCGGGCGAGCGCGTCGAGATCCGCTGCTGCGAGCGTGGGATCCCCGTACCCGACGAGGTCGAGGTCCCCCTCCCAGCGTCGTCCGACTTGCCGGCCGTCCCCCACGACCTCCGTGCGGAAGCGGTACGACGGCGCGAGTAGACGGAGCGCGGCGAGCGTGACAGCAAGCTTCTCGACGGAGGCCGGCTGCAACGGGCGCTCCGCGTTCGCGGAGTACACCGATGCGCCGGTCCCGAGGTCGACCGCGACCGCGGCGGTACGAGCGGGCGCGACGCCCGGTGCAGCGAGCGCGCGCTCGAGCGCGGTGTCGAGGGTCGGTGCCGCCTGTGGCCTCGCGCTCGCGCCCGCGGCAAGACCGCCGGCGACGACGACGATCAGCAGGGCGAGTCGCACTCGTGCCATCGGCGCACGGTGTACACGAGCCCGCCGACGGCGGCTGGGGCCTACCTGTAGACGGTGATCGTTACGGTGCGCCGGCCCCACTCGCGGGCCTCGGCTGTGGTCGGGAACCACAGGTCGATGATGCGACCCTTGATGGCGATCCCGACGTCCGCCGCGAGGCTCGGACCGTACCCGGGCACGTGGAGCTTCGTGCCCAGGGGGATGAGGCGCGGGTCGACGGCCACGACGCCCTTGCGCACGGGGACCCCGAGGGCGGTTCGTCCCGGAAGGTAGTACGCAACGGCGTCGACCTTGATCCGATACGCCTGTTCCGCCCCCGACTGACCGTGGGCCGCGCCCACCGCACCGAAGAGGACTCCCACCAGGACCGTGCCGAGCACGGGCCCCCACCTGCGCGTTCCCCTGACCACGAGGGGCCGGACCCTAACAGAGCCCCTGCGCGGGCGCTCCGGCATAGGCCCTCTTTGCAGATATTTTGGCTCAGTTCCAGGTTGCAGGCATCCGGGGAGGCTGCTAGGGTCTCCGACTTGTGACGGGCCAGACCGCCACCGGCGGGTCTGTCCGGGAACGACCAAAGGCCATCCTGAGAGGCCTTCGGACCGGATGGGCGCCGATAGCCGTTCTCACTGCGGCTTCAGCCGCCGGGCTTCTGCTTGCCGTGGGGCCGGCCTCCGGGCAGACGATCACCTCGAAGCGCGCACAGGCGGAGGCGATCATGGCGCAGGTCCAGACGCTCGACTCGAACCTCGAGCAGACGGTCGAGGCCTACAACTACGCCAACATCCAGCTCGGGCGCATCGACGCGAACCTCGCCTCGAACCAGCGGCACCTCGTGGCCGCGCGGAAGAGCCTCGTCGTCGCACAGGACCGGATCGCGAAGCGGCTCCGTGACCTCTACGTCAACGGGCAGGGCGACTCGACGCTCGAGGTCATCCTCGGATCGAGCAGCCTCGACGACATCATCGCCCGGCTCGACGCCATCGAACGCGTGTCGAGCCAGGACGCGCAGATCCTGACCACGGTCAAGCGGTATCGGAAGGAGGTCGAGGCCCGGCGCGCCACGCTCCAGAAGGACCGTGCCGACCAGACCCGCATCGTGGCGCAGCGCGCGGCGCAGAAGCAGGAGATCGAGTCGAAGATCGCCGAGCAGAACAGCCTCCTCGCGTCCGTGAAGGACGAGATCGTTCGCTTGCGCGCGGAGGAGCAGCGGCGCCAGGCCGCGCTCGCCGCGCAAGCGCAGGCGCGGGCACAGGCGGCGGCGCTCGCCGCCCAGGTGCAGCAGGACACAGCGCAGCAATCGTTCGACCAGGCCGTCGTCGAGCCCGCGTACGACGCGAACATCCCGGCTGCCCGCTACGGCAGCGTCGTGAGCATCGCGCTCCAGTACCTCGGCATTCCGTACGTCTGGGGCGGCTCGAGCCCGTCGACCGGGTTCGACTGCTCCGGCTTCGTGAGCTACGTCTTCGCCCAGGTCGGCGTCTCGCTGCCGCATCACGCAGCGTCGCAGTACAGCTACGGCACTCCTGTCCCCTTTGATCAGCTCGCGCCGGGCGACCTCGTCTTCTTCGACGGGCTCGGCCACGTGGGGATCTACATCGGCGGGGGCCAGTTCGTCCACGCGCCGCACACGGGCGACGTCGTGAAGATCTCGAGTATGTACGACTCCTGGTACGCGGCGACCTTCGTCGGCGCTCGCCGCCTCTAGCTCGAAGCCTCGTACGGTCCGGCGTACAGCGCCTCGATCTCGTCTGCGAAGTGCTCCTGGACGGCGCGCCGCCTGAGCTTGAGAGTGGGCGTGACCTCGCCCTCCTCCATCGTGAAGTCGCGCGCGACGATCGCGAACCGCTTCACCTGCTCGTAGCGCGAGCGCTCGCGGTTGACCTCGTCGACGACGCCCCGGAGCAGCTCGCGCACGCGCCGGTCTCGTGCGAGGGCGGGTAGGTCGCCCTCGATTCCCTGTTC
>JBKOYF010000016.1:0-8111 GCA_046725305.1 Actinomycetota bacterium
CATCGGCGTCGAGCCCGCGTGCGCCGCCTGACCGCGGAACGTCACCTGATGGCGCTCGACGCCGAACGTGCCGAGCACGACGCCCAACGGCAAGTCCATCGACTCGAGCACAGGCCCCTGCTCGATGTGCAGCTCGAGGTACGCGGCCGCGCCCTCGAGCTCGGCGCGCGCGTCGAGCGCCGAGTCGAGGTCGACGCCGTGCTCCCGCAGCGCGTCCGGCAGCGCGACGCCGTCGGCGTCGTGGCGCTGCCGCAGCTCGTCCTGGTCCCTCATCGAGCCCGCCGCGGCGGACGAGCCGAACAGGGAGCGGCCGAAGCGCGCGCCCTCCTCGTCGGCCCAGTTCACGAGCCGTACCGTCACCGGCGGTTCGCCGTCGGCCGCGATCCGCCGGAGGACCTCGACGGCCGCCACGACGTTGAGCGCGCCGTCGAGCCAGCCGCCGTTCGGCACGGAGTCGATGTGGCCGCCGATCAGGACGGCGCGTTCCGCCTCACCCGCGAGCGTGAACCACTGGTTCCCGGCGGCGTCGGTGGTCTCCTCGGCGCCGGTCACCGAAACGAGTCCGCGAAGCCACTGTCGCGCCTTCTCCCACGTGTCCGTCCACGCGACCCGCTGGGCGCCGTTCTCGTCCCCGGTCAGCTCGCGAAGCTCCTCGAGCTCGGCGACGGTTCGCTTCGGATCGAGCGCCACGGCGTGAGCCTAATCCCGCCCTGAAGGTCCTGCACGTCATGCGGGCGTGTGACACATTCCGGCGATGGCGGTTCGCCGCGTCGTCCAGCGAGTGCTCGTTTTCCTGCTCGTTCTCGGAGGCATCTGGGCGCTGTGGGAGGGATACAAGTGGCTGTGGGAGCGCACGGGGTGGACGAGGCCGTTCCGGGTGAACGACGTGACGCTGCCCCACCTCCACGAGATCGTCCTGCAGCTGCGCGAGCCGACCTCCACGGGTGACGACCTCTGGCTCTACCTGCTCCACGCCGCGCTCTTCACCGCGCGCGCAGCCGCGGTCGGGTTCCTCTTCGGCGCGCTCATCGGCTTCGCACTCGGGGTGGCGCTGTCGCAGTTCGACGTGCTCCGGCGCGGCGTGATGCCGTACGTCGTCGCGTCGCAGACGATCCCGATCCTGGCCCTCGCGCCCATCGTCGTCCGGGGCCTCGGCAGCGTCAGCATCCGCGGCGAGCCACCGCCCGACTGGCTCCGGGTCTCCGTGATCGCCGCCTACCTGACGTTCTTCCCCGTGACGGTGAACACGCTTCGCGGCCTGCAGTCCGCGGATCCGAGAGCTCTCGAGCTCATGCACTCGTACGCGGCGCGCGGGTGGACGATCCTCTGGAAGCTGCGCGTGCCCTCGGCGCTGCCGTTCATCTTCACCGCGCTGAAGGTCGCGGCCACCGCGAGCGTCGTCGGCGCCATCATCGGGGAGGCGCCGGCGTCGATCCAGCAGGGCCTCGGCGGCGCGATCATCAACTTCAACCAGTACTCCGTCCTCGAGCCGAAGAACCTCTGGGCGACGAACCTGTACGCGGCCGCGCTCGGGATCCTGTTCTTCCTGGCCGTCGTCCTTGCGGAGAAGCTCGTCGTCCGACGAGCCCCGGAGCGACTGGTTTGACTGACTCGTCAGTCGTATCGCTCCGCGGCCTCTCGAAGGTCTTCCCGAGAGGCGGCGTTACGGCATTGCAAGACATCGATCTCGACATCGAGCGCGGTGAGTTCGTCTCGTTGATTGGTCCGTCAGGCTGCGGAAAGTCCACCCTCCTTCGCGTCGTCGGCGACATCGTCGGGCCGTCCGCGGGAGACGTGATCGTGAACGGCAAGCCCGCGCGCCGGGCGCGTCTCGACCGCGACTACGGGATCGTGTTCCAGGCGCCCGTGCTCTACGACTGGCGAACGGTGGCGAAGAACATCTCGCTGCCCCTCGAGATGCTCGGTTGGAGCCGCTCGCGGCGGGCGGAGCGCGTACAGGAGATGCTCGACCTGGTCGAGCTCACCGGCTTCGAGGGCCACCATCCGTGGCAGCTCTCGGGCGGCATGCAGCAGCGGGTCTCGATCGCACGTGCGCTCTCCTTCTCGCCCGCGCTCCTCCTCATGGACGAGCCGTTCGGCGCGCTCGACGAGATGACGAGGGAGCGCCTGAACCTGGAGCTCCTGCGCATCTGGCGGGAGACGGGCTCGACGGTGATCTTCGTGACGCACTCGATCTCCGAGGCGGTGTTCCTCTCGACCCGCGTCGCCGTCATGTCGCCGCGACCGGGTCGGATCACGTCGGTCGTGCCGATCGACCTCGCACAGCCTCGGACGAACGAGACCCGGGAACAGCCGCGCTTCTTCGAGCTCGTGACGCAGGTGCGCGAGCTTCTCCACGCGAGCGGCGCCGACGAGGTGCCGGAGCCGGTGCTCGCGCAGGACGAGGTCGTCGAGTGAGCGCGGTCGCGAGCGCCGACCACCCACGGGCTCGTCTCTGGGACCGTGTCCGCTACTGGCTACCGGCGGTCGTCGTGTTCGCGCTCGGGCTCGTCGCCTGGCAATGGATTCTGCCCGACGTCCTGCACGTCGAGAGCTTCCTGCTCCCCCGGTTCTCGGATGTGCTGGCCGCGCTGCGCGACGAGCGGAGCGGGCTCGCGCGCGGAGCGTGGATCACGTTCAAGGAGGCATTCGGAGGCTTCGTGATCGGGAGCGGGGTCGCGTTCCTGAGCGCACTCGTCCTCGCGCGCTGGCGGCCCTTCGGGAACGCGCTGATGCCGTACATGATCGCGGCCAACGCGATCCCGATCATCGCGTTCGCGCCGATCACGAACGCGTGGTTCGGCCTCCTCAGCCCCTGGTCGAAGATCACGATCGCCGCTGTTCTCTGCTTCTTCCCCGTCCTCGTGAACACGCTGCGCGGGCTCACCTCGGTCGACCCGGAGTCGATCGAGCTCATGCGCTCGTACGCGGCGCGCGAGTCGTCCGTGTTCCGGCGCGTCCGGATCCCGAGCTCGCTTCCGTACGTCTTCACAGCCTTGAAGGTGGCGAGCGTCCTTGCGATGATCGGCGCGGTCGTGGGCGACTACTTCGGAGGCTCGACACAGGCGCTGGGGGTCTTGATCCTGAGCTCGGTCGCGCTGTCCCACTACGAAGTCGCGTGGGCGGCGATCCTCGTGGCGAGCGTGCTCGGGATCGCCTTCTACGGGAGCATCTCCGTGGTCGAGCGGTACGTGGTGAGTTGGCATCCCTCCATCGGACGGAGGGGCTCATAGGCAGGGACGACGGGCCTCGGAGACGCTTCGAGGCCGCGAAAAGGAGGGCACGTGACGAAACGTAGGTGGTACGTCGCAGGAGCGGCGCTGGCGGTGGTCGCCGCGCTGTCGGCGACCGGGCTCGCGATGGCAGGCTCGTCGAGCCCCAAGCTGACGAAGGTGACGATCCAGCTCAAGTGGGTCACCCAGGCGCAGTTCGCGGGGTACTACGCCGCGAAGGCGAAGGGCTACTACAAGCAGGCCGGGCTGGACGTCAATCTCAAGGTCGGCGGGCCCGACATCAACAACGAGCAGGTCGTCCTGTCGAAGCAGGCCGAGTTCGGCGTCGACTGGCTTCCCAGCCTGCTCGCCAACCGCGACCAGGGGAACGACCTCGTCAACATCGCCCAGGTCTACACGAGATCCGGTACGACCGAGGTGACGTGGAAGAACGACGGGATCGACAACTTCAAGAAGATGCGCGGGAAGAAGTTCGGCGTCTGGATCTTCGGCAACGAGTTCGAGCAGCGCGCCGCGCTCGTCAAGAACGGCATGGACCCCGACAAGGACGTGACGCTCGTCAAGCAGAACTTCGACATGCTCGCGTTCCTCAACCACGAGATCGACGCGGCGTCGGCGATGACGTACAACGAGCTCGCCCAGGTGCTCGAGACGAAGAACCCCGACACCGGCAAGCTCTACAAGCTCTCCGACCTCAAGGTCTACAAGTACTCGGACCTCGGGACCGGGATGATGCAGGACGGGATCTTCGTCCGGGGCGACTGGATCAAGAGCAAGGCCAACCAGGCGCTCGCGGTGAAGTTCCTCGCCGCGACGTTCAAGGGCTGGGCGTTCTGCCGTGACAACTACAAGGCGTGCGTGAACATCGTGCTCGCCAACGGCCCTGCGCTCCCCCGTGGGCACCAGACGTGGCAGATGAACGAGGTGAACGCGCTGATCTGGCCGAACACGCTCGGCATCGGCGTCATGAACCCCGCCGACTTCACGAAGACGGCGACCATCTCGAAGACCTACGACGTCATCAAGACGCCGGCGTCGAAGGCCGCCTATCGGTCCGATCTCGCCAAGAAGGCGGATGCGATCCTGCGCAAGCAGGGCATCGACATCTACGGCAAGAAGTTCAAGAGGGCGGTCGTGACGCTGACGGAAGGAGGCAAGTAGCGAGGGTCGAGAGCCCGGGCCGGACGCTGCCGGCCCGGGCGACCCTCCCGGAAAGGATGTGATGACGTGTCGACACTGATCAAGGCCGGACGGATCATCACGGCCGCCGACGACTACGTCGGCGACGTCTTCGTCGACGGGGAACGGATCGCGATGATCGGGGAGTCGCTCGACGTCGACGCCGATCGCGTCGTCGACGCCTCCGGGAAGTACGTCCTCCCGGGCTGCGTCGACCCGCATACCCATCTCGACATGCCCTTCGGGGGCACGGTCACGATCGACGACGTCACGTCGGGCCAGACCGCGGCCGCGTTCGGCGGGACGACCTGCCACGTCGACTTCGTGATCCAGCCACCGGGCGCGACGTTCGCCGAGGCGCTCGACGAATGGCGCGCCAAGGCGGACGGCAAGCAGGTCATCGACATGGGCTACCACATGGCGGTGACCGACCTCCGCGAGGGTGGGACGCTCGAGGAGCTCGCACGCCTGCCCGAGCAGGGCATCACCTCGTACAAGCTGTTCATGGCCTACAAGGGCGCGCTCATGGTCGACGACGAGACGCTCTTCCGGACGATGGAGGTCGCGGCCGAGACCGGCGCGCTCGTGATGGTGCACGCGGAGAACGGCGACGCGATCGACGTGCTCGTCAAGCAGGCGCTCGCCGCCGGGAACACGGCGCCCCACTTCCATGCGCTGACGCGACCGCCGGAGACCGAGGGCGAGGCGACGAACCGGGCCATCCAGCTCGCGCGCGTCGCGGGCTCGCCCCTGTACGTCGTCCACGTCTCCTGCAAGGAGGCGGTCGACCCCATCGCCCGCGCCCGTGAGCAGGGCTGGGACGTCTGGGGTGAGACGTGCACGCAGTACTTCTTCGTCGACTACACCTACCTCGAGCGCCCCGACTTCGAGGGCGCGAAGTACGTGTACACGCCCCCGCCGCGGCCGATCGAGAACCAGGAGGTGCTCTGGCACGCCGTGCGCTCGGACATCCTCTCGGTGATCTCGACCGACCACTGCGCGTTCCTCTGGGACGGCCAGAAGACCCTCGGTCGCGACGACTTCTCGAAGATCCCCAACGGCGGCCCCGGCCTCGAGAACCGGCTGCACATGATCCACGAGTTCGGCGTCCGAACCGGGCGGATCACGTTGAACCGGATGGTCGAGCTCCTCGCGACGAATCCGGCCAAGCTCTTCGGCCTCTATCCGCGCAAGGGCACGATCGCTCCGGGCTCGGATGCCGACATCGTGATCTTCGACCCCGAGAAGCGGCACCTCATCACGGCCGGGACGCAGCACTCGAAGACCGACTACAACCTCTACGAGGGCACCGAGGTCACCGGCTCTCCCGAAATCGTCTTCCTCCGCGGAAACGTGCTCGTCGATTCCGGCGAGCTGCTCGCGGAGCCGGGCGTGGGCGAGTTCGTCGAACGGGCCGCTTTCGGGCAGGAGCTCCTTCCCACCGCCGCCCGCTGACGACCAGCTGCGCGGAGCGGCGCCGGACACCTTCCCCCTTGTCCGGCGCCCTCCGTGCAGGCGTTCTTCTTCGCGGGAATCCCTGAAGGAGCCGGCTTCGCCGGCTCTGTCGTAGCGACGACTCGACGCCAGGGGGTTGTCTAGGATCAGCGTATGGCGATCGTCGAGGCCGACCCGAACCTGGGCGCGCACATCGTCGAGGACGCGAAGGAGTATGTCCTCTACTCGTGGTCCGTGCAGGACGCGATCCAGCCGATTGCGGTGGCCGGGGCCGAGGGGCGCCACTTCTGGGACTACGAGGGCAAGCGCTACCTCGACTTCGCCTCGCAGCTCGTCAACGTCAACATCGGTCATCAGCACCCGAAGCTCGTCGCGGCCATCAAGGAGCAGGCCGACCGCCTCTGCACCATCGGGCCACCCATGGCGTCCGAGTCGCGCTCGCGCCTCGGCAGGCTCCTCGAGGAGGTCACCCCGGGCGACCTCTGCATGTCGTTTTTCACGAACTCGGGGGCCGAGGCGAACGAGAACGCGATCAGGCTTGCGCGTCTCTCGACCGGGCGTCACAAGATCGTCGCGCGCTACCGCTCCTACCACGGCGCGACGCACGGCTCGATCATGCTGACCGGCGACCCGCGGCGATGGCCGAACGAGCCGGGGATGGGGGGCGTCGTGCGCATGCTCGATCCGTACACGTACCGCTGCCCCGCGGGCCATCCGGACCCGTGCCCCGTGTGTATGGGAGCGCCGCATCTCGAGGAGATCCTCGAGTACGAGGGTGCGCACACGGTCGCCGCCGTGATCCTCGAGACGGTGACCGGAACGAACGGAGTGATTCCGCCCCCGCCCAGCTACCTGCAGGCGATCCGCGAGGTCTGCGACCGGCACGGGATCCTGCTGATCCTCGACGAGGTGATGGCGGGCTTCGGCCGCACCGGGCGCTGGTTCGCGTGCGACAACTGGGACGTCGTCCCGGACATCATCACCGTGGCGAAGGGGATCAACTCCGGGTACGTGCCGCTCGGCGCGATGATCATTCGCTCGCACCTGAAGGAGTGGGTGCGCGGGCGCTTCTTCCCGGGAGGGCTCACGTACGCGGGGCATCCGCTCGCGTGCGCGTCGGCCGTCGCCTCGATCGAGGCGTTCCGCGAGGAGGGCGTCGTCGAGAACGCGGCCGAGGTCGGCGCCTACCTCGGGGACGAGCTTGCGGGGCTCGCGGCGAGCCATCCATCGATCGGCGACGTGCGGGGGCTGGGATGCTTCTGGGGCGTCGAGCTCGTGAAGAGCAGAGAGACCCGCGAGATGCTCGTTCCGTTCAACGCGTCGGGCCAGGCGGCCGCCCCCGTGGCACGGCTCGCGAAGGCGGCGCTCGAGCGCGGCCTCTACCTGATGACGCACTGGAACGTCATCATGGTCGTTCCGCCGCTGACCATCACGCGCGACGAGGTCGACGAGGGCGTCGCGATCCTCGACGAGGCGCTCGCGATCGCCGACGGGTACGTCGTCGCGTAGGTGAGCGACGTCGCCGAGCTCGCGGCGAAGCTCGTCGCCGTCGAGTCGATCAACCCGGACGTCGTGCCCGGTGGCTCGGGCGAGGCGAGCCTCGCGCGGGTCGTCGCGGAGTGGTGTGACCGGGCCGGCCTCGAAACGACCCTCTCCGACGCCGCTCCGGGGCGGCCCAACGTCGTCGCGGTCGCGCGGGGACGAGGCACCGGCCGCTCGCTCATGCTCAACGCGCATCTGGACACGGTGGGCGTCGCGGGCATGGACGATCCGCTGACGCCTCGCCTCGAGGGGGGACGCCTCTACGGGCGGGGCGCCTACGACATGAAAGGGAGTCTCGCGGCGTGCATGGTCGCCGTGGCCCAGGCACAGCGCGAGGGGCTTGCAGGGGACGTCGTCCTCACTGCCGTCGCCGACGAGGAGTTCGCGAGCGTCGGGACGGAGGCGATCGCGGCGAGCATGCAGGCGGACGCGGCGATCGTGACCGAGCCGACGGAGCTCGAGGTTGCGGTCGCGCATCGCGGCTTCGTTCACTTCGAGCTCGAGACGGTCGGGCGCGCCGCGCACGGCTCGCGGCCGCACCTCGGCATCGACGCGATCGCGAAGATGGGGCGGCTCCTCGTCGGCATCGAGGAGCTCGACCGCCGTCTCCGCGCGAATCCGACCCATCCGTACGTGGGGAGCGGGAGCGTGCACGCCTCGCTGATCGAGGGCGGGCAGGAGTTCTCGAGCTATCCGGCGCGG
>JBKOYF010000096.1:0-10348 GCA_046725305.1 Actinomycetota bacterium
ACCCCGAGGATCCCCTTCGAGGTCAGAGCGTCGTGCTCGTCGTGGTGATGGCCGTGCTCGTGGTGGTGGTGATGCGCATGACCGTGCGGGCGCGAGCGGAGTCGCTGCCTGAGGACGGACGTGCCCACGACGACGACGAGCAGGCCGGAGACCAAGGTCAACCAGGGGTACAGCTGCTCCGGGACGATGAACGCCGACAGCCCGAGCGTCACGAAGCCGAGGGCGAACACGCCCGCCGTGTGGGCAATCGTGACGGTTCCGCCGAGGAGGAACGCATGCCGGGCCGTCCCTTTCGTGCCGACGAGGTAGGCGGCGACCATCGCCTTGCCGTGGCCGGGGGTGAGCGCATGGGCCGCGCCCCAGAACGCCGCGACGAGGAGGGAGAGGAGGAGCACGCCGACAGTCACGTCACCCTGCTCGATCAGCGCTGCGAAGCCGCCGCGCATGTGGCTGGGTGCGTCGACGCGCTCAATGGTGGGAGCTGCAGCCGACGCCGATCCGAGGTCGATCGTCGCCTCCGCGGTCGAGACGTCCAGCGGAGATCGAAGCTGGCCTCGCGGGTACTTCCGCAGGACGTCGCTCGTGCTCGTCGACGGAACATCCGCCGTGACGACGCGCCCACCGTCCCGCCCGCGGATCGTGACCTCGTCCCAGCCGATCCTCCCCGGGAAGGACGCGTCCCGGAAGGCGAGCGCGCTCCCTGTTCCAGTCGCGCGGTACACGACGTCGAGGCGCAGCGTTGGCAGACCGCCTGCGCCCGGACGCGATGCGACGCGCTTCGTCACGACGCGGAGCGGCACGCGGCGTCCGTCGAGCGTGAGGACCAGCTCGCGCGCGAGACGCGTGGCGTAGCCTGGCCGCCTCACGTCCGCGCCGAGCTGATACGTCGGGATCTCGGCGAGGTCGAGTGCGTAGCGGACGTACACGGTGTCGCCTGCCACCTCGAGGCCGGCGTAGTGATTCACGGTGAAGTTCCCGAGCGGGTGAGCGCCCGCGATCGCCGGTGCGACGAGAGCGGCCAGCACGATTGCTGCGGCAGCGGCGAGGCGCTTCACGGAGATTGTTCGCATGAGATCGCGGAGCGGTTCGTGAGGGCCGGTGACCCGGCCCTCACGTCGCGCGAAGGTACTACTTGCCCTTCGTGTTGTCGAAGCCCGACTGCGGATCCGCGATGTACGGGAAGGATCCGAGGAGCTGTCGATCGTCGGCGTTCACGCCGTCACCGAGCGGCAGCTTCGTGCCCTTGAGGAAGCCGCCGACCGCCTGCTCGGCGATGTCGATGACGTCGTCACCGAGGCGCCGGCCGTTCGGCCAGCCCTGGTTGTCGCCCGCGAGCACGCCCATCCGGTTCGGGTTCTTCGTCACCGGAATCGCGAGGTTCAGGCGGAGGAGCTCCGCGAGCCTGGGGCTCGTGAAGTTCAGCTTGGGCACGCCCGTGAGGAGCACGGCGACCAGGTCGTCGCGATCCGTCTCGGGAGCGCCGAGCTTGTACAGCTTGTTGATGACCGCGGCGAGGATCGGCGAGTCGTAGTACTGACGGAATCGCCCCTCCTTCCACGGCTGGAGCCCGTTCCACTGGTCCTTGAGGCCCGTCGGGATGACGACCTCGTTGACCAGCGGATTGGCGAGGCGGTCGACCTGGATCCAGGCGCCGGACGAGCGAGCGCCTGCCGTGGTCCGGGTCGTGACCTTCCGCCGGTCGACGGACGACCAGACGCCCACGATCCCGCTCTTCGCGGCGAGTCCCGCGATCGGGACCTGCACGCCGAACGTGTGCACGCCATAGCCGGCGAAGAAGTCCTTCCCTCCACCCATGTTGCCCGTGCCCTTGCGGATCGCGACGAGATCGAAGATCGCGCCGACGTCGCCGAAGAACGGGTCGTCTCGCTGACCCGCGAACGCCTTCGAGCGCCCTCCGTCGAAGGAGACGACGCCCTTCGCCGCGAGCGAGCGGTAGCTCGGGGTCGAGCGCGGCCCGATGTTGTTCGGGGGCGTCGTCCTGCGTGCGACGACCTGCGACCTGTGCCCGACGACCCGGGTCACGGTGAACGGCTGTGCTGTGTCGCCGAGGAAGAACGGGCCCGTCTTCGTCCTGAACTGGAACTGGTACGTGACGTTCGGGCGCGCGTCCCCGTTCGTGTCGATCTTCAGGTTGTAGCGCGCGTTCGGCGAGAACGTGTACCAGTTGGGCCCTGCCGCTGGATCCTCACCCGGGTTGACGTTGGCGAGGATCGTCACGGTGTTCGGCTTGTCCGGGCTGCGGAACGCGTACAGGTCGGTGAGGTCGGCCGCCGGATCCTCTGCGATCAGCGGGGCCTCGCGGTGACTCGACGCGGTTCCGTTCCCGGGGCCGAGCGTTACGGCGCCGACGACTGCTGCAAAGGCGAGCAGCGCAAGCGCAGCGACCGCGGTGATGCGTCTATGCATCGTCACTCCTCTCGTGGACTGCGGTAGGGGAACGGCCCTTGTTCGCCGACTCGACGAGGCCGGTTCACCGTGAACCGGATCGCAACATCGAGCGAACCAGGGTCATGGAGGCGACCGCGTCCACCGTGTTAGCGTTGCCCGGGTCGCAGGATCGCTTCGCCATGCGCAAGCACCACGCCCACCTCTCCGATGAGGCCCTCGTGGCGCTCGTCGCACGCGGGGACGAGGATGCCCTCGCTGAGCTCTACGAACGCGTGTCTCGTATCGCCTACGGCCTCGCGCTGCGCGTGCTGCGGGACGAGCGCCACGCAGAGGACGCGGTTCAGGAGGCCTTCCTCCAGGTGTGGCGGAGCGCGGCGAGCTTCAGGGCCGAGCGCGCGAAGGCGAGCACGTGGATCCTCACGCTCGTCCACCGCCGCGCGGTCGACCTCGTGCGACGCGAGGAACGCCGGCAGGCCGAGCCGCTCGCGGACGACGACTCCGTCGGGCAGGCGTCGGAGCAGACGGAGGAGGCGGCGTGGCTGCGGTTCGAGCGCGAACGCGTGCAGTCGGCGCTCGCGCAGCTGCCGGACATGCAGCGCGAGGCACTCGAGCTCGCCTACTACGGAGGCTTTTCGCAGTCCGAGCTGGCCGAGAGGCTCGGGGTGCCTCTCGGGACGATCAAGAGCAGGATGTTCGCCGGCCTCGCGAGGCTCCGCGAGCTGCTCGACGAATCCGCACAGGAAGGATCATGGAAACCGGAATTCACGAGCTGACCGCCGGCTACGCGCTGGACGCGCTCGACCCCGAGGAGCGGTCGGCCTACGAGGCCCACCTCGCCGGGTGCGAGCAGTGTCAGGCGGAGCTCGAGTCCTTCTGGGTGACGACCGAGGCCCTGGCGGTCGCTGCGTCGGGCCCTGCCCCGAGCACCGCGCTCCGCGAGCGCATCCTCGCCGACGTCCGGGCCGAGCCCCTGGTCGTCGTGCCGTTCGAGCCGCGGCGTCGACGCCTCGTGCCGGTGCTCGCAGCGACAGCGGCGATCGCCGCCGTGGTCGCGCTCGCGATCGGACTGTGGGCGGCCGACCTCTCGAGCCAGCTCGACGAGTCGCGTGCCGCCCTCGAGCGCGATCGCGCGAGCGCGGCCGTGCTCGCCGATCCCGACGCGCGCTCGGTCGCTCTGCAGACGGGGACAGGTCGTCTCGTCGTGGCCGCCGACGGGCGCGCCGTGCTCGTCGTCGACGGGCTGGATCCCGCTCCTGCCGGGAAGACGTACGAGCTGTGGGTCATGCCGAACGGCAACGTCAACGAGGCCGAGCGTGCCGGCCTCTACCCGGGGCGAAACGGCGCCGACATTCTCGGAGTCGACGGCGTCGTGAGCCCCGGCGACGTCGTGGGCGTCACGCTCGAGCCGGCCGGAGGGGTGGACGCGCCGACGACGCAGCCGGTCGTCGCCTCCGAACCCGTCTGAGCTGATCTTGCGCAACAGGGATTCGCGAGAACGCGAATCCCACCCGCGCGAAGACCCCTAAAGCGGCCCCAGACGCGGTCGGTGCCCATATGAACCCTCTCTTAGCGGGGGATTCAGTCACGCGGGGCTACAATCTCCCCCCTTGCGGGTTCGGAAGGAGAAGGGGATGTCGCGCGCGCGACGCCGAGTTCGCAAACGTCGTCTTGCGGCGCTCCTGCTCGTCCTCTTCGCCGCGGCCCTCGTCTCGTTCACGTTCGGCCTCGTCCGCGCCGTTGCGAGCGAGATCCCGTCGCTCGACCCGGCGGCGCAGCACTCCGACGTCGACAGCGTCGTCTACGCGTCGAACGGCCGAAGCGTGCTCGCCGTGCTCCGCGGGGACGAGAGCCGCGTCCTCATCGGCACCGAGGACATCGCGCCGATCATGCGACAGGCGATCGTCTCCGTCGAGGACCAGCGCTTCTTCGAGCACAACGGAGTCGACGTGCGCGGCATCGCGCGTGCGCTCTGGCAGGACGTGCGTCAGCAGGGGATCGTCGAGGGTGGCTCCACGATCACGCAGCAGTTCGTCAAGAACGCGTACATCCGCAACGAGCGGACGCTTGCGCGGAAGGTCCGCGAGGCGGCCCTCGCGTGGCAGCTGGAGCAGCGCTGGAGCAAGGATCGGATCCTCACCGCATATCTGAACACCATCTACTTCGGGCACGGCGCGTACGGGATCCAGCAGGCCGCGCGCGCGTACTTCAAGAAGAGCGCCAAGGATCTCAATCTCGCCGAGTCGGCCCTCCTCGCCGGGCTCCCTTCCGACCCCTCGCTCTACGACCCCGCGACGAACCCGCGCGGCGCGAAGCTCCGACGGCATCACGTGCTCGACATGATGCTTGCGCAGGGAAAGATCACCCGGCGCCAGTTCATGCGCGCGGACAAGGCCGAGCTTCCTGCGCCCGAGGACATCCGCCTCCCCGGGACGCAGGGGCCTGCGCCGTACTTCGTCAACTACGTGAAGGACCAGCTGGTCGCGCAGTACGGCGCAGGACGCGTCTTCGGCGGCGGCCTGAAGGTGACGACGACCATCGACCTCAAGATGCAGCTGAAGGCGCGCGCCGCGATCGAGCAGGTCCTCCGCAGCCCGAACGGCCCGGCCGCAGCGCTCGTCGCGATCGACCCGCACACGGGCGCGGTCCGCGCGATGTTCGGAGGCCGCAACTTCCGTCGGAGCCAGTTCAACCTCGCCGCGCAGGCGAAGCGACAGCCGGGATCCTCGTTCAAGCCGATCGTCCTCGCCGCAGCGATGAACGAGGGCGTCTCGCCGCTCACGGAGCTCGAGTCGAAGCCGGTCTCGATCGACGCGGGCGACCGGATCTGGAAGGTGACGAACTACGACCACACGTACCTCGGCCGTATCAGCGTCTCGCGGGCGATCGTGTCGTCGGACAACTCGGTGTTCGCCCAGCTGACCGACCTCGTCGGGCCGAAGGAGATCGTCAAGACGGCGCACAGCCTCGGCATTCGCAGCCATCTCGCGCCGTACTTCTCGATCGGCCTCGGTTCGGGTGCGGTGAGCCCGCTCGAGATGGCACGGGCGTACGCGACGTTCGCGAACGACGGACGACGCGTCGACGGCTCGGAGTTCGGCAACCAACCACGCGTCGTCGAGACGGTCGAGCGGATCCGCTCCGGTCGCGTGGACGAGAACGCTCCCCGCCCCACGCAGGTGATGGACGAGGGTCACGCCGAGCTCCTCACGAGCATGCTCGAGAACGTCGTGCGCGAGGGGACGGGGAAGCGGGCGTACATCCCCGGGCTGCAGATTGCAGGCAAGACGGGGACGACGGACAACTACGGCGACGCGTGGTTCGTCGGCTACACGCCGGACCTGGTCGTCGCCGTCTGGGTGGGCTACCCGGACGCGCTCCGGCCCATGCGCACGGAGTTCGACGGCGAGCCCGTCGCGGGCGGGACGCTTCCCGCCCTGATCTGGAAGGCGTTCATGGAGAAGGTCGAGCGCGACGACACGGATTCCTTCGACTCACCTCCCTACCTCGGCGGCGTGCCGACGTGGGTGGTGCGGCGTGACGGCTCGTGGCAGCTCGACAACGGCTACTGCCGAGGGTCGAAGCTCGTCGCCTACTTCTCGGGAGAAGCCCCGGACGACGAGGCTGACTGCAAGCCGAACGAGGTCGAGGTGCCGCTCGTGGTGGGAATGACCGCCGAAGGCGCGAAGGCACGCCTCACGGACCAGCCGCTGAGCGCGAGCGTCGTCTACGCGCCGGCGAAGCCCGGCAAGCTCCCAGGAATCGTCGTCGGCCAGGATCCCCGGTCGGGCGGGCTCTCGGCGAACGACGAGGTCACGATCTGGGTCTCCAAGGCACGCTACGGAGCGCTCCCCAATTTCGTCGGCTCGAGCCTCCGGGATGTCCAGAGCGAGGCGGGCAGGATCAAGGTCCGACTGGCCGCGCGAACCGCGCCCGGACGCGCCGGGACCGTGCTCCGACAGACGCCCGCCCCGGGCGTCGCGATCGGGCCTTCACTGAGGGTCAAGCTCGTGGTCGGGGACGGCTCACGAAAGTAGACCCCGCGAGCGAATAGCGCCACGGCCTGTGGCCCGCGCGCGTGATCCCGACCCGGGTCGACTCGACCACGTCAGGAGGGCTCTCCGGCGCGACCAGCACGAAAGGCGGCGACGCGAGGTCGAGACCGTCGTGGGCGCCCGAGATTCCGAGCGCCTGGGTCAGCCGGCCAGGTCCGGCGGCGAGAAGGTACGGGTCGTCGACACCGCGACGAGCTCGCATCATGTCGAGGCCGGCGCTCGGCTCGAGCGCGCGGAGGAGCACCGCCGCACCCACGCCGTCCTCGTCGCTGACGACGTTGGCGCACCAGTGGACACCGTACGAGCGGTACACGTAGAGCCGCCCCGGCGGGCCGAACATCGTCGCGTTGCGCGACGTCCGCCCGCCGAAGGAGTGGCTCGCAGGATCGTCCGGTGAATACGCCTCGGTCTCGACGATCACGCCGCCGACACCGTCCACGAGCAGCTTCCAGCCGACGAGCTCACGAGCGACGACCCGGACGTCGCGTCCGAAGAAGTCGTCGAGCCGCGTCAGAACAGCGGCTCGGTCTCGGTCGGCCGCGAGGTCGACGCGAGCACCTTCCGCGCTCGACGCCCGAGATCACCGAGATCGACGCGGCCCTCCTCCGCTGCCGACGCGAGCCGCTCCGCGAGGTCGAGCGCGGAGTCGAGGACGAGCGAGTCTCCCGCCTCGTGGCCCATGTCGTGGAGGATCGTGCGCTCCGTCCTCGAGGCGATGAGGGGCTCTGCGACGCCCTCGACCCAGACGCGCGTGCGCCGGCCTCCTCCGCGATCGTCGCCCGTGATCGGCTCGAGCGCGTAGATCTTGTCCGCCCGCGCATACTTCCCGAAGCCGAGGAACACCATGCTCGCCGGCGTCATGGAGCGGAGTATGACGTGCGCTTCTCTTCGTGGAGCAGGGCGATCGTCGCGACGACGGCGAGCGCGATGACGACAATCCAGATCGGCTTCGCGGAGGGCAGGATCGCCGACGGGATGCTCGCATCCGTCCAGCCTCGCTTGTACAGCTGCTCGTTCCAGTCGTCCTGGACGAGGTTGACCGCGCCGTACGTGAGCATCGTCCCGAGGTATGCGAACGTCACGATCCGAAGCCGTCGCGACGGGATCGCGACACGGGACAGGAGAAACGCGGTGAGGACGAGCAGCGTCCCGTCGAGGCCGTGGTGGTGCCCGAGATGGACCGCGGCGATCGGCGTACCGTGCTCGCTCCTGAGCTCCTCGCCCATGAAGACGTCTCCCGGGAAGTGGAACCCGAGATTGGCCGTCAGCCAGGGGAGCGAGAGGAGAACCACGACCGCACCGGCGACGATCCTCGCCCCGTCCCACGGCTGCCTCGGCGCGAAGGCCGATCTCGCCCGCTGCGCCGCTGCAGCGGTCAGGCCGACCGCGATCACGACTCCGACCGCAGGGATGGCGTTTCCCCAGTGAGCGTCGAGGTTCGCCTGGTCGTTGAAGAAGGGGATCGTCGCGCAGAGCGCGATCGCAGGTGCTGCGGCCCACCAGGCTCGACGAGGAAGCGCGGCGACGGCGACGAGCGTGAGCGCGATGGCAACGAGCCCGACCGGGAAGTTCACGAGCGTCAGAGCGCGGCTCAGCCCACCGACGATCCCTTCACGGGACACGTGGTAGGTGTCGGAAGGATCCACCCAGCTGTACGTCACGAGAACCTCGAGCGCGATCAGCGTCCAGACGGCCCACACTGCGATCGCCTCGCCTTGGGAGGGCCCTCGCGGCACTTACTGCAGCGCGTCGCGCAACGCCTCGGCGACGACGTGCTGGTCGTCCTCGGGAAGCCGTGCGTGGAACGGCAGGGCGAGCGTGCGCGAGGACATCTCCTCGGCTACCGGGCAGAGGCCGACGCGATACCCGAAGCGCTCCTGCATGTACGGCTGGAGGTGGATGCACGGCAGGTAGCGGGCCGTCTGCACGCCGCGGCCCTCGAGCGTCGCGATGACGGCCTCACGATCGGCGTTGGGCGGCAGCGCGACCACGTAGACGAACCACGAGCGCTCGTGGTCGTCGTCGTCGGCGCACGGAAGCCCGAGTCCGGGGATCGAGCCCAGGAGCTCCGAGTAGCGTTCCGCCACGGCCGCTCGGCCGGCCAGGATCGCGTCGAGCTTCTCGAGCTGCCCGAGCCCGATCGCGGCGCGGATGTCGTCGATGCGGTAGTTGAAGCCGAGCCGTGCGTGCTCGAGCCAGCCTCCGGAGTCGGCGCGGCCCTGGTTGCGGAGGCTGCGGAGCAGCCGCCACTCGCTCTCGGAGTGCGTCGTGACCATCCCGCCCTCGCCCGTCGTGATCTGCTTGTTCGGGTAGAAGGCGAAGACCGCGGACGGCCCCTGCGAGCCGATCGGCCTCCCCTTGTAGCGGGCTCCGAGCGCCTCGCACGCGTCCTCGATCAGCGCGATCCCTCGCGCGTCGCAGGTCGACCTCAGCTCGTCGAGCTCGCAGGGGTAGCCGTAGATGTCCACGGCGACGACGGCGCGCGTGCGGTCGGTGATCGCGGCCTCGACGGCCGTCGGGTCGAGGTTGAGGGTCCGAGGGTCGACGTCGGCGAAAACGGGCGCGGCGCCCTCGTAGATCGCGCAGTTCGCCGAGGCGACGAAGGAGTACGGCGAGGTGACGACCTCGTCCCCGGGGCCGACGCCGGCCGCGATGCACAGGAGGTGCAGGCCTGCAGTGCCGCTCGAGACCGCGGCCGCGTAGGGCGCTCCCACCACCGCGGCGAGCTCCTCTTCGAAGCGGTCGATCGTCGGGCCGAGCGAGAGGCGTCCCGACGAGAGGACCTCGGCGACGAGCTCGTCCTCCCGCTCGTCGAGCCACGGGCTCGAGAGCTGGATCGTCCGCACGGACGCCAAACGCCGCTCCGACTCTACGCCGCCGAGGGCGACATCTCGACCACGTCGAGCCACTGGCCCCAGCGCTCGCTGCGGCCCTGGACGGTGTCGAGGTACGCCTTCTGCAGCGCACGCGTGACCGGGCCGACGCCGATCTCGCGGTCGTCGACCGAGCGCACGGGAGCGACCTCGGTGGCCGTGCCGACCATGAACACCTCGTCCGCGAGGTAGAGATCGGTCCGGATGAGGAGGGACTCCTCGACGCGGTAGCCGAGATCCTGTGCGATCTGGATGATCGTGTCGCGCGTGATCCCCGGCAGGATCGACATGGCGAGCGGCGGCGTGAAGATGACGCCGTCCTTCACGACGAAGATGTTCTCCCCCGGCCCGTCCGCGACGTAGCCGTCGTGCGAGAGCATGATCCCCTCGTCGTAACCGGCGCGCTTCGCCTCCATCGTCGCGAGCATCGAGTTGAGGTAGATGCCGGTCGCCTTCGCGGCGTGCGGGATCACGTTCGGCCCCACGCGCTCCCAGCTCGAGATCTTCGCCGTGATCCCGTGGTTCTGGCTGTCCTCGCCGAGGTACGCGCCCCACGGGAAGCTGATGATCACGACGTCCACCGGATTTCCCGTCGAGGCGACGCCGAGCTCGCCGTAGCCGTAGAACGCGATCGGGCGCAGGTAGCAGGACGTGAGCCCGTTCGCGGCGATGATCTCGTGCGTCGCGGAACGCAGCTCGTCCAGCGTGTACGGAAGGTCCATGTAGAGCACCTTCGCCGAGTTCGCCAGGCGTACCAGATGGTCGCGCAAGCGGAACACCGAGGGGCCCTTGGGCGTGTCGTAGCAGCGGATGCCCTCGAATACGCCAGAGCCGTAGTTGAGCCCGTGCGAGGCGACGTGGATCTTCGCGTCCGCCCAGTCGACGAGCTCGCCGTTCATCCAGATCTTCTCGGTCTCTTGCATCGCGCCTAGGTCTCCTTTGTTTTGGACGAATCGTAGGATCGGTCGGTGACGACGTCCATCGGCCGCGCCCGGGCGAGGCGCCCGAGGTCGG
>JBKOYF010000008.1:0-10236 GCA_046725305.1 Actinomycetota bacterium
GCCCAGGGCAGAGCGGCGGAGGCGACCGCCACACTGATCGCGGCGACTGCCACGAGCGTGTTCCCGAAGAGCGCGTTCGACGTCGCGAGCGCAGCGTCGGACACGGATGTGAGCGGGCCGATCCCCATTGCCCCGACATGACCTCCGCCGACCGGAAGGGCGTCTCCCCCCACGCCGGCCAGCAGCGCGGCGGAGAGCACCGCGAGGGCTCCCTGCGCCGCACGGCGGACCGTTCCCTGCGCCCGCTGGAGCACGAGCGGGACGAGCGGAAGAAGGCCGATGGTCGCGAGCACGGGGCCCGTGACGAAGAGGAGACCGTGGCGGGCGTCGCGCCAGGTGAGCGCCAGCCAGCCGAGCGCGAACCCGCCGTAGAGGACGGCCGCGCTCGCAGAGAGGTTTCCGAGAGGAAGGATCGGGGTCGCGAGCGCAACGACGAGACCGGCACGGGGGTCGAGCCAGCATGCGAGAGCCGCCGCGAGCGCGACGGCCGCGACGAGCCCAGGCGGCCAGAACGGGAGCAGCGTCGCCCCGAGCACGGCGGTAAGCACCGCGAGCGCGACGGGCACGGCCCGGCGTGCGTGACGGTGGGCGGGAGCGAGCGTCTGCTCGGCCTCGCGAGAGCGTTTCTCCCGCGTCTTGCGGGCCGGGGTGCGGAGGGAGTGACGGAGCTCGGCGGCGAGTGCGGACGCGCTTGGCCGCGCCGCGGGGTCGCGGGCCAGCGCCGCGTCGACGGCGGCGGTGAGGCGCCGCGGAAGACCTCGACGCTCGGACGCGAGCGGTGGCGCGCCTCGCTGGATGGACTGGGCGACCTCCTGGATCGGCACGCCCCAGAACGGATGTCGGTCCGCGAGGATCTCCCACAGCAGGACGCCGACCGACCAGACGTCGCTCTGCGGCGTCGCGTCGCCGCCGTCGAGTCGCTCCGGAGCGATGTAGGCGAGCGTTCCCGGGACGTCTCCGACGGCCGTGAGCGTGTCGGCACCGTCGAACTGGGCCAGCCCGAAGTCGAGCAGGCGAACGGACACCTCGTGCCGGTCCTCGACGAGCACGTTGGCGGGCTTCACATCGCGGTGGACGATTCCGGCTCGATGCGCATGTGCCAGGGCGTCGAGCACCTGTGCGGCGATCTCCACGGCGTCGGCTTCCGACAGGTCGTCGGTGCGGATGGTCTCGCGGAGCGTCCTGCCCGGCACGTACTCGTACGCGATGTAGACGTGGCTCGGGTCGTGGCCCACGTCGTAGGCGCGAACGCACCGGTCGTGGCGGAGCCGACGCGCCGCGAGCGCCTCGCGCTCGGCGCGTGCGGCCGCCTTGCCCTCGCGAGCGATGATCTTGAGCGCCACGTCGAGCCCGTTGCGCTCGTCGAGAGCGAGCCAGACCGAGCCCGACCCACCGCTACCGAGCGGGCGCATGGGCCGGTAGCGACCGAGAACGAGCTCCTGGGTGGATGGGACGGCAGCGACGGAGGACACCGCTCGACACTCTTTGCCGTCGCTCGCCCGATTCCTTGCCACCCGGCGAGCGGCCGGGCCCGCAAGGGGCCAGCTGCTCCGATGAAGCATCTAGAGTGCCCAGGCGGCGCATGAGTACGCGCGACGACGACATTCTCGATTTCGACTTCTTCGACGAGGAGGACGCGCCGTCGTGGGAGGAGCCCGAGGCCATCGAGATCCAGCCCACGCCGGTCGAGCGCGGTCGGAGGGGACGCGGATCCCGCTTCGGGCCGCCCCGCAACCTGACGCCGCTCCTGCGCCTGATCGGGCTCATCGCACTCGCGATTCTCGTGGTCGTCCTCCTGCTCGTATGGGTCGAAGGCTGCACGACGGACGCGAAGCGCGACCGCAACAGCACGTACCTCGCGGACATCGGCGCGATCGGGAACGCGTCCGCCCGTCTCGGTCAGCAGGTCGGCACGCTCCTCACGACGCCGGGCCTGAACGCCGAGGACCTCGACGCGAAGCTCGGCGGCTACGTGCAGACGGCCGAGACGCAGACGCAGCGGGCCGACGGCCTGAACGCTCCCGGCGCGATGGTCGTCCCCAATCAGGGCGCGGTCGAAGCGCTCCGCTACCGCGCGAACGGCCTGCGTGGGCTCCAGGCGGCGTTCAAGGACGCCGCCGACGAGACGGATGCGAGCGTCGCGGGCGAGCTGCTCCTCGCGCAGACGCGGCGACTCCTCGCGAGCGACGTCATCTGGACGGACTCGTTCCAGGAGCCGGCAAAGGCCGTCCTCGACGACGAGGGCATCGAGGGCCTCGACGTCCCGTCGTCGCAGTTCATCACCGCCGACGACCTCGTGACCCAGAGCTCGCTCGCGGCGATCTGGCAGAGGATCCAGGGCGCTTCCACGGGAGGGACGCCCACCGGCCTCCACGGGAGCGGGATCGCCTACGTGAAGGCCCTACCGAGCGGCCAGCTGCTCTCGACGACGACGGAGACGACGATCAAGGTGACCGACCAGCTCGCCTTCGAGGTCGGCGTCGAGGACACGGGGGAGAGCCAGGAAGTGCGGATCAAGGTCACGCTCACAATTCCGAAGCAGCCCGACCCGATCGTGAAGACGGCGACGATCCCGATCATCGACCCCGGTGAGACGAAGTCGGTCACGCTCACGGTCGGTGCGCTCGTGCCGTTCGGCGAGCAGACGAGCGTGAAGGTCGACGTCGACCCGGTGGCCGGCGAGACGAACACGACCAACAACACAGCCGAGTACCCCGTCATCTTCACGCTGTGACCACCTCGGTCGCGATTGCGATCGCGGCGGCAGTCGTGGCGGGTCTCGCGCTCGCCGTCGAGCTCTTTCTCTGGATGCGCGTCTCGCGCGTGAGGTCGACGCAGGCGGTGCTGCTCGGAACGGGCTCGGCCGACCTCGTGGACTTCGCGGTGTCGCTCCAGGGGCGGATCGACGATCTGCACCGCGCCGTGGACGAGGTGGCCGCAGGGCTCTCGCGCGTCGATCGTCGGGTCGACGGCGCGGTGACGAACACTGCCGTCGTCCGCTACGACGCGTACGAGGGCACCGGCGGCCAGCAGTCGGCGTCGGTCGCGTTCCTCGACGCGACGCGCACGGGAACTGTCGTCACGGCGATCCAGGGCCGCGACTACGCTCGGATCTACGTGAAGGATCTCGACCGCGGGCGCTCGTCGGTGGCGCTCTCGCCCGAGGAGCAGGAAGCCGTCGACCGCGCGATGGCGCGTTAAGGAGCGGTCAGGCGGCGGCCGCCGCGGCCTCGAGACCCGGGAGGTAGCGCCGCCATACGTCCGGGACGTGCTCGGCCGCGAGGCGGATGAAGAGCACGGGCGTCGGAGCTCGCGGAGTCGTGCGCAGGGTCATGCTCGTCTCCTCGAGCAGGCGATCGCCCTTCCGATGGTTGCAGGGCGCGCACGACGTGACGACGTTCTCCCAGACCGAGGTCCCGCCGCGCGACCGGGGCACGACGTGGTCGAGCGTGAGACGGTTGCCCTCCGATCCGCAGTACACGCACTTCCACCCGTGCCGCGCGAAGAGGACGCGGCGGGAGATGCGCTTCGTCACGCCGCGGGGCACGCGGACGTACGTCACGAGCCGGATCACGTGCGGACGCGTGAAGGTGGACGTCGACGAGCGGAGCGGCCGGCCGTGGCTCTCGACCACCTCGGCCTTCCCCTTCCAGACGAGCACGTGTGCGCGGCGCAGCGAGCAGACGTTCAAGGGCTCGTAGCTCGCATTGAGGACGAGGACACGCTCCACCGCGCGCGCAATGTAGCACCCACCCTGCGGTTTCCAGGGAGATTGCAGGGGTTGCGGCGTCTCTGCATGATACGCAAGAAATCTGCATAATACGACCATGGCCACAGTTGCAATCGTCGGCGCGTCGGGGTACGCGGGACAGGAGACGCTCGACCGGGTCCTCGCGCACCCGGCGCTCGAGTTGTACGCGCTCGGCTCGGACACCCTCGCAGGCGAGCGCGCGGACACGCTCGATCCCAGGCTCGGCCGCAACGGATGGAGTCGCATGCCGCGCTTCATCACCAACGACGCCGCCCTCTCGTCCGGCGCCGACGTCGTCCTCGTCTGCCTGACGCATGGCGATTCGGCGGCGATCGAGCCTCCCGCCCGGGCAGTCGTGGTCGACCTCTCCGGCGCACACCGCTTCACCGACGCGAGCGCGTATCCCGCGTGGTACGGGCTCGAGCATCCGCGGCCCGAGGAGCTCGCGGAGTGGTCGTACGGCCTCCCCGAGGTGAGCCCGCCCCGTGGCCGGCTCGTCGCCAACCCAGGCTGCTACGCGACGGCGGTGCTCCTGGCGCTCGCGCCCCTCGTCGGCCTGATCGAAGAGGGTGGTGTCGTCGTCGACGCGAAGTCGGGGATGACGGGTGCGGGGAAGACGCTGCGCGCGGCGTCGCATGCCGGTGCCGTCCTCGAGAATCTGACGCCCTACCGTGTCGGCGAGCACCAGCACGCTCCGGAGATCGCAGCCGTCCTCGGGTTCCCGGTGACCTTCGTCCCGCACCTCCTGCCGGTTCGGCGCGGCCTCCTCGCGACATGCGTCGTGCGCTCGCTGGGGGCGGATCTCCGCGACGCGCTCGAGGCCCACTACGCCGAGAGCCACGTCGTCGACGTGCTCCCGGAAGGGATCGTCCCGGAGCTCGCCCGGGTTCAGCACACGGACGGCGCGGAGATCGGCGTGTTCGAGGACCGGCTGACGGGAAGCTCGATCGTCATCTGCGCGCTGGACAACCTCGGCAAGGGAGCCGCGGGCCAGGCGATCCAGAACGTGAACCGCCTCTTCGGGCTCGAGGAGACGACCGGGCTGCGCCTGACGGGCGTCCTCGTCTGATGTGCGTCACGGCCCCGTCCGGGTTCGTGGCCGCCGGCGTGCACGCCGGGATCCGTCGATCGGGACCGGACCTCGCAGTCGTGCGCTCGACGGTCCGGGCGGTCGGCGCGGCGCTGTGGACGACGAATCGGGTCCTCGCCGCGCCGGTGGTGGTGTCCAAACGACACCTCGAGCTGGCGCAGCCGCAGGCCGTCGTCGTGAACGCAGGCGTGGCGAACGCTGCGACGGGCGCTGTCGGGATCGCGGACGCCGAACGAACCGCGCGTGAGGCCGCAGCGGCAATGGCGCTCGAGCCGGAACAGGTGATCGTCCTCTCCACCGGAGTCATCGGGGTGCCGCTGCCGCTCGACCGCGTCCTCGGGGGCGTGCGCGCTGCGGCGAGCTCCCTCTCGCCCTCGGGCGGGGACCTCGCGGCGTCAGCGATCGTCACGACCGACCGCTGGCCGAAGCAGGCGCACGTACGAGGCGACGGCTTCGTCGTCGGCGGGATGGCGAAAGGCGCCGGGATGATCCACCCCCGGCTCGCCACGATGCTGGCGGTCCTCACAACGGACTACCCGCTCGCGGCCGACGAGGTGTCCGCGCTCCTACGCCCGGCCGTCGACGCCAGCTTCAACCGGATCTCGGTCGACGGCGAGTGCTCGACGAACGACGCGGTCGTGCTGCTCGCGAACGGTGCGAGCGGTGTCGAGCGGACGAGCGCCCGCGACGCCGAGCTCGCTCGTGCCCTCACGGACGTCTGCGCTGCCCTCGCGCGGGAGATCGTGTCGGATGGCGAGGGAGCGACGGTTCTGCTCGAGATCGACGTGTCGGGTGCCGTCTCGGACGCGGAGGCCGAGGCGGTCGCAAGGAGGCTCGCAACGTCGCCGCTCGTGAAGACCGCGGCGTTCGGGCGCGACCCGAACTGGGGCCGCGTCCTCGCGGCCGCGGGATCGGCCCCGTGGAACGGAGGCTTCGCCGCCGTCGACGCCGACCGGTTGACGGTCTCCTTCGACGGCACGCCCGTCTTCGTCCGCGGCGAGCCGACCGGCGCCCGGCCCGAGCTCGGCGGCTCTGCGGTCGCCGTCGAGCTCGACCTCGGGCTCGGCACGGGCAGCGCGTCGTACCTCGCGTCCGACCTCACGGTCGACTACGTGCGTCTGAACGCGGAGTACACGACGTGACGCGCGTTCTCGTGAAGCTCGGCGGCCGCGTCGCGGGCGATTCCGTGGGGCTCGTGCTCGGCCGCCACGCGGCGGGTGACGAGGTCGTCGTGGTTCACGGCGCCGGTCCGCAGATCACCGCGGAGCTCCGCGCGCGCGGTCTTCCCGTGCGCTTCGTCACCGGCCGCCGCTTCACCGACGCCGCGACGATGGCGGTCGTCCGGGCGGCTTCCGTCGCGGTCGGCGATCAGCTGCGCGGCGCCCTCGGCCCGTCGGCTCGTCATCTCGTCGGAGACGACATCGGCCTCGAAGCCGACCGGGTGCGGGAGCTCGGCTTCGTGGGTATGCCTCGCCCCTGTCGCCCCGTGGCGATCGAGGATGCCCTCGCCGCCTCGCGTATCCCGGTCGTGACCCCGGTCGCCGTCGGCCCGCTGAACGTCAACGCCGACGAGGCGGCCGCGGCGCTGGCCGCGGGGCTCGGCGCCGAACGAGTCCTCTTCGTCTCCGACGTGCCCGGCGTCTACCTCGACGGGTCGGTCCTGACGCACCTCCATGCGGATCGGGCGACCGAGCTCCTCGACGCCGGCGCCTTCGAGGGAGGCATCGTGCCCAAGCTCCTCGCGGGCGTCCGGGCGGCCCGGCTCGGGCTCGACGTCGAGATCGGCGAGACCGCGGTGGTCGCGTGAGCCTACCGAGTGGCACCGCGTCGCACGGGCTCGACCGCCTCCTACCGACGTACGCGCGAGCGGACCTGACGATCGTGCGTGGCGAAGGCTGCCGGGTATGGGACGTCGACGGCCGCGAGTACCTCGACTTCGGCGGTGGGATAGCGGTCGTGTCCCTCGGGCACTGCCACCCCGCTCCGCTCGCTGCGGCACGCACCCAGCTCGAGCTGCTGTGGCACGCCTCGAACCTCTACCGGACGGAGCCGGCCGAAGCCCTGGCGGCCATGCTCTCGGACCGCTTCGGGGGCGCGCGGGCGTTCTTCTGCAACTCCGGAGCCGAGGCGATCGAGGCCGCCCTGAAATGTGCCCGCAAGGCGACGGGCAAGGCCGGGGTCGTCGCGCTGGAGGGCGGCTTCCACGGCCGGACGCTCGGCGCGCTCTCGGTCACCGGGCAGGCGACGAAGCGCGAGCCGTTCGCCCCGCTCGTGCCCGGCGTGCGATTCGTGCCGCCGAACGACGTCGACGCACTCCTCGCTGCCATGGACGAAGAAGTCGGCCTCGTCCTGTTGGAGCCGATTCTCGGGGAAGGTGGCGTCGTCCCCCTTGACCCCGAGTTCGCCGTGGCCGCCGCGGCGGCCTCTCCGCTCCTGTGCTTCGACGAGGTGCAGGCCGGCGTCGGTCGCACCGGCTCGTTCTTCGCCTTCGAGCAGCTGGGCGTGCGGCCGCAACTCGTCACGCTCGCGAAGGGGCTCGCGAACGGGCTGCCTATCGGAGCACTCCTCGTTTCGGACGACGTTGCCGGGGGATTCGAGCCCGGGGATCACGGATCCACGTTCGGGGGCAACCCGGTCTCCTGCTCCGCCGCGGGCGCTGTCGTCGAGGCGATCGACGACGACCTCCTCGAGCGCGTGCGGGTTCTCGGCGAGACGCTGGTCGACGGCCTGGAGCGGATCCGAGGCGTCGTCTCGGTTCGCGGCCGCGGCTTCCTCGTCGGCTTCGACGTCGAGATCCCTGCGTCGGCCGTCGTCGAGGCGGCCCGTGAGCAAGGGCTGCTCGTCCTGACCGCCGGTGAGCGCGTCGTACGGCTCGCGCCTCCGCTCACCGCGAGCGAGGACGAGATCGACGAGGCTCTGGGCGTCCTTGACGGCATATTGTGCTAGTTTTTCGCATACTATGACTAGGCGGGAGCGACAGAACGCGATCCTCGCCCTCGTCCGGGAACGTGCGCTCTCCACGCAGGCCGAGGTCGCCGCCGCTCTTCGCGAGAACGGCATCGAGGTCGTGCAGACGACGGTGTCCCGCGACATCGCCGATCTCGGCCTCGTCAAGGTGCGCGCACCCAGTGGACGTTTGGTCTATGCGCCCCCGGGGACGACGGACGGCGACCGTCTGCGGATGCTCGGCGCCGCGATGCGCCGGTACGCGATGGCCGTCGAGCCTGCCGGCTCGCTCGTCGTTGTCACCACCCCGTCGGGCTACGCCAGCGCGCTCGCGCAGGCCGTCGACGAGGCTGCTCACCCGGCGATCGTGGGGACCGTCGCCGGCGACAACACGATCTTCGTGGCGACGCGTGACAACCTTGCGGCGCACGCGCTTCGCGACGAGCTCACCGGCTACCTGCTGCAAGGGGCGGCATAGTGGCCGGCACCGCCGTGGTCGCCTACTCGGGTGGGCTCGACACGAGCTGCATCCTCGCGTGGCTGAAGGAGGACTGGTACGGCTTCGACGAGGTCGTCGCCGTGCTCGTGGACGTCGGACAGGAGTTCGACCTCGACGAGTCCGTTACTCGGGCGCGGGCTGCGGAAGCAGACGACGTCGTCCTCGTCGATCGCACGGAGGCGTTCGCCGACGAGCAGTGCGCCCGCGCGATCGTCACGAACGCGCTCTACGAGGGCAAGTACCCGCTCGTCTCAGCGCTCTCGCGCCCCGTGATCGCACAGGCGGTCGCCGAGATCGCGGTCGACCTCGGTGCGGAGGCCGTCGTCCACGGCTGCACGGGAAAGGGGAACGACCAGCTTCGGTTCGAGCTGGCGTTCAAGGCGCACTACCCGGGTGTGCGCGTGATCGCGCCGCTCCGCGACCGCGTCTGGACGCGTGACGAGGAGATCGCGTACGCCCTTCGGAAGGGCATCCCCGTCGTCCAGACCGCTGCGTCGCCGTACTCGATAGACGAGAACCTCTTCGGCCGCGCGATCGAGGCCGGGATCCTCGAGAACCCGTGGACTGCACCGCCGGACGAGCCGTACGCGCTCACGTCGGATCCAGGGGGCGCCCCTGCTCCCAGCGAGATCGTCGTCGGGTTCGAGAAGGGCATTCCCGTCGCGCTCGACGGCGAGGAGCTCGAGCTCGCGGAGCTCATCGCGCACGCGAATCGGCTGGCCGGTGCCTACGGGATCGGGCGGATCGACATGATCGAGAACCGCGCCGTCGGCATCAAGAGCCGCGAGGTGTACGAGGCGCCGGGCGCCGTCACGCTGATCGCGGCGCACTCGGCGCTCGAAGACGTCGTGCTCACGAAGGACGAGGCCCGGCTCAAGCGGCCGCTCGAGCAGCGCTGGACGGAGATCGTGTACGAGGGGCGCTGGTTCAGCCCCGCGCGGGAGGCGATCGACGCGTTCGTCGACGCGACGCAGGTGCTCGTCACGGGTGAGGTCCGCGTCGAGCTACGGCCGAACGCACCCGTCGTCACGGGTCGCAGCGCGCCGCACATGCTGTACGCGCCTCAGCTCGCGTCCTACGGGACCGGCGAGACGTTCCCGCATGCGGCGGCTGAAGGGTTCATCGCGATCTCCTCCCTCGAGACCGAGCTCCACGCCGCCAGAGCGCGTTTCGCCAGCAGGGCATAATCGGCCGCGTGACGACCTGGGCGGGGCGGGTCGAGGGCTCGCTCGATCCGGACGTGTGGCGCTTCCTCCGCGTCGACGACGCGGAGCTTCTCTCGTACGACTGCGAGGCGACGGCCGAGCACGCGCGACGCCTTGCCGCAGCCGGGCACCTGACGGACGACGAGCTCGACGAGGTCGAGTCGCGGCTCGCCGAGATCGCGCAGGACCCCGAGGCGTATCTCGACTCGGACGAGGACGTCCACTCGGCGATCGAGCGGCTCCTCGGCGAGGTCGGCCGGAAGATCCACGCCGGCCGCTCGCGCAACGACCAGGTCGCGGCCGCGTTCCGGATGTACGTGCTGGACGCGTGTGCGGAGGCGCGCGAGGCGATCGACGCGCTCGCGCTCGTCGTCCTCTCGTTCGCCGAGTCCGAGGCCGAGACGATCATGCCCGGCTACACGCACCTCCAGCGGGCACAGCCCGTCACGCTGGGCCATCACCTCCTCGCCTGGGTCGAGATGCTCGATCGGGACCGCTCGAGGTTCGCGGCCGCTGCGGAGGCGGCAGCCGAGAGTCCGCTCGGAGCCGGAGCGCTGGCGGGATCGACGCTCCAGCTTCCTCCGCCGCCGCGCCAGATGCGCAACTCCATCGACGCGGTCGCCGATCGCGACTTCGCCCTCGACTACCTCTACGCGTGCGCGGTGTTGTTCACGCATCTCTCGCGTCTCGGGGAGGAGCTCGTGCTCTGGACGACGACCGAGTTCGGCTTCGCGCGCCTCTCCGA
>JBKOYF010000106.1:0-6175 GCA_046725305.1 Actinomycetota bacterium
TGACGATGACGTGGGAGCCCATCCCGCGGGCCCGCATGGCCACGCCTCGGCCCGTCCAGCCGTAGCCGGCGACGACGAAGCGCTTGCCGGCGAGCAGGACGTTCGTCGCACGGATGATCCCGTCGATGGTCGACTGCCCCGTGCCGTAGCGGTTGTCGAAGAGATGCTTCGTCCTCGCCTCGTTCACCGCGATGACCGGGAAGCCGAGCTTGCCGTCGCGCTCAAGGGCCTTGAGGCGGATGACCCCGGTCGTCGTCTCTTCGGTACCCGCGATCACGTCGCCGAGCTGCTCGCGGCGCGCCGAGTGGAGGACGCCGATGACGTCGGCGCCGTCGTCCATCGTCAGGTGGGGCCGGTGGTCGACCGCCGCCTCGATGTGGCGGTAGTACGTGTCGTTGTCCTCGCCCTTGATCGCGAACACGCCGATGCCGTACTCCTCGACGAGCGCGGCGGCGACGTCGTCCTGGGTGGAGAGCGGATTGGATGCGCAGAGGACGACGTCCGCGCCGCCCGCCGCGAGCGTGCGGGCGAGGTTCGCCGTCTCCGTCGTCACGTGCAGGCACGCCGAGATGCGGTGTCCCGCGAGCGGCTGCTCGCTCTCGAAACGCTCGCGGATCGCCGCGAGCACCGGCATCTGCCGGTCCGCCCACGCGATCCGCCGCACCCCTTCGGGTGCGAGCGCGAGGTCCTTCACGTCGTATCGCTGTGTCTGTGCCATCGATCCTCTCTTCGGTTGTCGTCGGTCTCTTCGGAAACTCACGCGGCATCGGTGGCCAGCAGCCGCTCGTGCTTTCGCTGCTCCCACTCGACCCACGCCGGCGTCGCCTGCCCGGTCTCGAGGACGGTCGTCCCGGCAAGCCAGGTCTCGACTGCGGCGCGCAAGGCGGCCTCGCGTCGCAGCCTCAGTGCGAACTCGAGCTCGGCGAGCCCGACGCCGAACCGGGCGCGGAGCTCGGCGAGCGCGTTCAGCTGGTTGAGCTCGCGGATGCCGTACCGGCGGTAGCCCGAGTCACTCCGGCCGGGCACGACGAGCCCCTCTTGCTCGAGGTAGCGCAGCATGCGCGGGGACCAACCCGAGCGGCGACTCGTCTCGCCGATGGTCATCCAGGGCCGCATCGCGGCCAAACCCTATCACAATCGTGTGAAGGTTGAGCTCAGGCTTCGAGCGGCGGGCCGCGCAGCGGCACCGGCGTCGAGTGGATGATCGACGTGGTCGTGAGCCCGTGCGGGGTGAAGCGGTCGAGAATCTCCTCGAGGTCGTCGATCGAGCGCAGGTGCAGGCGCAGGAGGTAGCAGTCCTCGCCGGTGATCCGGTAGCACTCGCCGACCTCGGGTGTCTCACGAGCGAGCTCCGGGATCCGCTGGAGCTGGCCCGGCGAGGGGCGAATGCGTACGACCGCAGACACGGGAAAGCCGAGCGACGCAGGGTCGAGGTCGGCGTGGTAGCCCTCGATCACGCCGGCGCGCTCGAGCCGCTGGACGCGCTCGGAGACCGCGGGCGCCGACAGCCCGATCCTGCGACCGAGCTCTGCGAGCCCGATCCTCCCGTCCGCGCGGAGCTCTCCGAGGATACGCAGGTTCAGGTCGTCGAGAAGATTCGCTTCGTAGGCTGAAGCATCTCTCGTCCGTGCTTTCCGAGGCAATCCGGCTCCCAATTCCGTCGATTGGCCATTCCACTATCGCAGGTCGGAGGCGACCATGTCCAGATGCCGCTCGCCACGACGACGGTGGACCTGCGCGCCGCCCTCGCGCGCGGTTCCGTTACCGCCCCTCCCCAAGCGTTCTTCGTCGTGAGCGCGGTCTTTCACTACCTCGGACCTGCCTTCGCCGTCCTTCTCTTCGCCCGAGTCGACCCGCTTGGCGTCTCCTGGCTCCGGATCGTCAGCGCGGCCGCGATCTTCGCCCTGTGGAGACGTCCCTGGCGCGCGCTCGGCGGCGCCGACCGCGAGGCCAGGGCGACGATCGCCCGGCTCGCCGTCGTGTTCGCCGCGATGAACGCGTGCTTCTACCTGGCGATCGACCGTCTTCCGCTCGGAACAGTCGCGGCGATCGAGTTCCTCCCGGTCGTGGCGCTCGCAGCCCTGGGCGCGCGGACGCCACGGAACGCAGCCGCGCTCGCGCTCGCCGTCGCCGGTGTGTTCGTGCTGACCGACGTCCGGCTGGAAGGGGAGCCGGTCGGGCTCGCGTTCGCGTTCGCGAACGCGGCTCTCTTCGCGTGCTACATCACGTACGCCCATCGCCTCGCACGGAGTCCGTCCGTCGCGCGGCTGGACGGCCTCGCGGCGGCGATGCTTCTCGCCGCGGTCGTCGTGACTCCTATCGCAGGGTGGGACGCGGCCCCCGCGCTCGCCGATCCCGTTGCAGTGGCTGCCGGGATCGGAGTGGGGCTCGCGTCGTCCGTCGTTCCCTACGTCTTCGATCAGCTCGCGATGGCACGCCTCCCGCGGGCGACGTACGCGTTCATGGTCGCCCTGCTTCCCGCAACTGCGACCGTGGTCGGAATCGTCGTGCTACGCCAGCTGCCCGGAGCGCCGGAGATCGCCGGGGTCGCCCTGGTGGTCGCGGCCGTGGCGGTGCACCGGGACCGCCTGGCCGCTGTTTAGCTAGGGAGCGTTCGTGCCCTCCCGGCCGTACCTGTCCTCGAGGCGTACGACGTCGGACAGGTTGTTCGTGGACACCTCGATCACGAGCGTGTCCTCGATCGCCGTGACGCGGTGCACCGTCCGCGGGCGGAAGCGAAACGCATCTCCCGACGCGATCTCGAGAGTCTCGAGCCCACCGCCCACCTCGCCGAGCTCGAGGCGGGCGCGCCCCTCGTGCACGAGCCACGACTCGTCCTTCTGCTCGTGGTACTGCAGGCTCAGCGATTCGCCCGCGCGGACGAAGAGGAGCTTCCCGACGTAGGCCTCTGCTTCGGCCCAGACGAGCTCCCAGCCCCACGGCTTGTCCACCCTGCGCGGCGACGTCCGGTAGCCGGTCACGAGAAACGGAGCGCGCCGTCGGGGATCCGCTGGCCGGCCCCGATTCGCAGGCCGTGGTCGAGCACGTTCCCGGCGCCGACGACCGCGCCGGGGCCGACGACCGCGAGGTTCGAGAGCGCGCACCCCTGCCCGAGCTGAACGTCGTCGCCGACGATGGAGCCGACGACGCTCGAGCTGGCACCGATGTCCGTGCGCGCGCCGACGACCGAGTTCTCGACGACGCAGCCGGTTCCGAGGGTCGCGCCCGCTCCGAGCACGGCGAGGCTCCCGAGCCGCGCGCCCTCGGCGACCGCAGCTCCTGGCCCGACGTACACCGGCGGGACGAGCTTGGCGCCCGGGTGGACGTCCGCACTCGAATGCACGAGCGTGAAGTCCGGACCGAGCGCATCGCCGACCTCGGAGCGGAAGATCCGCTCCAACACGTCGCGGTGCGCCTGGAGGTACGACTCGGGCGTGCCGACGTCGAGCCAGTACCCGGGCAGCGCGATCCCGTAGACCGCTCCCTCGTCCGCGAGTCGCGGGAAGACCTCGCGCTCGATCGAGACGGGGCGGCCGGGCGGGACGAGGTCGAGCACCTCGGACTCGAGCACGTAGAGGCCAGCGTTGATCAGGTCGGTGTCGATCTCCTCGGGTCTCGGCTTCTCGAGGAAGGTCTCCACGCGGCCGTCCGCCGACGTGCGGACGAGCCCGTACCGAGACGGGTCGGCGACCGGCGTAAGGAGGATCGTGGCCTTGGCCCCGGTCGACCGGTGGAACGCGACCATCTCGCCGAGGTCCGCCTCGCGCAGCGAGTCGCCGTTCAGCGCGAAGAAGCTTCCCTGGAGCTCGCGGCCGGCGAAGCCGATCGCGCCCCCCGTTCCGAGCGGCTCGTCCTCGATCGAGTACTCGAGCCCCATGCCTTCGTGCTCGGTCCCGAACACCGCCTCGATCTGGTCCGGGAGGTGGCCGCAGGAGACGATCGAGCGCTCCACCCCGTGCCGGGCGAGGTGCTCGAACGTGTACGACAGCAGCGGTCGGTCGACGAGCGGGAGCATGTCCTTGCGCGTCCTGTCGGTGAGGGGCCGAAGTCTCGTTCCCTGCCCGCCGACGAGGATGACCGCGGGGAGCGTCATACAACGGGGCGGCCGATGCCCTCGTACACGAAGCCGAGGCCCCGCAGCTTGTCCGGATCGAGGACGTTCCTCCCGTCCACGACGACGCGATTGCGCATCCGCTCGCCCGCTGCAGCCCAGTCGAGCTCGCGGAGCTCGGGCCACTCCGTGACGACCACAGCGGCATCCGCACCCTCGAGTGCGGCGAGGGCGGACGCGGCGATCTCGACCCCGTGGAGATGGGCCGCGCCGTTCGCGACCGGATCCCAGGCGGTGACGTCAGCCCCCTCAGAGAGGAGTCGCCCCGCGAGGACGAGGCTCGGCGCCTCGCGCATGTCGTCCGTCCCGGGCTTGAAGGCGAGGCCGAGGAGCGCGATCCGCTTCCCGCGCAACGGCCCCAGCCGTCGCTCGAGCTTCCCGATCACACGCCGCTTCTGGAGCTCGTTGACCTCGATGACGGCGTTCAGGAGCTGGAAGTTGTAGCCCGAGTTCGCTGCGAGCTGCTTGAGCGCAAGCGAGTCCTTGGGGAAGCACGAACCGCCGTATCCGATCCCGGCGCGCAGGAATGCCGACCCGATCCGCCGGTCGAGACCGATGCCCTCGGCGACGGTCGTCACGTCGGCGCCGGTCGCCTCGCAGACATTCGCGATCTCGTTGATGAACGAGATCCGCGTCACGAGCGCAGCGTTCGCCGCGAGCTTGATCATCTCCGCGGACGGCACGTCGCAACGCACGATGGGGGCGTCGATCCCCTCGTGCAGCTTCGCCACGACGTCGCCGTCGTCCACGTCGAACGCGCCGATGACGATGCGGTCCGGGTGCATGAAATCGCGAAGGGCCGTGCCCTCGGCCGTGAACTCCGGGTTCGACACGTACCCGACGTTCCGAAGCCCGCGGTCGTCGAGCCGGTGGCGGACGCTTCGCCCCGTCCCGACAGGCACAGTGCTCTTCATTGCCACGACGATCCTGCGATCCACCTGGGGCAGCTCGTCCACCACGGTCCAGACCGCGGACAGGTCGGCGTCACCCGAGTACGTCGGCGGAGTTCCGACGGCGATGTACACGACGTCCGCGCCGTCGACGGCCTCAGTCACAGCGGTCGTGAACCGCAGCCTGTCGGCGTTTCGCTCGAGGAGCTCGGCGAGGCCGTCCTCATGGATGGGGATCTTTCCCGCGCGAAGCGCCTCGATCTTGTCCGCGACGACGTCGCGCACGACGACCTCGTGCCCGAGGTCCGCGAAACACGCGCCTGTGACGAGCCCGACGTACCCCGCGCCGAAGACCGCGACCTGCACCTAGGTCACTTCCGCTTCACGCCGCCGAAGGGCTTCAAACCTTTCGCGACGGCGATCATCGTCTCGTTCGAGAGGCGGTCGAGCAGGGTGTTGATCACCCAGTAGTTCGCCTTCGGCGTCCGGAGCACGACCATGTGCAGCTTCGGGCCGTTGTAGTACAGGTCGTACGTGCGACCCCCGATGTGGCGGGTCAGGCTCCTGTCGGCGAGGACAGGCGCGTCGTCCCAGTCGCTCATCTCGACGCCCCAGTATTCGTTCGACCCCATGTGGTAGACGAGGCGGAGGGCCTTGTGCCGCTCGCCCGGGTCGATCCAGTACATGCGAACGGGCATCGTGGAGTCGGTCCACGAGCTGCGCTCGATCACCGTCGGCACCATGAGCGGGAACGGCACGCGCTTGCGGCGCTCGCGCAGGAGGTCACGTGCGGCGTTCGGCGCGTGCGTGACGTTCGGGCGCTCGCGCTTCGGCGTCTGATCGATCGGCGCGGAGGCGAGGCTGCCGTGGAACGTCTGGCCCACGACGACGGTGAGCAGCGCTCCGTTCGCGAGCTGCGAGATCCTCCGCGGGAGCGGCTCGAGCTCGGCGGACGCGAACAGGTTCGCGACCTTCCTCCCAGCCTCCCGCGCACCGCGCCGCGACGCGTCGAAGTACACCTTCGTCCGGAAGTAGTCGAACGAGGGCGCATTCGCGGGCAGCCCGTTCGGCGGGGTGAGGACCTGGTACGAGCGCTGGCCGAGGAGATAGCCGGCCGTCGAGGCCGACCCGGAGACGCCGTTCCCGTTCAGTACGGTGATCGTCGTCGTGCTCG
>JBKOYF010000073.1:0-12706 GCA_046725305.1 Actinomycetota bacterium
CTTCCAGGGTGCTGCGACGGGCGTCGGTGGGATCCTCCGTGACATCATCGCCATGGGCGCGCGCCCCGTTGCGCTCCTCGACGGCCTGCGCTTCGCCGAGCCCGATTGGCACTTCTCGCGGGCGGTCGGCGGCATCGGCCACTACGGCAACTGCGTCGGCGTCGCCACGGTCGGCGGCGAGGCGGTCTTCGACGAGGCGTACCGCGACAACTGCCTCGTGAACGCGATGTGCGTCGGCCTGCTTCCGGTCGACCGGCTCATGCGCGCGAAGGCGACCGCCCCCGGCCACCTCGTCCTCCTGTACGGCGCGACGACGGGCCGGGACGGGATCGGGGGAGCGTCCGTGCTCGCGAGTCAGGAGCTCGACGACGGTTCGGCCGAGAAGCGACCGTCGGTACAGATCGGCGACCCGTTCACCGGGAAGAAGCTCATCGAGGCCTCGATGGAGCTCGTCTCGGCGGGGCTCGTGGAGTCGCTCCAGGACTGCGGCGCCGCGGGCATCGCGTCGTCGCTGTCCGAGATGGCCGCGAACCTCGGCATCGACGCGCACCTCGACCGCGTGCCCCTTCGCGAGGAGGGGATGGAGCCGTGGGAGGTGGTGATCTCCGAGAGCCAGGAGCGGATGGTCGCGATCGTCCGCCCGCAGATGCTCGAGGCCGTCGAGTCCGTGCTCGACCGCTGGGAGCTCGAGCACGCCGTGATCGGGGAGGTGACGTCGTCCGGTGCGCTGCGCGCGTTCTGGGAGGACGTCATCGTGGGGGAGATCCCGGCCCGCTATCTCACGGACGAGTGCCCGCGGTACGACATCGAGCAGGAGCAGCGCGCTGCGTCTCCCGAGCCGGAGATCGTCGGGGCGCCGCCTGTAGGCGAGGCAATCCTCGAGCTCATCGGCTCGCCTGCGCTCTCGAGCCGGGCGTTCGTCTTTCGGCGCTACGACCAGCTCGTCGGCTCGCGAACCGTGAGGCGTCCCGGCCTCGACGCGGCAGTGCTCCGGCTACGCCCGTCGCTGCGCGGGCTGGCGGTGTCGCTCGACGGCCAGGGCCGCATCGCACGGCTCGATCCGTTCACCGGCGGCGCGCTCGCCGTCCTCGAGGCGGCGCGGAACGTCGCCTGTGTCGGGGCCGAGCCCCTCGGCGTCACGGACTGCCTGAACTTCGGCAACCCCGAGAAGCCCGAGGTCGGCTGGGAGCTCGCGCAGGCGATCGACGGCATCGCCGCGGCCTGCGAGGCGCTCGGCATTCCGGTCGTCTCCGGCAACGTCTCGCTCTACAACGAGACGAACGGCAGGGCGATCCACCCGACGCCGGTGGTCGGCGCCGTCGGTCTTCTCAGCGATGTGACGAAGGTGCCGAAGGGGTGGCGGCAGGGCGATGCGATCCTCGTCGCGTCGGCGTCCGAGCCCTGCCTGGCGGGCTCGGAGTACCAGGCCCGCTTCGGCGAGGTCGGAGGCCCGCCGCTTCCCCTCGACCTCGAGGCCGAGGCGAGCCTCGTCTCGTTCCTCTGGCAGGTCGCTCCGCAGGCGACGCTCGTGCACGACGCCGCGGAAGGCGGGGTCGCGGTCTGCCTCGCGGAGGCCGCTCTCTTCTCGGGGCTCGGCGCGCGCATCGATCTCGAGAGGGCGGAGCCGGTCGAGCTCTTCGGCGAGGTGGGGGGTCGTGCTGTCGTCTCGTGTTCCGCGGCCGAGGTCGCCGAGATCGAGCGCGTTGCGGACAGGTTGGGCGTTCCGCTTCGCCCGGTGGGGGAGGTCGGCGGGGGTACCCTCCTCGGTGTGGAGCTCCAGCGCCTTCGCAGCGCGTACGAGCGAGAGTACGAGGCGTGAATACCACAGACATCGCGGCCGCGAAGCGGACGCCTTCAGGGGTCTTCGCGCGACCGGGGTTCGCGCGAGCGAACTCCGGTCTTGCGCATAGCTGATGTGTGGAGTGTTCGGGATCCGGTCGGAGGAGCGCGACGTGTCGCGCCTGGCGTACTTCGGGCTGTTCGCGTTGCAGCACCGCGGCCAGGAAGCTGCAGGCATCGCGGTCTCGGACGGGCGACGGCTCACCGTGCTCCGCGAGATGGGGCTCGTCGCGCACGTGTTCGACGAGGAGCAGCTCCAGGCGCTTCCCGGCGTGGCGGCTATCGGACACACGCGCTACTCGACGACGGGCGCGAACAAGTGGGCGAACGCGCAGCCCCTCATCCATCGCGGGCGGGCCCGCACCGTCGCGCTCGGCCACAACGGGAACCTCGTGAACGTCGAGGCGCTGCGCGACGAGCTGATCGCCGACGGAGTGCGCCTCGAGTCCGGGCTCGACTCGGAGCTCATCGCCGCGCTCCTCGCGCGTGACCCGGCGCCGCTTCCCGACGCCGTCGCGGGGACGATGGAGCGTCTGGAGGGCGCGTTCTCGGTGACGGCGCTCGTGGGCGGGACGCTCGTCGCGTTCCGTGACCCGCGGGGATTCCGGCCCCTCGCTCTCGGCCGCCTCGGGGACGACTGGGTGGTCGCCTCCGAGACCTGCGCTCTCGACCTCATCGGAGCCGAGGTCGTGCGCGACGTCCGTCCCGGCGAGGTCGTGTGGGCGGACGAGGAAGGGCTGCACGCAGCGCAGGCGGTCCCGGCAGGTCGAAACGCGTTGTGCATCTTCGAGCACGTCTACTTCGCGCGGCCCGACTCGCGCGTCGGAGGCGTCGAGGTGCACGGCGCTCGCGTGCGGATGGGGGAGCGCCTCGCGCGCGAGGCCCCCGTCGAGGCCGACCTCGTCATCGGCATCCCCGACTCGGGGACCCCTGCCGCGATCGGCTTCTCGAAGGCGTCGGGCATCCCGTTCAACGAGGCGCTCATCAAGAACCGCTACGTCGCGCGCACGTTCATCCAGCCCGAGCAGGGCATGCGCGAGCAGGGGATCCGCATGAAGTTCAACCCGCTCGACGAGGTCGCGGGCAAGCGCATCGTCGCGGTCGACGATTCGATCGTCCGGGGGAACACGATGCGCCAGCTCGTCGCGATGCTCACCGACGCGGGGGCGGCCGAGGTGCACGTGCGGATCTCGTCGCCGCCCGTCGTCTCCCCCTGCTTCTATGGCATCGATATGGCCGACGAGGACGAGCTCGCGGCCGCGCACCGCTCCGTCGAGGAGATGCGCGTGCACATCGGCGCCACGTCGCTCCACTACCTCTCGGTCGAGGGCATGCAGGAGGCGACGACGCTCCCCGAGGGCTCGACCTGCCGCGCCTGCTTCACGCGCGACTACCCGACGCGTGTGCCGCCGAGGACCGAGAAGCTCCGCTTCGAGCCCACGCCGGCGTAGGCGCTACTTCACCCAGAGCTGGCTGAGCAGGACGCCCCACTCCGGGTGGTACTGGTAGTTGCCGACGCGCTCGGAGAGGAAGTCGGCGATGCGCCGGTTCGTGGTGGGGACGAGGGGTGCTTGTGCGAGGAGCTCGCGCTCGATCTGCTGCCAGAGCAGCGTTGCAGCCGGAGGATTCTGCGCCTGCAGGCTCGTGGCGCGGAGCATCTGCGCGTCGATCGAGGGGTCGCAGAACTGGGTGAGGTTCGTGGACAGCTCAGGCGAGGATGGCACGAAAGCGTCGCAGCCGAGCAGTGGCGGGATGAAGCCTGCTGCGGACGGGTAGTCGGCACTCCAGCCGCCGAACCCCATCTGGGCCTGCGTGCTGGGGTCGGTGACCTTGTTGAAGTAGACGGTCGCGTCGGGCACGGGAGGAACCGCCCTCACGCCGGCCTGCAGGCCGATTGAGTTCAGGAGAGAGGCCATGTATCGGCCCCGCTCGGTCTGCGGGCTCGGAACCCAGACCGTGACGCGGGCGCCGACTGCGCCCGCGCTCCGTACGAGCTCCCGCGCCAGGTCGAGACCTTTCACTCCGCCCCCTGCGTAGCCGCACGTCGGCCGGTAGCCGGGGAAGTTCGGGGGCAGGATCTGACACGTCGGTGCAACTCCGCGTCCCTCGCTCGCTGCGAAATCCGCAGGGTCGAAGGCGTGGTTGACCGCCCGGCGCACGCGCACGTCGTCGAAAGGCGCGAGGCGGGTGTTCAGGAAGTAGTACACGGTGTTGAACGCGGTACTGAGGTGAAGCCTGCTGGGGTAGCGAGCAGCGAGTCGATCGAGCTCGTCCCTTGACAGCGGTGGCCCAGCCGAACCGAACGCAACATCCTCGCGACCGCGTTCGACCGCACGCACCCGTGCGGAGGGATCGTCGAAGGCCTGCCGCCAGGTATAGGAGATCGAGTCGGGAAATCCCTGCGGCTGAGCGTCGAGCGACCATTCGCGGAAGCGCGGGTTGCGGACAAGACGAATCGTCCTCGCCTCCGTCCGGTACTCGGCGATCCGGTATGGCCCTGTGGCAGGGACGGGGTTTGTCCCCACGTCGTGCGACGGCGTCGCCGCAGGCACGGCAAACGCGAACGGCAGCGCCAGCTTCGAGAGGAAGTCGCCATCGGGTGTCGTCAGCTTGAACGTGACGGTTCGGGCCACGCGGTCGGTGACGATCCCGCCCGAAAGGTTGCAGGGCTTCCGCTTTGCGCAGTGGTCCGCGCCGGCGATTCCGCTGTAGAGGTATGCACCGGGCGAGCCAAGCTCGAACCCGCGCTCGAGGGCCCTCCGGAAGTCCCCCGGCTGTACGAGCCCTCCGTTCGAGTAGCGAATGCCCGGGCGAAGTTGGAAGGTGTACGTCTTGCCGCCGTCGGTGGGTGTCGGCATCGATTCGGCGAGATCCGACACGAGCTGGATCCCCTGGACGCCCCCGACCTTCCGGAAGCCGACCAGCCCATCGTTCGTCATGGCCAGGATCGCCCAGCTCGGCGCGTAGTACGCGAGCGCAGGGTCGATGAAGTCCGGCGCGACGCCGACGACCGTCAGCCGGCCTCCACGGTGCTCCGTTCCATTCGACCCCACGCTTACGTACGCCCCCCGAGGCGTCGAGACGACGTCTCTCGGCGGGTTCCCGAGCGGAACCAACTTCACCACGCTGACGGTCGCGGGATCGACGCGGGAGAGTGTTCCGTCCCCGGCGTTCGCGACCCAAACCGCGCCCGGCGACGCGGCGAGGCCCGTCGGCCCACGTCCGACTGCAACCGCTCCTATGACCGCACGGCTGCGGGGCTCGATCTTCGAGATCGTTCCGTCGGCGCGATTCGCCACCCAGACCGCATCGGCTCCCACCGTCACGGCGGCCGGATCGGCACCGACGCCGATCTCCTCGAGAACCTGGCCCGAATCCGGATCGAGGGCAACGACCTTGCCGGAAGGCGGCGAGACGACCCAGACCCGACCGAAGCCGACGGCGACTCCCGAGGCGCCGACGACCGCTGGCAGCGTTCTCGTCACGCGGCCGGATTCCGCGTCGATCCGCGAAACGGTGCCGTCCACGGAGTTCGTCACCCAGACGGCGCCGTCGCCTGCCGCCGCGCCGCTCGGGCCGTTGCCCACGGGGATCGTCTGCGAGACCTGATTCGTCTCGGGATCGATGCGTGAGACCGTGCCGTCGAGGCCGTTGGCGACCCAGACGGCTCTCGGCGTGACGGCGACTCCCGCCGGCCCGCCGCCGACCTCGATCGTCTGTCGCACGTGGTTTGTCGACGGGTCGATGCGAGAGACGGTGTTCTCCCCCGTGTTCGAGACCCAGATCGCATCTACTCCTGCCGCGATTCCCCCGGGAGCGACCCCGACCGGGACCTCGGCGGCGATCTCACCGCCGTCCGAGTCGATCACGCCGACGGAGTTCGCGCTCACCGAGGCACTTGCGGTAGACCCGCCGCCCTGCGTAAGGAGGACACCTAGGGCGAGGCCCACGACCGCGGCCGCAAAGGTCGCGACGATCAGGACCTTCCGAGCCGGCTGTCGCCAGCGCTTCGCCAGCTCCTCGGCGGCCGCCTCGGCCAGCTCCCCTTCACGACCCTCGAAGGGCGTCGAGGCCGTCGTCTTCAGCTCGGGGAAGCTCTCCTCGAGGCCCGGCGCGACCACCTGATAGAGGCGCTCGGGCTCGTCCATGTCCTTGAGCCGGTGCTCACCCAGGTCCCGCATTGACACGTCGGGAATCGGATCGTCACGGAGCAGCTCACGCGTCGTCTGCGAGACAAGCAACTGGCCGCCGTGCCCGGCCGCGCAGATGCGAGCGGCACGATGGACGCCGAGGCCGACATACCGCTCGCCGCCGACCGCAGGCTCGCCGGTATGGATGCCCATGCGCACCAGAAGCGCTGCTCCCTCCGGCCACGCGTGCTCGCCGAGGCGTCGCTGGCACGCAATCGCAGCCGACACCGCGTCCTTCGCACGCCGGAAGGCGACGAAGAAGGAGTCCCCCTGCGTATCGATCTCGTGGCCACCGTACTCGGCGAAGCCCTCGCGCAGGATCCGCTGGTGATCCGCGAGCGCCACGCCGTAGCGGTCTCCTCCTAGCTGCTTCAGCAGCTGGGTCGATCCCTCGATGTCGGTGAACAGGAAGGTGACGGTGCCGATGGGCAGCTCGTCGACTGTGCTCACCGGCCTAGTCTCCCACCGGCGAGCCGCACTCACAATCTGCGCGCTCGCCGCGACCACGACGCTACCGGAGCTGCTGTGTCTAGGTAGGCCGGGTCTCTAATTGCCGCGGGGAGTGAGCGGCACGAAGACGTTCGTCGTCCGCCGGTTCGCGGGGTCGGCCGACCGGAGCGCATGCGCCGTCCTTCCGTCGTTGGCCGGACTTGTGCGCCACCGGTGATCACGTCCGCTGCAGCTCGTGCCAGCGGCGATAGCGCACCGCACGGCGCACGGCGCGCGGATCGTGGCCCTGTTCGATCAGCTCCTGGCGCACCTCGCCCTCCTGCGCCATGCGCAGGAAGAGCCAGGCGATCGCGACGATCGTGACGATCGAGCCCTCGAGCATCATGAGCGAGCCCGCAAGGCTCTGGTCCGCGCTCGGTGAGAGCCCGAGGTAATCGTCCCCGGTGCGGTAGGAGTCGTAGAAGGCCGAGCCACCCCAGATGAACACGTTGCCGATGACCGTCGCGACGAGACGAACGCCGACGATGTAGGCGAGCTTCGCGCCGGTGCCGAACCACTCGGGCGCGGGGAGGGTCTCGAGGACCGGGAGCCAGAGCACGATCCCGGCGCCGAAGAACGCAACGTGCTCGAGCGCGTGCACGAAGCTCGAGCCGAGCGCGGCCTCGTACATGCCCGGGAGGTGCCAGAGCACGAGGTTCGTCGCCCAGATCGGAAAGGCGACGAGTGGATTCGAGAGGACCCGCAGGCGCATGACCCCGGGCAGCGAGAGGACCGGCCTGAGCAGCGGGCCGGTCAGCCCCGCGAGGAGGCAGAGCGGCGCGAGGTCGCCGAGCAGGAGGTGCTGTGCCATGTGGACGGAGAAGAGCTCCGACTCGCCGATCTCCGCGATCGGCGAGCAGACGGTCAGGACGAGGAGCGCGATGCCGAGCGCGAAGAGCGCGATGCGCCAGCCAGGGACGGGTTGCCCGCGGCGGGCGAGCGTGCGGGCGCGGACGGCGTAGGCGCCGGCGATGAGGACGATCGGCGCCAGCTGCAGCGGATCGACTGTCCAGCTCGTCAGCACGGACGGCTGCTCCACGTTCACGGACTGTACGCTCGGACCCGTGGGCGGCGAGCAGACGTACCAGGCTGCCGGCGTCTCGATTTCGACGGCCGACGCCGTCGTCGAGCGACTCCGTGCCGCGGTCGAGTCGACGGGCGCCTCCGGCTTCGGCGCGTTCGCCGGCCTGTACCCGCTCGACGACCGGCGACTGCTCGCGGCCTCCACCGACTCGGTCGGGACGAAGCTCGTCCTTGCCCGGCAGCGGGGGGCGCTTCGCGCCTGTGGCGCCGACCTCGCTGCCCACTGCGTCAACGACGTCGCGACGACCGGCGCCGATCCGCTCTTCTTCGTCGACTACGTCGCTGCGAACCGGATCGATCTAGAGACCGTCGCGGAGCTCGTCGAAGGCGCCGCAGAGATCTGTCGCGCGGCGGGCTGCGCGCTCGTCGGCGGGGAAACCGCGGAGCTGCCCGGCATCTACCGCGAGGAGGAGCTCGACTTCGCGGGGACCTGCGTCGGCCTGGTCGAGCGAGAGCATCTCGTCGACGGATCGCGGATCGAGGAAGGCGATGCGATCGTCGGGCTTCCGTCGGCCGGCGTGCACGCCAACGGCTTCACCCTCGTCCGGCGGGTCCTCGAGACCGAGGACTACGCGGGCGAGGACCTCCTCGCACCGACGCGCCTCTACCTGTCCGACGTGCGCCGGCTTCGCGAGGGACACGACGTTCGCGGCCTCGCCCACGTCACGGGCGGGGGCATTCTCGGGAACCTCGCCCGGATCGTGCCACAGGGGCTACGCGGCGAGATCGACTGGAAGGCCTGGGAGCGTCCGCCCGTCTATGCCTGGCTCGCCCGGCACGTCGTCGAGGACGAGCTTCGGCGTGTCTTCAATCTCGGAATCGGGTACGTCGCCGTGGTGAGAGAGCCGGGCGACGAGCTCGTGATCGGCAGGATCGTCGGCGTTTGATCGGCGTGCTCGTGAGCGGCGAGGGGACGAACCTGCAGGCGCTGCTCGATGCCGACCTTCCGGTGGTCGCCGTCGCGTCGAACGTCGAGAGTGCGCCGGCGCTCGCGCGCGCCGAGGCCGCCGGGATCGCGACCGCCGCGTTCCCCCTCTCCGACTTCGCCGACCGCGATGCGCGCGACACCGCGATGGCCGACTGGCTGGAGCGGAACGGCGTGGAGCTCGTGGTATGCGCGGGCTACATGCACCTCCTCCGGCCGTCGTTTCTCGCGCGCTTCCCGCACCGCATCGTCAACGTGCATCCCGCGCCCCTCCCCGACTTTCCCGGCCCGCATCCGCTCGAGGACGTGCTCGCGGCGGGCGCTCCGGCCGCCGCGGCGACGATCCACTTCGTGGACGACGGCGTCGACACGGGCGAGGTGATCGCGAGCGAGCCCGTGCCGGTCGTCGCCGGGGACACGGTCGACACGCTCCGTGCGCGTGTGCACGAGGCCGAGCACGCGCTCCTCCCGACGGTGGTGCGAGAGCTGTGCGCGCGCTGATCTCGGCCTACGACAAGAAGGGCCTCGCGTCCTTCGCAAGGGGCCTCGCGGACCTCGGCTTCGAGCTCGTCGCGAGCGGTGGCACGGCGGCCGAGCTCGAGGAAGCGGACCTGCGCGTGACCCGCGTCGAGGACGTGACCGGCTTTCCGGAGCTGCTCGACGGGCGGGTCAAGACCCTGCACCCGCACATCCACGCGGGCATCCTCGCGAGGAGAGAGCGCGACGAGGATCGCGCCGCGCTCGCGGAGCACGGGATCGAGCCCTTCGACCTCGTGTGCGTGAGCCTCTACCCCTTCGAGCTCGCCGTCGACCGGCCCGAGCTGAACGAGGCGGGGCTCCTCGAGATGATCGACGTGGGCGGGCCGTCGCTCCTGCGAGCGGCGGCGAAGAACTTCTCCTCGGTCGTCGTCGTGTGCCGACCGCAGGACTACGAGGTCGTGCTCGAAGAGCTGCGCGCGGGCGAAGGCACGACCAGCCCGGAGCTGCGCCGCCGGCTCGCCGCGACCGCCTTCGCGAGGACCGCTGCCTACGAGTCCGCCATCGCGCGCTGGTTCCAGCGCGGCGACGACTTTCCCGAGACGTTCGTCCCGTCGTTCGAGCGGATGCTCGAGCTCGAGTACGGCGAGAACCCGCACCAGCGGGCTGCGTACTACGCGGAGCGAGGCACAAGGACGCACCTCCTCTCGTTCGTCGAGCAGCTCCAGGGCAAGGCCCTGTCCTTCAACAACCTGAACGATCTCTCCGCTGCCAGGCTGCTCGTCCACGAGCTCGACCGACCGGCCGCGGTGATCGTGAAGCATGCGAACCCCTGCGGCGTCGGGATCGCCGCGACCGTCGAGGAGGCGTACGCGAAGGCGCTTGCCGCCGATCCGGTCTCCGCGTACGGAGGGGTCGTCGTCCTCAACGGCGCGGTGTCCGAAGCGCTCGCCGAGGAGCTCGCGGCGCAGTTCGTCGAGGTGCTGTTCGCCCCCGCGTACGACCCACGAGCGGTGGAGGTCCTCGCACGGAAGACCGCGCTGCGCGTGCTCGAGCACCGGGAGCAGCGCGCGCCCGACGAGGACGAGCGCGACTACCGGCGGGTCCTCGGCGGCCTGCTCGTCCAGACGCGGAACCGCGAGCAGCTCGACGGGAGGAGCGCGGACGTGATTTGCGGCGAGGTGACCGCCGACCGCTGGGACGACCTCCTGTTCGCCTGGCGCGTCGTGAGGCACGTCGCCTCGAACGCGATCGTGATTGCACGAGGCGGCCAGACACTCGGGATCGGTGCAGGTCAGATGAGCCGGGTGGACGCCGTCCGGCTCGCGATCGAGAAGGCACGCGGGCTCGGCCATGCGCTCGAGGGCGCCGTCCTCGCCTCGGACGCGTTCTTCCCCTTCGCCGACGGCCCGCAACTGGCCCTCGACGCCGGCGTCACGGCGTTCATCCAGCCCGGCGGCTCGAAGCGTGACGACGAGGTGATCGAGGCGGTGGCGGGTGCCGGAGCCGCGATGGTCTTCACCCATCGCCGGCAGTTCCGGCACTAGGAGGGTTCCCGAACCGCCGACTATTCCGGTAACTCGTTATCGGGGCGCAACGTGACCGCGAGCGCTTTCTCATCCCGATTGAAGTTGCCGAGGCTTGTGACGATCCACGTCTGGCCGTCACGGGTGATCTTGTCTCCAACGACAAACGTCTGCTCGGTGAACCAGAACTGCGTCTCCCCGTTCGGGAACAAGAGAGAGAGTGTGCGAGGCACAGACAGACCTACCTTTCCGCTCCGCCCGGCGCGATGGCACAGGCTCTGTCACTGCGAAGGAGGAGCTGCCGTTCGGATCGTAGCGCGACGTAGGCTGCGAGCCGTACGACTCGCGCTCGCGCCAGGGCCTGCGACATGTCGGGCCGGCGTGGTGCGGTCAGCGTGAAGCCGGACTTTTTAAACGCTAGGTGCTTACTTACGAACCGAGGAGCCGCATGGCTACTGGCCGACGGCTAGGCCCAGGGCAGCGAGTCCCAGTACGGCGGACGCTCGACGCGCTCGTCCGGGTAGCCGGCGTACGCCTCGCTCGGCGACGTCGTCGCGACCTCGACGCCTGCCTCGTGTCGCCGCGCGAGCTCGGAGACGGGGTAGTGGATGGGTCGCCCAGGCCGTCGGGTGCCGGTCATGAGAACGACGCACGGACTTTGGCCGGCTCCGACGACGATGTGCTCCGTGTTCGACGGGCAGTGGAAGAAGTCCCAGGCGCGCAGCCGCCGTTCCTCCCCTTCGGCGAGGAGGAGGCACTCCCCGTGGAGGACCAGGAAGTCCTCCTGCGTGTCCTCCCCGTGGTAGAGGCCGTTCGGCTGCCCGGGCTCGAGGACGCTCAGCCTGAACCCGAGCTCGGCGAACTCCGCGTCGGGCGACTCGAACACGCAGCTCGCCCCGAAGACGTCGTGCGTCAGCCAGGTTGCGTCACGGACGTTCACCACGAACCAACCGTCGGTCGCGGGCGCCAATCCCGACCCATAGTCCTCGAGGCGCGCCTCGTCCGTCACGGCCGCGAACCCTAGCGGGGTCGGATCCGAGGCCCGAACGGTGCCGAGTAGGCTTCCCGGCCGATGGCGCGTCGCGACTTCCCCACCGTGCTCGAGCTCGTGGGGCACACGCCGATCGTCCGCCTCGAGCGACTGAGCCGTGACGTGCCCGGCGAGCTCCTCGCGAAGCTCGAGTACCTGAACCCCGGCGGCTCCGTGAAGGACCGCATCGGGCTGGCGATGGTCGAGGCGGCGGAGCGTGACGGCCGCCTCCGGCCCGGGGGGACGATCGTCGAGCCGACGTCGGGGAACACGGGCGTCGGGCTCGCGATGGCGGCCGCGCTGCGGGGCTACCGCTGCATCTTCGTGATGCCGGACAAGATGAGCCAGGAGAAGATCTCGATGCTCCGCGCGTATGGCGCCGAGGTCGTCATCACGCCTACGGCCGTCGACCCTCACTCGCCCGAGAGCTACTACGCGGTCTCCGACCGCCTCGCGGAGGAGATCCCCGGCGGCTTCAAGCCGGACCAGTACTCGAATCCGGCGAACCCCGAGGCTCACTACGAGACGACGGGGCCGGAGCTGTGGGAGCAGACCGACAGCGGTGACGTCGACGCCGTTGTCATCTCGGTCGGGACGGGCGGCACGATCACGGGCGTCGGCCGGTACTTCAAGGAGCACGGCTCGAGGGCGCTGATCGTCGCCGTCGACCCCGAGGGCTCGGTCTTCACCGCGGACGCCGAGCATCCGGAGGGCCCGTACCTCGTCGAGGGGATCGGCAAGGAGTGCTGGCCCGACACGCTCGACGGGTCGGTCGTCGACGAGTGGGTGCGCGTCTCCGACCGCGACTCCTTCATCACGGCGCGGCGGCTCGCTCGCGAGGAAGGCCTCCTCGTGGGCGGCTCGACCGGATCGACCGCGTGGGCGGGCATTCAGGTCGCGAGGAAGCTCGGTCCAGAAGCGCGCGTCCTCATGCTGTTCCCGGACTCCGGCCGCTCGTACCTCTCGAAGTTCTACGACGACAACTGGATGATCCAGTACGGCTTTCTCGAGCGGACGACCCCTCAGCCCGTCGTCGAGGAGGTCCTCCGCTTCCGCCGCGCGGGACACGAGGTCCCGGACCTCGTCACCATCGGCTCGCACGAGAAGGTCGGCGCTGCGATCGACGCGATGCAGCGGTACGCCATCT
>JBKOYF010000042.1:0-20250 GCA_046725305.1 Actinomycetota bacterium
TACGTCTCGAAGTTCAGCCACATGCGCTTCGAGCCGTCGGGGATGACGAACGACTCGGACATCCGAGTCGCGAAGTCCATCGTCGACTACATCTTCCGCTGGATGGGGAAGAAGTTCCTGTCCGCCGACCAGCAGGAGGAGGCGGGCATCCTCACGCCCGAGGTGAAGGCGCGGCTCGCAGCCGCCTACACGGACGCGGGCGAGACCGCGGCTGCCGCGGCGGCAGCGCTCGAGCCCGCCCCGCCCGGCCAGACGGCGCTCTTCAACCAGTGGGAAGACGCGGTCGAGTGCGCCCGCTGCGGCGGTCGCATGGTGCGGACTGGGTCGTGCTACACCTGCCGCGACTGCGGCACGAACACGGGCTGCAGCTAGGCACGACGCAGAAACGAGTTCGCGAAGGAGGCCGCGGAAACGCGGCCTCCTTGCTTGACGGCGGCGGAGCTCACGGCGCCTTGCGCTGTACAGTCGCCCCGTTGCCCGACACGTGGAGCATGCCGGCCGGGAGTGGCAATCGCTGGCCGGAGGATTACGAGCGCGGTCGCCCCGGCTGGCCGCCCGGAGTCGTCGACCTCCCCGGACTACCGCCCACCGCGACCGTGCTCGACCTCGGCGCGGGCACCGGAAAGCTCACGCGCCTGCTCGTCCCTGCATTCAGCCGCGTGGTCGCCGTCGAGCCGGCCGAGGCGATGCGCCACATGCTCGGGCAGTTCTGTCCAGAGGCCGAGTCACTTCCCGGAACCGGTCACGAAATCCCGCTCGCCGACGGGTCCCTCGACGCCGTCTTCGCCGCACAGGCATTCCACTGGTTCGACGACGAGGGTGCGAACGCCGAGATCGCCCGCGTCCTCCGTCCACGCGGTGCGCTCGTCCTGATGTGGAACCTCCCGGCGGGGCCGTGGCAACCGTCGACTGCCGCAGCAGAGGAGCTGTTGCTCAGCCACGGCCCGAGACCGAGCGAGGTGACTTACGACCCGCTCGACCTCGGGAAGGGTGCGCGCTACGCGTCGGACGAGTGGGCGCTCGCAGGATCCTTCTTCGAGCCGCTCCACGCGTTGCAGCTACCGAATCCGCAAACGCTCGACCGTGACGGGTTGGTGGCGTATTACGCCTCGATGGGTTGGCTCGTCGACCTCCCGGACGATACGCGGCTACCTCTGCTCGACGAGGTGCGGTCACTGCTCCCTGGCGCTGCGTACCGGCGGCCATGGGAAACACATGTCCACTGGACGCGCCTCGCCGCACGGCGGCGCTGAGGAGCGCTAGCCCGCGCCGGTCGTCGAGGCTTTGCGCGGATGTCAGGCAGGCTCGCGCACGACCGCGTACCGCGCCGCGACGAACTCACCGTTTCGGCCCGTCTCTTCCAGCCGCAGCTCGATCCGTCGCGCCAAGAGCGGTGCGCCGGCGCCCAGCGTCACCGATGCGATGTACACGATCACCTCGTCGAGCAGCCCGGCGTCGGCGAACTGGCCGACGAGATCGCCTCCACCGACGATCCAGAGGTTCCGCCCGCCCGCACCGGCCACCATCTCCTCGTGGACGGGCGCGACGTCCCCACTCACGAACCGGATCTGCGCGCCGGGGACGACCTGCAACTGCCTGTGCGTGAACACCCAGCACGGAATGTCGTACGGCCACTTCCACTCCGTGGGGTCCTTGCCTGCGAACTCGTGATCGAGGATCCACTCGTACGTCGTCGACCCCATCGCCAGGGCTCCGACGTGTGAAACGAACTCTGCGTAGTTCAGAAGGCCGCCCCTGTCCTGGTCGCGCGTGAAGAGCCACTCGAGCGAGTTGTCAGGATCGGCGATGAAGCCGTCGAGGCTGGTTGCCGTGTAGTACTGCGTCAGGCTCAGTCTCGGATGCCCTTCCGAGCCAGCGCGGCCCGCACGCGGGCATCGATCTCGTCGCCCAGCGACTCGAACCGCGACGCGATGTCGTCGACATTCGACGCGTCGCCGGTCTTGCCGACCCTCTCGTCGAGCGAGCGGAGCACCCGCTCCTGGATCCCGGCTGCGATGCGCGCGCCGAGATCCTCGAACCGCCTCGAGATCTCCACTTCCAGCTCTGACTCGGACGGCGGCCGAGCGGGCGGCGTCGCCTCCGCCTGCTCCGCGACCGCCACGTCGTCACGAGCCGGCACCTCCTCACGCTCGAGATCGTCGATCGCCACCTCGAACACGCGCTCGGGCTCGTCGATCCCACGGAGGTGGCGCTGCCCGAGCGGGAAGACCGAGACCCCGTCAGGGAGCCCCGAGCCGACGAGCGCGCGAGTCGTCTCGGAGAGGAGGATCTGCCCGCCCCGGCCGACCGTGCAGATTCGTGCCGCGCGGACGACGTCGAGCCCGACGTACCCCTCCTCGTGGATCGCGGGCTCACCGGTGTGCAGCCCCATGCGCACGCGCACGTCGACGCCGCCGGGCCACGCCGCCGACGCGTGAGCGCGCTGTGCCTCCACGGCCGCGGCGATCGCATCCCGAGCGCGCTGGAAGACGAAGAAGAACGCGTCACCCTGCGTGTCGATCTCGATGCCGTCGCTCGCGACGAACGCCTCGCGGACGATCCGTCGGTGCGCGGTCAGCACGTCCCGGTATCCGTCACCGAGGTTCTTGAGGAGCTCGGTCGAGTCCTCGATGTCGGTGAAGACGAAGGTGACCGTTCCCGCAGGCAGATCGGGCACGGGGCCGATGGTACGCGGGCGGGCGCTCCGCGTGCGCCGCCTGCGCGAGGTCTGTTACAGGCGCACTCGGAACCTCCGAACGATGTGGCGACCGGACTCGGAGCTCACGTCGGCGACGACGGATACCCGTCCCCGGACGACTCCGTGGTAGCGGAACTGCAGAACTCCGCTCGTGCCTGGGCGGAGGTCTCGCGGATCGGCCGTGATTCGCGTGAGCCGCCGTCTGCCCCGGTACAGCGTAAGAACTGAGTGCGCACGCGTGAACGACTCAGTGACGTTCCCCCGGTTGGCCACCATGAGCTCGAGCAGGCGGCGACGCCCGCGCTGCATGACGCTGAGGCCACGGGCCTCGAGTCTGCGGACGATCGTGCCGGGTGCACGCACGACGACGACGACGCCCAATCGCATGCGAACGGCGACGCCGCCCTTCACCCGTCGCCGCGACGTGATGAGCAGCAGGGCGTCGTGGTCGCCGGGCTCCGCTCCCGGTGGGAGCCTGGACGCGACCGTCACGTCGAAAGAGTCGCCGGGCGCCATGCTCAGCGTCCGCGGGCGGATGCTGAGCCATTGTGCGGCCGAGCGGCCGGACCGACCTCGCGCGACGATCTTCGGCCTCCCGCGCATGTCGAGCGCGAAGCCGGCGCGGCCGACATCGAGCGCGACGCGTTCCGTTCCAGCATTCGTCACGCGGACCGTCGTCCGCTGTGACCCGGAAAGCTCCACGTGCGCCGGCGACGCGGTCACGGCGACCGCGGGGCGCGTCGCGCTCGCGCCCGCCGCAGCGGACGCGAGCGCGAGCAGAAGAACGACGACGGCTCCTTGCATGAGGCCGGGCCTCATCGCCCGATGGCCGTGAACGTGACGGTCGCGGTGTACCTCCCCGGGGCGACGACCGGGAGGGGGGAGACGAAACCGACGTTGGTCGCCCAGACGTCCCCGGACTGCGCGCTTCTCGCCGCCGTGGTTCCAACGAGGAGATCCGCTGCCGGAGCGATCGGGATCGACGCCATCGCGCCGCCCCCGAGCTGCGGGCCGAGCTGTCCACCGGCGGGAGCCGTCGCCGAGATGCCCAGCGGCAGGTCCGCAGGCGTGAACGCACTCCGATGCACGGTCAGCGCGTAGCCCGCGGCGTTGTTGCTCGACACGGTGACGTGCTCGGAGACCGCGGCGGGCGTGTCCCCGGAAGAAGCGTTCCCGAAGCTGATGTTCGGCCGCTCGAGCGCGATCGAGAGGACGGCCTGGATGTCGATGTCGACGCCGGCGCTCTGCGACACGCCGCCACTGGGAGGCGGCGAGCCACCGCACTGCGCCGCAGGGGCAGTGGAATTGCGTGGCGTCGGAGGCGATGCGGCCGCGAAATCGCCGTCGTTCGCGTCCGTGTCGGTGCAGCCCTCACCGGCGCGGAGAGCCGCTGTCGTGTTGTTGAGAGCGAGGGCGGCGCCCGAGCCCTCGTAGTCCGTCGCGGACCCGTAGCCGATCAGGTCGACGACGCTCGGATCCGCCGAGCAGCTCCCGGCCGAGGCTCCGCACGAGAGGGCCGTCGCGCTCCGGGCGAGCGCGACCTTGCCCCCGGTGTTGGCCAGATTGCTCGTGCCGGTCGCATCAGGGGTGGGAAGCGCGGCGCCGATGGCGGCGGCCGAGGCGAGCTGCACGAGGTAGTGGCGACCCGGCTGCACGGAGCCCGTGAGAGGCGTGACCTGCCAGGTCGTTCCGGAGGCGGATGCGTACTGGATCGACCAGCTGCCGAGGTCGACCGATGTCGACCCGCGGTTGAACAGCTCGACGAAATCGTTGGCGAAGCTCGCGCCGCTGTTGCCTCCGCCGCCGTAGACCTGACTGACGACCATGTCGGAGGACACGCTGCGCGCCGCAGGCGCGATGAGGAGGGCGACAACCGCGAGGAGTACGAGGACGAGACGGGCTCGGTGCATGGGCAGCTCCAATCGGGAAGAGGACGTGGTCTCCCCTCTCGTACCGTGCAGGCCCGGCGGCGGGAACTGTCCTTTCGCGAGTCGGCGCTCACTCGCGCGTCTCTTGTTGCAGAGGCCGGCCGCGGCCGATCAGGTGTCGAAGAGCTCGGCGAGCTGGCGCGCGACGGGCCAGGCGCCGTCCGTCCAGTTTGAGATGACCGTGATGGTCAGATCGCGTCCCCGATCGTGGATCGAGCGGAAAGACACGCCCGCGTCGTAGCCCTCGAGGATGGCCGCGTCGCTGGACTCGTGGAGCCAGAACCCGAGCCCGTACCGCTTCTTCTCCGCCGGCACGTCGCTGCGCGGGCGCACCATCTCGGCGACGGACGCCGGCGCCACGATCTCGCCGGCGAAGAACGCCGTCCAGAGCGCGCGGATGTCCGCAGCGGTCGAGTAGATGCCCCCGTCGCCGGATCCGCGCACGGGCAGGTGGAAGACGTTCGTCCGCAGCCCTTCGGCATCGAGGTAGCCGTGCGCGGTCCGCTCAGGCAGCTCGTCCGAACAGAGAAACGCGGTGTCTGTGAGGCCCGCTCGGTCGCAGACACGCTCCACGACGAGCTCGTGGAACGGCAAGCCGGCCGCTCGCTCGGCCACGAGCGCGAGCACGACGTAGCCGCTGTTGCAGTAGGCGAAGCGCCCGCCGGGCGCGAACTTCGCCGGGTGTCCCTCGAGCACTGCGAGGTACTGCTCGGTCGTCGTGAGCTCGCTGACCGGGAGGGGCAGGAGGTAGTCCCTGACGTCCACACCGGACTCCTCGTCGACGTAGTCGCCTATGCCCGAGCGATGGGAGAGCAGGTGCTCGATTGTCACGTCGTCCGCGATCTCGGGGAGGTCGCTCCCGAGGAGCGACCGCGCGGTCGTCTCTAGCGCCAGCGTGCCGTCCTCGACGAGCGTCATCACCGCGAGCGCGGTCAGGCCCTTCGTCCCGCTCGCGATCGCGCACCGGGTGTCGAGCTCGTTCGGGAGCCCCTGCGCACGATCGGCATGGCCGTAGGCACTCGCGAGCTCGACGCGACCCCCTCGGTCGACTCGGACGACGCCCGAGAAGGACCGCTCCGCGGCCAGTGCGTCGAGCCGCTCGACGTCCGATGTCCCGCCCATGCCGGGAGTCTCACGATTCCGGCGAGCCAGTAGATTGGGCGCGTGAGCTTCGCAGTCTCCGCGAACTCCTACGACCGGTTCATGGGCCGGTACTCCGTGCACCTGGCACCGCTCTTCGCGGACTTCGCGGGAGCCGAGGCCGGCCAACGCGTGCTCGACGTCGGCTGCGGCCCCGGCGCTCTCGTCGCCGAGCTGATCGACCGCGTGGGGGCGGCCTCCGTGTCGGCAGTCGACCCGTCCGAGTCGTTCGTGGCCGCGGCTCGGGAGCGCCACCCCGACGTCGAGGTGCGGCAGGCTGCGGCCGAGGAACTGCCCTTCGCAGACGATTCCTTCGACGCGTCTCTCGCACAGCTCGTCGTGCACTTCATGACGGACCCCGTGGCCGGGCTCGCGGAGATGGCTCGCGTCACGGGAGACGACGGCGTCGTCGCGGCGTGCGTCTGGGACCACGCAACCGGCGGCCGGGGGCCGCTGAGCCTCTTCTGGGAGGCTGCGCGCGAGCTCGAGCCCGACATCGCAGGCGAGGCGCGCCTGGCCGGAACGGGCGAGGGCGACCTGGCGAAGCTCCTCGAAGCCGCGGGCGTCCGCGACGTAGAAGACGTCGGCCTCACCTTCACCATCGAGCACGAGAGCTTCGAGGAGTGGTGGGAGCCGTACACCTACGGCGTCGGGCCGGTTGGCGTCTACGTCGCCGGGCTCGAGCCCGAGCGGCGCGACCGACTCCGCGACGGCTGTCGGGCGTTGCTGCCGCCGGGGCCGTTCAGCCTCGAGGTGAGGGCGTGGGCCGCACGCGGCCGTCCGGGTTCGAGTGATGCCTCACAGGCGTCTCGCACCTCGGTAATCGCGGTCAGACGGCTCGGTCGACGAGCACCTCGGCGATCGTGTGCGGTGCACCACGGACCATCACGGGGTTCGTGTCCATGTAGTACGGCAGCGCGATCAGCGCGGTCGAGAGCGCCCACTTGCTTCAAGGCGTCTTGCTGGGCGAACATATGTTCGTGTCGAGACAGAGCTCCATCCTCCATGCCGACCTCGACGCTTTCTTCGCGTCGGTCGAGCAGCGCGACGACGCACGCCTGCGAGGACGCCCGGTGATCGTCGGCGGCGGGGTCGTGCTCGCGGCGAGCTACGAGGCGAGGGCGTACGGCGTCCGGACGGCGATGGGTGGCCGGCAGGCACGGCGGTTGTGTCCGCACGCGGTCGTCGTCCCACCGCGGATGTCGGCGTACTCCGACGCGAGCAAGGCAGTGTTCGCAGTCTTCGAGGACACGACGCCGCTCGTCGAAGGGCTCTCGATCGACGAGGCCTTCCTCGACGTCCGCGGGCTCGAGCGACTCGCAGGCTCGCCGGTCGAGATCGCGGCTCGGCTCCGCAGGAGGGTCCTGGAGGAGCTCGGCCTCCCCATCACCGTAGGAGTCGCTCGCACGAAGTTCCTCGCGAAGGTCGCGAGCGCCGTGGCAAAGCCCAACGGCCTCCTCGTCGTGCCTCCGGCCGACGAGCTCGGCTTCCTCCACCCGCTCCCGGTCGAACGGCTGTGGGGCGTTGGGCAAGTGACCGCGTCGAAGCTCCACGACCGCGGCATCAGGACGGTCGGCCAGGTCGCGGCCTTGGACGAGGCGCTGCTCGTGATGCTGCTCGGTCGCGCGTCGGGCCGGCAGCTCCACGCGCTCGCGCACAACCGCGACCCGCGGCGTGTCCAGACCGGCCGCCGCCGTCGCTCGATCGGGTCGCAGCGGGCACTCGGGCGTCGGCCGAAGTCCTTCGAGGAGATTGACTCGTCAGTCATTGCCATCGTCGACAGGGTCGCCCGCAGACTCCGGAGCGGCCGGAGACTGTGTCGTACAGTCGTCTTGCGCCTTCGGTTCGACGACTTCACGCGCGTCACTCGGTCGCTGACCATGCCGCGATTGACTGATCAGTCACAGACGATTCTCGACGCCGCTCGCACCCTGCTCGGTGCCGCGGTGCCCCTCATCGAGGCCCGCGGGATCACCCTCGTCGGGATCTCGCTGACGAACCTCCAGGATGCCGACTGCATCCAGCTCACGCTGAGCGAGGACTGGCGCCCGCACGCTCTCGACGCAGCCCTCGACGAGGTACGCGATCGCTACGGGACTGCAGCCATCATGCGGGCGGTGCTGGTCGACCGCGATCCGGGGATCGCGATGCCCCTGCTGCCCGACTAGGGCTCGACCAGCCGGCGAGACCGACCGGTTCCGGAGCGCGGTGTCACTTCGCTGCTCCCCGGGGCTGGACCTGCTGGACGGCCCACCGGTTGCCGTCCGGGTCGTCGAAGAAGACGAACGAGCCCCAGGGCAGGTCCTCGATGTCGCTGACCTCGACGCCACGCCCCGCGAGTGTGGCGTGGGCCTCCTCGATGTCCGAGACGACCAGCTGCATCCCCCGGACCGAGCCCGGCGGAGCGTCCGTAACCCCACGGCCGAGGGCGATCGAGCACGCCGATCCGGACGGCGTCAGCTGGACGAACCGAATCTCGTCGCTGACAGTGTGGTCGTGATCCGCGTGGAATCCGACCTTCTCGACGTAGAACGATTTCGCCCGATCGACGTCCGAGACCGGGATGGCGACCAACTCCAGCTTCCAGTCCATGTCAACCTCTCCGTTCGTCGTCTGCCGTTATCTGGGTGCTACTGCCCGTATCATCGCGACGCGCCATGAAGCTTGCCGTCATCGTCGCCTCGGCCGTCGCCGTCGCCGCGATCCTCGCAGCCGGCACGTTCGCAGTCCTCTACGTCACGGACGAACCCGAGGCATCGGCCTCGGCGAGCACGTGCGGCGATCGCAGCTTCGGCCACATCAGCACCCTCGCGCCGAAGGGCGACACCTACGAGCTCCGGTTCGACCCCGCCTGGTTCACGAGCGGGATCACGGCGAATACCGCCGCGGCCGAGGACGGCGTCGTCGAACCGGGCGAGCCCGTGTCGAACGACAACTACCGCATCGAGGAGGGTCACCGGCTTCTGACCTACCTCGTGTCACCGACCGCGAAGGTCACCGTCCTCACGAGGCAAGGCGATCCGGCGAACTTCGGATCGACGCCGATCACCGTCGCGCAGCTCGCCGAGCTCGTGAGCGGCGAGGCACCGGTCGAGCTCTTCGAGCCCCTCGACACGGGCGTCTGGATCCGTGTCGACGTGGACACCGTCTGCGCGATCGACCAGCAGTACCAGCCCTAGACAGTCGGCGGCATCGGGCGGGGTTTCTAGTCCGGTGGAATGTTCTGGTTGCGGCGGAGGACGTTCGTCGGGTCGTATCGACGCTTCACCGCCTGGAGACGCTCGAAGGCGTCGCTCACGTAGGCGGCACGCACTCGCTCGAGCGGCTCGTCGGCCTGCATGTAGTTGGCATAGCCGCCGCCCAGTGACCATGGCTCGATCGCGGCCGCGGTCGCTCGGGCCCACTCGACGTGCTCCTCATCATCGAGCGGGTCGGCCCAGACCGCCATCGCGCTGACGTTGAACGCCGCGCGGCGATAGGCCAGGGCGGAGAAGCCGCCGTCGACCTCCTTCGGCGTCCCGTGCAACGACTCGATGAGGACATGGACGGGCGGCCGCCCGAAGTCGCGGACACGCTGCACAAGGCCGTCGATCAGCTCGTCCGAGAGCTCGGTCACGAAGTGGCCCTTCCAGTAGTGCCGGTTCTCGCCGTATGCGGAATCGAACACGAGCTGCTGGTCCAGGAATGCCTGCTCTTGCACATCGTCGGACACGAGCCCCGGCGCAGATCGAAGAGCACGCAGCGGCTCGGGGTCGGTGCCCGTGAAGCACGGCGCGACGACGAGCGCAGAGGTCAGCGACTCGTCAACCGACAGCACCGCCTGGCAGCTGAGCTCGCGTGGCGAGCCAGCGGCGACGTCCCGGAAGCGCCGAAGGACATCCGTGATGACGTCGCCCCGATACTCCAGCAGGCCCCCGACGACGCGATCGAGTGGATACAGCCGGAACTCCAGCCAGGTCGCGACGCCGAAGTTGCCGCCTCCGCCGCGGAGTGCCCACAGCAGTTCCGAGTTCTCGTCCTCACTCGCATGGACGACCGAGCCATCCGGAGCGACGAGCTCGGCACCCACGAGGTTGTCGCAGGTCAATCCATGCTGAGCCGTCAGGTGACCGATGCCGCCGCCGAGGGTGAGACCGCAGACGCCGGTCGATCCGACGACACCTCCCGGAGTGACGAGGCCGAAGGCTTGTGTGGCAGCGTCGAAATCGAGCCAGGTCGCGCCGCCGCTTGCACGGGCCGTCCCGGCTTCCGGATCGACCTTCACACCGCGCATTGCGGAGAGGTCGATGACGAGCCCGTCGTCGAGAGCGCAGTGGCCGGCAGGGTTGTGGCCCCCGCCGCGAACCGCGACCTCCAACGAGTGCGCTCGCGCGAAGCCGAAGGCGGTGGCGATATCGGACGCGCCTTCGCAGCGCACGATCACCGCAGGACGTCGGTCGACCGCCGCGTTGAAGCAGTGCCGAGCTGCGTCGTACCCCGGATCCGACGGCTCGAGGACCGAGCCGGCGAGCGATGCGCGCAGCTCCTCGAGATCGCTTCCGCCGCTCAGCTCCGAGCGAGGCGGCTCGGCCACCGGCTACGCAGCCTCGGTCGCAGGCTCCACGCCGTGGGCCTCCATCTCCTGCATCGGCTTGGGGCGCAGGAGCGCCGCTCCGATGACCGCAGCGCCCGCGGCGAAGAGCGCGCCGACGAGGAATGCGGCGTGGTAGCCACCCGTGAGGGCTTCGAGCTCGCCGCTGCCGGAGGCGGCGAGCGTATCCGTGCGCGACGCGGCGAGGCTCGCAAGCACGGCGAGTCCGAGCGCGCCGCCCATCATGAACGCCGTGTTGACGACGCCGGAAGCGAGACCCGCTTCCTCCTGCCGAACGTCGCCCATCGCAGCCAGTAGCACCGGGTTGAACGCCATGCCGGCACCGAGACCGAGCAGGATCATGCTCGGCAGCACGTCGACGACGAACGTGCCGTCGACCGGGGCACGTGCGAAGAGGAGAAGGCCGAGCGCGGCCAGTCCGAGGCCGACGCCGAGCGGCGTGCGGATGCCGAAGCGCATGACGAGCTTCGCCGAGAGGCCGAGCGACATCGCACCCATGATCAGGTTGCCCGGCAGGAAGGCGAGACCCACCTCGAGCGGGCTGTACCCGAGGACGAGCTGGAGGTAGAGCGCCGACAGGAAGAACCACGCGAACATCGCCGCGGCCCAGAGCACGCCGACGACGTTCGAGACCGCGAGGTTCCTCAGCTTGAAGAGCCTGAGCGGCATGAGCGGCGACTCGACCCGCGACTCGATGAGGAGGAAGACCGCGAGGAGCGCTCCGGCCAACGCGAGCAGCCCGATCGTGCGGCCGGTTCCCCAGCCGACCTCGTTCCCGTTGACGATCGCGTACACCGCGATCATGAGCGAGACGGTCACGGTGACGGCGCCTGCGACGTCGAGACGCCCGCCGGCCATCTGCCCGCGACCGCCGGGGAGCAACCGCAGGCAGAAGACGAACACCGCGATTCCGATGGGAAGGTTGACGAGGAAGATCCAGTGCCAGTTGAGGGTGTCGGTGAGGATTCCACCGAGCAGGACGCCGATCGACCCACCTCCCGATGCGACGAAGCCGAACACGCCCATCGCCTTCGCCCGCTCGCCGGGCTCGGTGAACAGGGTCACGATGAGCGAGAGCGCGACCGCCGAGACGATCGCACCGCCGACGCCCTGCACCGCCCGCGCGGCGACGAGCATCCCCTGCGACGTGGACAGCCCGCAGACGAGCGACGCGCCCGTGAAGAGGGCGATACCCATGAGGAAGAGCCGACGATGGCCGAAGAGGTCTCCGAGCCGGCCTCCGAGCAGGAGGAAGCCGCCGAACGTCAGGAGGTACGCGTTCACGACCCAAGCGAGCGACGAGTCGGAGAACCCGAGATCTTCCTTGATCGACGGAAGGGCGACTCCGACGATCGTGACGTCGAGCACGATCATGAGGTCGCCGAGGCACAGCAGGATGAGTGCGAGCCAGCGGGTGCGTCCCTCGATGGTCATGTCCCGGTCCCCTCTCTCTTCGTCGGCGGTCTAGACGGTCAGACCGCCGACGAAGGTGCAAGTCATCGGTGGAAGGTCATGCCTCGCTGGGCTCCGGCTTCGGGACCCGAGCCGAGGGCCGCTCCTCGCCGTCGTGCGGCGGCTCGATGGTGATGTCCGGCAGGAGCCGGTCGAGCCAGCGCGGGATGTACCACGTCTTCTCGCCGAGAAGCGTGAAGAACGCCGGAATCAGCGTCATCTTCACGACCAGAGCGTCCGTCAGGATCGCGACCGCCAGCAGCAGGCCGAACTCCTTCGAGATGCGGTCGGAGGTGATGATGAACGACGAGAAGACGGTGCCCATGATGATCGCCGCGGCGACGACGACGCGACCGATCGCCGCGATGCCGTGCTCGACGGCCTCCTTCGTCCTCAGGCCGTGGACGTGCTCCTCGCGAATGCGGCTCGTGAGGAACACCATGTAGTCCATCGAGAGCCCGAAGAGGATCGCGAACGCGATCGGTGGGACGAACGTCTCGATCGGGCCGGTCCTGTCGAGGCCAACCAGGTTCATCAGGTGCCCCTCCTGGATGACGAACGTCAGGACACCGAAACCGACGAAGGCCGACAGGATCGTCGCGATCGCTGCGGTCAGCGAGACGACGATCGACCTGAAGGCCATCGCGAGCACGATGAACGTGACGCCGATGATGTAGAGCAGGAAGAGCGGGAGCCGCTGCATGATGCGATCGGCGATGTCGATGAAGGCGGCGTTCAGGCCCGAGACGTAGACGACCGCGTCTCCGCCGTCCGTCGCCGCTGGTGCGACGTCGTCGCGGAGTCGATGGACGAGCGTCTCCGTGGCCTCGTCCTGGGGCGCCGAGTCCGGCGTCACGAAGACGATTGCGACGGTCTTCGCGTCGTTGAACTGAGGCTCACCGACCGACGCGACGTCGTCCAGACCCTGGACGCCCTCGTAGACGCGCTGTGCTGCCCCTTGGTCACCGTTTACGTCGACGACGATCGGGATTGGGCCGTTGAACCCCGGCCCGAAGCCCTCGGCCAGGAGGTCGTAGGCCCGGCGAGCGGTCTGGTTCGTGGGCTGTGTCCCCTGATCGGAGGCACCGAGACGCACGAGTGCCGACGTTCCGGCCGCCACCAACAGGACGAGCAGCACGACGGCGAACACGGCCCGCGCGTGAGCCGTGACGAAGCGGCCCCAGCGGGCGATCAGCGTCTTCTCGCGCGCGTCCTCGGAGTCGTCGATCGGACGCAGGAAGGGCACCTTGAGCCGATCGATCTTGTGTCCGAGCTTGGCGAGCACCGCGATGAGCAGCGAGTTCGCGATGAGCACGGTGGTCAGGACGCCGAGCGCCGAGCCGATCCCGAGCTTCGTGACGAAGTCGAGGCCGAAGAACGCGAGCCCGGACACTGAGATCGCGACGGTGAGGCCGGCGAACAGGACCGCTCGACCGGCGGACGCCCCCGCCTCGGCCGCGGCATCTCGTGGCGAAAGCCCTTCGTGGAGGTACTGCCGGAAGCGCGTGACGATGAACAGGGAGTAGTCGATGCCGACACCAAGGCCGATCATCGACACGAGCAACGGCGTGATCGTGTTGATGTCGGTGAGGCCGGCGAGGATGAACAGCAGCAGGAACGCAGTCATGAGCGCGACGATCGCTAGCGCAAGCGGAATCGCCGTCGCGACGAGCGTTCGGAAGACGATGAGCAGCACGATGAGTGCCATGAGCAAGCCGAGGAGCTCCTGCGTGCCCTGCTCGATCGGCGGGAACTCGGCGTCCCCGTTGAACTCGGCGGTGACACCCGCCGGCTCGACCGCCTGACGAACCGCGTCCTCCACGGCCACGACCTGGTCGCGATCCTCGGTCTCGATGGTTTCCGAGAACTGCGCCTCGGCGTAGGCGATGCGTCCGTCGTCGGAGAACGTCTGCTTGCTGAGGGGATCGCCGACGCTCTCGATGCCGGCCTTGTCGTCGGTCGGGGCGAACTCTGGCGACTTGAGCTTCGCGATCGCGCCCTCGATCGCGGCCTTCCGCTCGGGCGTGTCGAGCCGCTCGCCCTCGGGTGCGGCGAACACGAGGTTCAGGACCGCGCCCTGCTCGGACGCGAACTCCGACTCGATGAGGTCGGTCGCCCTCTGCGTGTCAGAGCCCGGGATCTCGAACTCGTCCTTCAGGCTGCCCCCGACGGTGGCGACGAGCACGATGAGCGCCGCGATGATCCCGAGCCATGCGAGGACGACGCGCCAGGGGTGCGACGCGCACGCGCGCATCCAGCTCGCGAGACCTCCGGTGGAGAGGCGCTCGTGTGCGGCAAGACGTTCGGTGTCGGTTCCGATGGAGTGGTCGGTCATGGGACGTGCCCCCTCAGTTGTGTCGCTTTCACGGTGAGACCGGTATTGGCCCTAGAACTCATCGCGCCCGTGTTTTGTTCCGGCGACCGATCCGGGCGCGGCGATCTCGCCGGAGAGCCTACCCACGAGCGCCACCCCCGGGGGCGGTTGCGCCGGGGACGAGCTCGCGAAGCTCGCGGACCTCGGCGCGCAGGCTCTCGAGGTCGTCGTCCCGACGGCTCTCCTTCTCGATCGCGGTCTGACCGGTTCGGAAGATCGACCAGCTCGAGACGGCGAGAACGAGGGCAACGCCGGCGATCAGGGCGACGTAAACGACAGCGGCGGGCCAGGTGAGTGCAGCGAGTGTCACCGTGCTAGCCTCCATTCCTAGAACATCGTTCATTGACGAACAGTGTTCTAGCATAGTACAGTGTTTCTCGTCAAGACATGAGCACCGATGCCTCGATCGAGCCCGTGCCGCAACCGCCCTGGGTTCGCACCCGTAAGGCCCGGGCCGCGCGCCGGGCGCCGCTCGACCGCGACGCGATCGTCGACGCAGCCCTGCGAATCGTCGACCGGGACGGGCTCGAGGGGGCGAGCATGCGCCGGGTGGCAGAGGAGCTCGGCGCCACGCCGTCCGCGCTCTACTGGCATGTCCGCAACAAGCACGAGCTCCTGCAGTTCGTCCTCGACCGCGTCATCGGCGAGATCGAGCTGCCGCCGCCTGACCCTGCGAACTGGCAGGAGCAGCTGAAGCTCGCGGCGCGGGAGATGCGCCGCGTGCTGACCAGTCATCGCGACATCGCCCGCGTGACGCTCGGAGCGATCCCGGTGGGCACGAACGCGTTGCGCGTGGTCGAGTGGATGCATGCCCTCCTGAGAGGTGCCGGGCTCCCTGATCACGTCGTCGCGCTCGTGGGCGACCTGGCCGGGCTCTACGTGGGTGCGTACGCCTACGAGGAGAGCCTCGGCCTCGCGTCGCCGACCGGCGAGGACCTGCCTCCCGAGCAGGTCCTGACGATGCTCCGCGGATACTGGGAGACGCTGCCGCGGGCGCAGTTCCCCCACACGCTGGCCCTAATCGACGTGCTCTTCGAGGGGAGCCCGGACGAGCGGTTCGAGTTCGGCCTCGACGTGATCGTGCGCGGGCTGGAGTCGTTGCGGGCCGACTCCTCCGCCTCAACGCGATGAGTTTTCGGCTTGTGAACCGTCTGTTCACACGATGCCCTCGACACCAGGGCCGCACACGCTCGGCTTCGCGATACGCGGCCCGATCGCTCGCTCCGACCTCCCGGGTCTCTGCGCGCGGGTATGCGCGCTGCTCGAGGGCAGCGGCGACGCGAGCGCTCTCTGCGACGTCGACGGCGTCGAGCCGGACGCAGTCACGGTCGACGCGCTGGCGCGGCTCCAGCTCGCCGCGCGCAGGCAGGGATGCCGGGTGCGGCTCCGCGGGGCGTCGGCCGACCTCCTCGAGCTCGTCGCCTTCATGGGCCTGAGCCACGTCCTCCCGGCGGACGACGGCTCCGAGCCGCCGGCTACCCCGGGAACTCGAGCGGGAGCCCGAACCGCGGGAACAGCTTCTCCACGTCGAGGAAGAACGTGAGCTCGACGATGCGTCCGTCCTCGATCTCGAGCACCTGCAGCGCCCACGGCTCGTAGCCCACGCCGCTCTCACTCGGCTTGTACTGGCCGAAGGCCGGCGCGCCGTTCGCAGACTCCACCGGGAGCATCCGCGAGCCGCGGCAGCCGTTTCCGGGCCCGACCCACCACGCGAGGATGTCGTCCCGTCCGGCGAGCCAGAGGTCGAAGGGCGGCATCGACTGGGTCGCGTCCTCGACGATCAGCGACGTCAGCGCCTCCATGTCGTAGCGCTCGAATGCCTCGACGTAGCGCCTGAGGAGCTCCGGATCCGCGGCCTCTACGGAGGCCGCCCGCGCCGGTGTCACGCCGCTCGCCTGGAGGGTCGCACGGGCGCGCTGGAGCGCGCTGTTCACGGAGGCGACGCTCGTCTCCAGGAGCTCCGCGACCTCCGCCGCCTTCCAGCGGAGCACCTCGCAGAGGATGAGCACCGCGCGCTGCCGAGGCGGGAGCTCCTGGAGCGCGGCGACGAAAGCGAGCCGGACGGACTCACGAGCCGCCACGACGTCGGCCGGATCGCCCTCCGGCAGGACGCGGCCGTCAGGCATCGGCTCGATCCAGAGCTGGTCGGACGTCCGGAGGTTCTCGACGATCGGCTCCGCCGCCGGCCCGAGCTCCATCGGGCGGGCCCGCCGCTTGCGGCCCTCGAGCATGTCGAGGCAGACGTTCGTCGCGATGCGGTAGAGCCAGGAGCGGAGCGCGGAGCGGCCCTCGAAGCGGTCGAAGCCACGCCACGCCCGGATGAACGTCTCCTGGACGGCGTCCTCAGCGTCGAGGGAGCCGAGCATGCGGTAGCAGTAGGCGGTCAGCTCGACCCGGTACTGCTCGAGCTGCTGTTCGACCGGCGCGGCAGTCGTCATCGACGCACCGGGGAGAGGGACGCGAGCCAATCCCAAACGGGCTTCAGGAGTGGATCGGAGACACGGCTGACGAGCGCGACCACGCGCTCGATCCAGGATCTCCCGAGGAGGACGACCACCGTTGCGGCCACGAAGCCGACCACCGTCCCGGCAAGGACGTCGCTCGGGTAGTGGAGCCCGAGCGCGATGCGGGACAGCCCGATGAGCGTCGCCGCGGCAAGAAAGCCAAGGCCCGCCGGCCGCGAGAACGCGAGAATCGCGAACGCGATCGCGAAAGCCGCAGCCGCGTGATCGCTCGGGAACGAGGGATCCGGCGACGGCGCCGCGAGCAGGTGCGTCGAGGAGGCGTGTGACACGAACGGACGAGGACGCGCCCACACCTGTGTGATGGCCTGGTTGGCGACGAGCGCGATACCCGCGGCAACGAGCGCCGACGCGCATGCCGTCTTCCATCGAATGCTCCGATAGGGCCGCGCGACAAGCCAGAGGGCGAGGGTGGCCAGCGCGTACACGGGAACCGCGAGCGCAGCGAGGGCGGTCGTCGGGTCCTCGAGCCAGTCGCGGGCGGCGACTCCCGCATTGACCGAATGGAAGAGCGACCAGTCCAAGCTCCCCAGGGTAGCCAGACCCTCTCGCCCTCAGCGAGCCGATCGCAGATACTTCCGCCCACCCTCAACCCTCGACGAGGAGGTCCTCCGTGGACGCCAACCGACTGGCGCCCCTGAGCGGCGTTGCGGCTGCCGTTCTGATCGTGGGGTCGCAGGCTGCCGCCGGCACGCCGCCGCGGTCGGATGCACCGGCGAGCGACGTCGTCAGCTACTACGCGGAGCACGACACCGGTCAGATCGCCGCGGCGGCCCTCCTCAGCCTCGGGGCGCTCCTCGTGCTCGTCTTCGCCGCCACGCTCGTGACCGTGCTCAGGCGAGGAGCCGCCGCGAGCGGGCCGGTGGTCCTCCTGCTCTCGGGCGCGGTCGTGCTCGTCGCCGGCCTCGCGATCTTCGCGGGGCTGAGCCTGATGCTCGGAGACATCGCCGGCCAGGTGGACGACTCGACGCTTCGCAGCATCCACGTCCTGTCGCAGGAGCTGTTTTTCCCGGTGACCGTCGGAGCGAGCGCGTTCTTCCTCGGAGCCGGGTTCGCGGCGCTCCGTACGGGCGTGCTCCCGAGGTGGCTCGGCTGGGCAGCCCTCGCCCTCGGCGTCGTCTCCGCGATCCCGAGCCACGTCCTGGGCGGTTTCCTCGACCACATCGGGTACATCGGCTTCATCGGGCTGTGCGGCTGGATGCTGGTCGTGGGGGTCCTGCTCGCCGTGCGCGGCGCCGAGGTAGCGATCACGGCGCAGCTGCCGAAACGCCGCAGCTAGGGTGCCCCAACCGCCATGACCGACGTCGCCGTCAGTCGTCCCGCCGGCCGTGGGCACGGGGTCAACCCGTGGCTCGTCCTCGTGCTCGTGTGCATGGCGCAGTTCATGGTGATCCTCGACGCGACGATCGTGAACGTCGCGCTGCCGTCCATCCAGCGCGACCTCGAGATGTCCGACTCCGATCTCCAGTGGATCGTGAACGCGTACACCCTCATGTTCGGCGGCTTCCTCCTGCTGGGCGGGCGTGCCGGAGACCTCGCGGGGCGCAAGAAGGTGTTCCTCGTCGGGCTCGTCGTGTTCACCGTCGCGTCCCTCCTGAACGGGCTCGCTCCGAGCTCCGAGGTGCTCATCGTCTTCCGCGGCCTGCAGGGGCTCGGCGCAGCGCTCATCGCACCGGCGGCGCTCTCGATCATCACCGCGACCTTCACGGAGGGCGCCGAGCGGGCGAAGGCGATGAGCGTGTGGGCTGCGATCGCGGTCGGCGGCGGCGCGGTCGGCCTCGTCCTCGGCGGCGTCCTCGTCGAGGCGCTGTCATGGCCATGGATCTTCTTCGTGAACGTGCCGGTCGGGATCGCCGTGTTCGCGGCGGCCCTCCGCTACGTGCCCGAGTCGCGGGACGAGCACGCGCACAAGAGCTTCGACCTGGCGGGAGCAGTGACGGTCACGAGCGGGCTGATCGCGCTCGTCTACGGGATCGTCAAGGCCCAGGAGAAGGGCTGGACGTCGCTCCACACGGGCGGCTTCTTCACTCTCGCGATCGTCCTCCTCGGCGCGTTCCTCGTGATCGAGAGCCGCTCGGCGGAACCGCTCGTCCGGCTCTCCGTTTTCCGCGTGCGAACCATCCGGGCCGCGAACGTCGTGATGCTCCTCGTCGCGGCCGGCCTCTTCGCGATGTTTTTCTTCAACACGCTCTACCTCCAACGCGTGCTCGGGTACTCGCCGCTCCAGGCCGGTCTCGCGTTCCTGCCGTTCACGGCCGGGATCATCATCGGAGCCGGCCTCTCGCAGCAGTTCGTCCCCAAGCTCGGTGCGCGCGAGGTGCCGCTGATCGGGATGGCGCTTGCCGTCGCCGGCCTGCTCCTCTTCGTGCGCCTCGAGCCCGGCGGGAGCTACGTCTCGGACTTCCTGCCGGGAGTGATCCTCGCCTCGATCGGGATGGGCCTCACGTTCGTGCCGATCACGCTCATCGCGACGAGCGGCATTCCGACCGACGACGCGGGCCTCGCGTCGGGCCTCTACAACACCTCGCAGCAGATCGGCGGTGCACTCGGCCTCGCGGTGCTCTCGACCCTCGCCGTCAGCCAGACGGACGACACCTTGAGCGGGCTCGGCCGCGCGCCGGGCCCTGCCGACCAGGCGCAGGCGCTCGTCGACGGGTTCCACGTCGCGTACGTCGGCAGCGCAGTGCTGATCGCGGTTGCGGCGGTGCTCCTCGCGGTGCTCCTGCGGAGGCAGGACGTCGTCGCCGTCGGGCATGGCGAGGCAGCGCTGCCCGCGCCCGCCTGACCCTCACTCGAACCAGACGACGGTCGCGAGCACGGCGTAGGTCGCGACGAGCGCCAGCCCCTCGTACGCTGCGGCCTCGCCGTCCCCGGTGATCTGCCAGATGGCGAGCGCCGCGAACACGAGGCCGACGACGAGCACGAGGCCCGAGGTCGGAACGTCGAAGGTCAGACGCTGCGTGAAGAGGAGCGAGATGAGGACGAGGGCCGGGTAGAGGAAGGCGGCGATCTGGGCGACGGAGTTCTTCACGACCGACACGGCGAGGTCGTACCTCCGCTTCCAGGCGAGCTGAATCCCGACGACGTTCTCGACGGCGTTGCCGGCGATCGCGACGATGACGAGGCCGGTGAACGCCTTCGAGATCCCGAGCTTCGTGACCGCCGGGTCGATAACGGCGACGAACCAGTCCGAGACGAAGGCGGCGGCAACGCCGGCGAGGGCGAGGACGGCGATACCCACACCGAAGCCGAGCGGCGGCGCGTGCTGCTCCTCGATCGCCGGCTCCTGCTCGGATCCTGCGCGGAGGTAGCTCGTGATCCACGCCCCGTAGACGACGAGAATGAGCAGCGCGCCGATCACCGAGATCGTCATCGCGTTGTCGCTCGCCTTGTCGCCGAGCGAGATCGACGTCGAGATGATGGCGATCATGAAGACGACGAGCATGAGCAGCATCGTCGTGTCGTTCGGCAGGCGCCGATGGAAGCGCATGACGCCGTCTTCGGCCCTCCAGGCGCCCGCGACGATCGCGAGCCCGAGAACGAGG
>JBKOYF010000129.1:0-10452 GCA_046725305.1 Actinomycetota bacterium
GGGTTCGTCGCGGCCGTGGACTACCTGGGCTCGGTCGGCTGGGACGCGATCCTCTCGCACGAGCGCGCTCTCGGAGAGCGTTTCCTCGCTGGCCTCCCCGACGGCGTGGAGCTCTACGGGATCCGCGACATGGAGGGCCGCGTGCCGACCTTCTGCTTCAACCTCGTCGGCCGCAGTCCCGAGGAGGTCGCGACTTCCCTCGCCGAGCGCGAGGTGGCCGTCTGGCACGGCGACTACTACGCCGTCGAGACGATGAGGCACCTCGGCCTCGACGGTGCCGTGCGCGCCGGCGTCGTCCACTACAACACGGAAGACGAGGTCGACCGGCTCCTCGCAGGGCTCGCCGAGCTCGTGTGAAGCTCCTGCTTCTAGGAGGGCCGAAGTTCATCGGCCGCGCCGTCGCCGACGCCGCGCTCGAGCGCGGGCACGAGCTGACGTTCTTCAATCGCAATCGCACCAACCCGGAGCTCTACCCCGAGGTGGAGCGGCTGATCGGCAACAGGGTCGGAGACCTCGTGCCGCTCAGAGGTCGCAGCTGGGATGCGGTGATCGACACGTGCGGGTATGTGCCGCACGTCGTCTCCGCCTCGCTCGAGGCGGTGTCGAGCTCCGGGTCCTACTACTTCGTCTCGAGCATCTCCGTATACGCCGACTTCAGTATGCCGGTGGACGAGTCGAGCGACCTCGCCGAGCTGGGCGACCTGCCCGAGGACCAGGTGACAGACGAGAGCTACGGCGCGCTCAAGGCACCCGGCGAGCGAGCTGTGACGGAAGCATTCGGCGACCGCTCGATCGTCGTTCGCCCGGGATTGATCACCGGTCCGCACGATCCGACCGGACGCTTCACCTACTGGCCGCACCGCGTCGCACGCGGAGGTGAGGTCCTCGCTCCCGCGCCGCCGGAGAAGCGCATGCAGTCGGTCGACGTGCGCGACCTCGGGGCGTGGATCGTCGCGGTCTGCGAGGCAGAGGTGACGGGCGTGCTCAACGCGACCCATCCGGGCTTCACATGGCGGGAACTGCTCGACGCCTGTCGCTCCGTCGCGGGCTCGGACGCCACGGTGACGTGGGTGTCACCCGAGTTTCTCGCGGAGCGGGAGATCGATGAGTGGATGGAGCTCCCGCTCTGGATCAGAGACCCGAAGCTCGCCTACGCGGACCAGGTCGATGTGACCCGCGCTCGTGCCGCGGGCCTCGAGCTCAGACCGCTCGAGGACGCCGTGTGCGGAGCGCTGGAGCAGGCCGAGCCGACCGACACGGCCGGCCTCGCCCCCGAGCGCGAGGCCGCGCTCCTCGCGGAGTGGCATGCCCGCGGATAAGGACTACTCCGGCACGCCCCTCTCCCAGAAGCTCGGAGCGAAGCAGGGCACCGGCGTCGTGGTCTTCTTCACGACCTCGAGGGACGAGCTCGAGCGACGGTTCGACGCGCTGAAGGCGACGCTCGACCCGGCCGACGGGCTCTGGATCGCGTGGCCGAAGAAGGCGGCGAAGATCGAGGGCGACCTCACGTTCGACGCCGTGCAGGAGATCGGGCTCGCGCACGGGCTCGTCGACAACAAGTCGTGCTCGATCGACGAGCGCTGGCAGGCCCTGCGCTTCGTCTATCGCCTCACTGACCGGAAGTGAAGGCCTGCGCCTTTCGCGCGCGGTTCCAGGGTTCCTCGTCCCAGCGGATCATGTCCGGATCGACGCCACGGGCCTCGGCGAGGTCGCACGCGAGCCGCTGGAAGCGGACGATGTCGACGACCGGATGCGTCGTCGGCACGAGGAGGGCGTCGCACCCGAGCTCGCCGAGCGCGCGCATTGCGTCGACGGCCCGCTCGGCCGCCCGGCCCTCTCCCTCGAGGACGAAGCAACGCACCGTCGGGTCGATCGCCGCGAGGTGGCCGTGGAGGAGCTGCTCCGTGTGGTGTGCCTCCGCGGCGACGTGCACCCCCTCGCGGAGCTTGAGGACGGCCTCGAGCGCAGTCGCGGTGTCGCGTCCGGCGCCCGCGACGACGAAGCGATCGTGGTCCGACACCCCCAGCGGCTCCGCATCGAGCTCCCGGAAGACGTCCGCGGCGAGACCGGACACGTCCTCGCCCTGGAGCGCGCGCCCGGCGGCGATGGCGCAGGTGTAGCTCACCGTGTGGCAGTAGCTCTCCTCGACGGCAGGTGTCGCAACGACGACGTGATCGACCTCCTTCGCGATCGCGCCGTCCGCTTTGCCCGCGACGAGCCACGTCTCGCCGGCGAACGCGCGAACGGCCTCGAGGGTGAGCCTCGTCCCTCCCTCGTGCGAGATCGCGACGAGCACGTCGGCGTCGGGCGCCTCGCCGACGACGACATCGAGGGCGTGCACCGCGCGCCCGCACGCGAGCGCCGCGTGGAACGACGTGCCACAGCCGGTGAAGAACGTCCGCGCGCCGTCGGGCAGGCGCAGGTCGCCGACCCGCTCGGGGACCTGGCGGAGCCACTCGGGCTGCGCGGCGATCGCCTTTCGCGTCAACTGTCCGGGCACGGCTCAGGGTGTCTATACCATCGCGCGGTGGCGATCTTCGAGAAGACGATGCTCGGCAACGGCGTGCGCGTCGTGACGGCGCCCTTCCCGCAGGTGGGATCGGTGTCGTGCTTCGTCATGCTCGCGGCCGGCTCGAGGTACGAGACGCCCGAGTCCAAGGGCATCGCGCACTTCGCCGAGCACATGTTCTTCAAGGGAACCGAACGGCGACCGACGGCGCGGACGATCTCGACCGAGATCGACGCCATCGGGGGCGAGTTCAACGCCTTCACGGGGAAGGAGCTCACGGGGTACTACGTCCGCTGCGGGTCGGAGACGCGCGACGTCGCGCTGGACGTCCTCACGGACATGCTCCTCGCGTCGCGGTTCGACGAGGCGGAGATCGAGAAGGAGAAGGGCGTGATCCTCGAGGAGATGAACGTCTACCTGGACACGCCCCAGCGGTACGTCGGGAACGTGTACGACCGCCTCCTGTACGCGGATCAGCCGCTCGGCTGGGACATCCTCGGAACCCGCGAGACGATCGAGAGCGCCGGCCGCGAGACGTTCATGTCGTACCTCGATACCTGGTACCGGCCGGAGCGCATGGTCGTCGGCATCGGAGGTCGCATCGGCGAGAACCTCCACGAGCGTCTCGAGGAGCTGCTCGGCGGCATCGAGCCGCGGCCCACCGGCGAGGTCCAGGAGGTCGACCTCCCCCCGGACGGGTCTCCCGTCCTTCTGCATACGAAGGACTCGGAGCAGGCGCATCTCATCCTCGGCGTGCGCGGCTACCCGATCGGGCATCCGAACCGCTACGCGCTGCAGCTCCTCGCCGTTGTGCTGGGAGGAGGGATGTCGTCACGCCTCTTCACGGAGGTGCGGGAGAAGCGCGGGCTCGGCTACTACGTGAATGCGGGCTCGACGGCGTACACCGACACCGGCACGGTCTACTCCAGCGCAGGAGTGGACGTGGGACGCGTCGACGAGGCGATCAGCACGGTCCTCGGCGAGATGCGGAAGATCGCGGCGGAGCCGGTTCCGTCCGAGGAGCTCGAGAAGGCGCGCGGCTACGCGAAGGGACGCTTCGTACTGCGGCTGGAGAGCCCGCAGGGGACGATCCAGTACGGGCTGCGCCGCGAGGTCCTGGAAGGCGAGATCGAGGATCCCGACGACCTCCTGCGACACCTGGACGAGGTGACGGTCGAGGACGTCCAGCGCGTCGCCAAGGACCTGTTCGAGGACAAGCGGCTCTACCTCGCGCTCGTGGGCCCGTTCGACGACCCGACGCGCTTCGAGCAACTGCTCGCGGGCTGACGCCACCGCTGCCTGACTGCCTCCTACGGACGCACGTAGACTCGCCCGCGTGACAGACGAGCGCGCGCTCCTGATGCGAACCGCCGAGCTGGCGGCGGGCTTCCTCGACACGCTCGACGAACGCTTGGTGTTCCCACGCGAGGCCGTCGAGGAGATCGCGGACGCACTCGGCGGGCCGCTTCCGGAGGACTCGTCGGACCCGCTCGAGGTCGTCGAGCTCATGGCCCGTGAGATCGACCGCGGCGTCGTCGCGACCGCCGGGTCGCGGTACTTCGGCTACGTGATCGGCGGTGCGTTGCCGGCCACGGTGGCCGCCGACTGGCTCACCACGATCTGGGACCAGTGCGCGGGGCTCGGGGCACTCGGTCCGTCCGCGTCGGTCGTCGAGGTCATCGTCGGCGACTGGCTCAAGGAGCTCTTCGGCCTTCCGACCGACGCCTCGTTCGCGATCACGACGGGTTGCCAGATGGCACACGTGACGGGGCTCGCGGCCGCGCGACACGAGGTGCTGTCGACGCGCGGCTGGGACGTCCGCGAGCGCGGTCTCGCGGGCTCCCCGCCGATCACCGTCGTGGTGGGCGCGCTCCGCCACGTGACCGTCGACCGCGCGCTGCGGCTCCTCGGCGTCGGCGGGGCACAGCTCGTCGTCGCGGCGGCCGACGAGAACGGGCGAATGCGGCCTGACGCCCTACGGACGGCGCTCGCCGGTCTCGACGGCCCGACGATCGTGTGCGCGCAGGCAGGAGAGGTGAACACCGGCTCGTACGACCCGCTCCCGAAGATCGTTGAGATCGTCAGCGAGACGGAGGCATGGCTCCATGTGGACGGCGCCTTCGGGCTGTGGGCGGCGGCGAGCCCTGAACGACGTCATCTCGTGGCCGGGATCGACGGCGCCGACTCGTGGGCGACCGACGGGCACAAGTGGCTCAACGTGCCGTACGACTGTGGCCTCGTGTTCTGTGCGAATCCGACGGCGCACCGAGCGTCGATGACCATGCAGGCGTCGTACTTCGAGGGGCAGGGGAAGTGGGTGCGGGACGCCGCGGACTGGACGCCTGAGTCGTCTCGGCGCGCGCGGGCATTCACGGTGTACGCGGCGCTGCGGTCGCTCGGGCGTCGTGGCATCGCCGACCTCGTCGACCGCTGCTGCGAGCTAGCGGAACGCTTCGCCGAGGGAGTCGCCGCCCTCCCTGGCTGTGAGCTCCTGAACGACGTGGTCGTCAACCAGGTGCTCTTCCGCTTCGAAGACGACGAGGCGACGAACGCCGTGCTCGCTCGCGTGCAGGAGAGCGGCGAAGCGTGGATGGGCGGGACGCTGTGGGACGGCCGCGCGGCGATCCGCGTCTCCGTGTCCGGCTGGCGGACGACGGAGGCCGACATCGAGCGAACGGTCGCGGCCTTCGAGTCGGCGCTCGTCGCCGCCTGAGGTCAGTCCTCGGTCGGCTGGGTGACCGCCCGCTCCGCGATCTCCGAGACGACAGCGGGATCGGCGAGCGTCGTCGTGTCGCCGAGCTCCCGGTTCTCGGCGACGTCCCGCAGGAGCCGGCGCATGATCTTCCCCGACCGCGTCTTCGGGAGCTCGGGCGTGAAGACGATGTTCGCCGGCTTCGCGATCGGCCCGATCTTCGTCGCGACGTGGTTGCGGAGCTCCTCGAGCCGTTCCACGGAGCCGTCCTCCCCACCCTTGAGCGTCACGAACGCGACGATCGCCTGACCGGTGAGCGGGTCGGCGCGACCGCAGACCGCGGCCTCGGCGACGCTCGGGTGGTCGACGAGCGCGGATTCCACCTCGATCGTCGAGATACGGTGCCCCGAGACGTTCATCACGTCGTCCACGCGGCCGAGGAGCCAGAAATCGGCGTCCTCGTCGACGCGCGCGCCGTCGCCCGCGAAGTACATCCCGGGGAAGCGCTCCCAGTAGGTCGCGCGATAGCGGGCGTCGTCGCCGTAGATCCCGCGCAGCATTGCGGGCCACGGCCGCTTCAGCACGAGGTAGCCGCCCCCACCGGGCCCGACGTCGTTGCCGTGGTCGTCCACGACGCCCGCGGAGACGCCGGGAAACGGCTTCGTCGCGGATCCCGGCTTCGTCGTCGTCACGCCTGGAAGCGGCGTGATCAGGATCATCCCGGTCTCCGTCTGCCACCACGTGTCGACGATCGGCGCGCGGTCGCCCCCGACGTGCTCGCGGTACCACATCCACGCCTCCGGGTTGATCGGCTCGCCGACGGTCCCGAGCAGACGCAGCGAGGAGAGGTCGTGCTTCGCCGCGTGCTCCGGGCCCCACTTCATATGTGCGCGAATCGCAGTCGGCGCCGTGTACAGGATCGTCACCTTGTAGCGCTCGACGAGGTCCCACCAGCGATCCCTGTCGGGAAAGTCCGGCGTCCCCTCGTAGAGGACGCTCGTCGCGCCGTTGCAGAGGGGCCCGTAGACGATGTAGCTGTGGCCGGTGACCCAGCCGATGTCGGCCGCGCACCAGTAGACGTCGCGCTCGGGCTTCAGGTCGAAGATGTAGTGGTGCGTCGTCGCGACGCCGACGAGGTAGCCGGCCGTCGTGTGCGCGATGCCCTTCGGCTTGGCGGTGGTGCCGCTCGTGTACAGCAGGTACAGGAGGTCCTCGGAGTCCATCGGCTCGCACGGGCACGAGTCGGCGTCGGTCGCCTGCCCCTCCACCAGCTCGTTCCACGTCAGGTCCCGTCCCTCGGTCATCGGGACGTCGCCGCGCGTCCGCTGGCCGACGACGACCTTGCGAACACCGGGGCACGACGCGAGCGCCTCGTCCGCGTTTCGCTTGAGCGGCACGATCGTCCCGCGCCGATAGCTCTCGTCCTGCGTGAGGAGCACTTCGCAGCGCATGTCGTTGAGCCGGTCGGCGAGCGACTCCGCGGAGAAGCCTCCGAACACGACGGTGTGGGGCGCGCCGAGGCGCGCGCACGCGAGCATCGCCACCGGCAGACCCGGCCCCATCCCCATGTAGATGCCCACGGGCGTCCCCTTGCCGACGCCGATGGCCTTCAGCCCGTTCGCCGCGCGTACGACCTCGTCGAGCAGCTGGCGGTACGTAATCGCGGTGCGCTCGCCGACGGGCTCGCCCTCGTAGTAGAACGCGACCCGCTCGCCGAGCCCCGCTTCCACGTGGCGGTCCAGGCAGTTGTAGGCGACGTTGATCTTGCCTCCGCCGTACCAGCGTGCGTACGGCAGTTCCCACTCGAGGAGCGACGTGAACGGCTCGAACCAGGTCACCCGCTCGCGCCCCTCGCGCTCCCAGAACTCCTCGAAGGGGATGTCGTAGAGGTCCGGCTTCGCGTTCGCCTGCGCGGCGAATTCCGGGTCAGGCGGGTAGCGACGCTCCTCGTCGAAGAGCGTCTCGATGGCGATGTCCGTTTGCGGCTCGGTCATCGGACGCCGATCCTAACCCCATGGGTAGAGTCCGCTGCGGTGGACGCGAATCTTCGCGCGCTCAGGGAGCGCCTCGCCGAGATCTCCGACCTGTACCGGACTCTGAGCGTCCTCGCGTGGGACCAGAAGGTCACCATGCCGCCGGGGGGTCATCCGGCCCGGGCGGAGGCGATGGCGACCGTTGGCCGGATCGCCCACGAGCGGTTCGTCGACGACGAGATCGGAAGGCTGCTCGAGCGCCTGCGACCGCTCGAGGAGTCCCTCGATTACGACTCCGACGACGCGAGCCTGATCCGCGTGACGCGCCGGGACTGGGAGAAGCAGCGGCGCGTGCCGACCGAGCTGCGCACGGAGATGATCCGGGCAGCCGCGCTCGGGAACCAGGTGTGGATCGAGGCTCGGGCGACGAGCGACTTCGCGAAGTTCCTCCCGGCCCTCGAGCGCAATCTCGACCTCAAGCGCCGCTATGTCGAGTGCTTCGAGTGGACTGACTCGCCGTACACGCCCCTCCTCGACGACTTCGAGCCGTTCATGGAGACGCAGGAGGTCGCGGAGGTGTTCGGGACGATTCGACCCGTGCTCGCCGAACTCGTCCGCGAGGCGCCGCACGTGGACGCCGAGTTCCTCGAGCAGCCGTTCGAGCCCGAGCTCCAGAAGGAGTTCGCCGACCGGATCCTCGCGACGATCGGATTCGAGGAGGGGTCGTTCCGCCTCGATCCGACCGTGCATCCGTTCTGCACGTCGTTCTCCAGGCGCGACGTCAGGCTGACCACGCGCTACAACGTCACCGGCCTCGACTCGCTGTGGTCGACCATGCACGAGTCCGGGCACGGGCACTACGCCCACGGCATCGCCGCGTCTCTCGAGCGGACGCCGCTGGCCGGCTCGCCTTCGCTCGGCCTCAACGAGTCCCAGAGCCGGACGTGGGAGAACCTCGTCGGACGCAGCCGGCCGTTCTGGCTCCACTGGTACGAGCCCTTGCAGGAGACGTTCCCCGAGCAGCTCGGGGACGTCGACCTCGACACCTTCCTCGCTGCCGTCAACCGGGCCGAGCCCGGGCTCATCCGCGTCGAGGCCGACGAGACGACGTACAGCCTGCACATCATCCTCCGTTTCGAGCTCGAGCAGCAGCTGATCGGGGGTTCGCTGGACCCGAGGGACCTCCCGGAGGCATGGGCAGCCGGGATGGCCGACCTGCTCGAGGTCGACGTCCCGGACGACGCGCACGGCGTCCTTCAGGACATCCACTGGTCGCAGGGAGGCATCGGCTACTTCCCGACGTACGCGCTCGGCAACGTCATCTCGCTCCAGATCTGGGCGGCCGTCCGCGAGGCGATTCCCGACGTCGACGCGCAGATGGAGGCGGGCGAGCTCCACGAGCTCGCCGCCTGGCTCCGCGACAACCTCTACTCACTCGGCCGGAAGTTCACCCCGAAGGAGACGATCGAGCGACTGACCGGGTCGCCGACAATCGACCCGCAGCCGTACCTCGCGTACCTGCGGGACAAGCTCGCCGCCCTGCCCGCCGGTGCCTGAGCTCGCGCTCGTCGTCAACGGCGAGCGTCGTTCGCTCGAGGTCGAGGGACGAACACTCCTCGTTCACGCGCTGCGTGACGGGCTCGGCCTGACGGGGACGCACATCGGGTGCGACACGAGCCAGTGCGGGGCCTGCACGGTCCTGCTCGACGGCCGAGCCGTGAAGAGCTGCACCGTGCTCGCGCTGCAAACCGACGGCCGAGAGGTCACGACCATCGAAGGGCTCGCGACGGACGGCGAGATGCATCCGATCCAGCGCTCCTTCGTCGAGCACCACGGGCTGCAGTGCGGCTTCTGCACGCCCGGCGTCATCCTCACCGCCGCGGACCTGCTTGCACGGGACGCGGCGCCGAGCGACGAGCAGATTCGCCGTGCGCTCCGCGGCAACCTCTGTCGCTGCACCGGGTACCAGGGGATCGTCGAGTCGATTCGCTCAGCGGGGGCAGCCGCGTGATCCCGGCCGCGACCCGCTACGCGCGCGCAACCGACGTCGACCACGCCCTCGAGCTGCTGGGAGAGCCCGACGCGAAGGTGATCGCCGGCGGGCAGTCGCTCATCCCCGTGATGAAACTCCGAATCGCCCGGCCGCCGCTCGTCGTCGACATCTCGCGGCTCGATCTCCGCGGGATCTCGGAGCACGACGGAGAGCTCCATGTCGGCGCACTCACGACGTGGCGCGAGCTCGTCGAGTCGGACGCGATCAGCGGCCCCGGGCTCGCGGCGATCGCGGAGTCCGCGGCCGAGATCGGGGATCTACAGGTCCGCAATCTCGGAACCGTCGGCGGGAGCATCGCGCACGCCGACCCGGCGTCCGACATGCCGGCGGTCCTGCTCGCGCTCGGGGCGCGCCTCCGCCTCCGCTCGCCCGAGGGCGAGCGCGAGCTCCCGCTCGCGGAAGCGCTCGTCGGGCCGTTCACGACGTCCATCGCTCCGGGCGAGCTCCTCGTCGACGTCGTCGTCCCGTTGCCTCCTCTGGGCTCCGGGTCGGCCTATGCCTCCGTGGAGCACCCCGCGTCGGGCTTCGCGCTCGTCGGCGCAGCGGCACTCGTCGAGCCGTCCCGTGAGACCGTCGCGCTCACGGGCGTCGGCGCGACCCCGTTCGTGCTCGCGGAAGGCGATCCGAGGGCGGCGATCTCGGCGGCGGAGATCTACGGCGACCGCTTCGCGTCCGCCGAGTACCGACGCGAGCTCGCCGCTGTGCTCGTCACGCGGGCCTTGGCGAGGGCACGCACACGCGCGGAGGAGAAGACGTGAGCGAGACGCTGATCGGCGTGCCGCGGCCGCGCGTCGACGCGCCCGACAAGGTGACGGGGGCGACGCGCTACGCCGCGGACGGCTACGTGCACGGGCTCCTCCACGCGCGCCCCGTGCTCTCGACCGAAGTGCACGCACGAGTCCGTGGTGTCGACAAGGAGGCAGCGCTCGCGACGCCCGGTGTCGTCGCAGTTCTCGTCGCGTCCGACCTTCCACTCGCCACGACCGGCACCGACCGGACCTCTGAACCACTGGCCCGTGAGGAGGTTGTTTTCGCCGGTCAGCCCGTCGCGCTGGTCATCGGCGAGACGGAGGCGGCAGCCGAGGACGGCGCCGAGGCCGTCGTCGTCGACTACGAGCTCCTCGACGTCGTCGTCGATGTCGAGGTTGCGATGGAGCCCGGAGCCCCGCTCGCGAGGCTCGTGGAGAAACCCGAGGAGGGCGGCGACCTCGAGTCGGTGCATGCG
>JBKOYF010000080.1:0-8808 GCA_046725305.1 Actinomycetota bacterium
GGACTCGTGGTTCCGCTGATCACGATACTGCTGGCGTTCCTCATCGCTGGCCTGGTCGTGCTCGTCACGACCGGGCACAACCCGCTCTCCACCTACCGGGCGATCTTCAACGGTACAGGCCTGGCGTGGTTCTTCCACCCCGGGAACTACAGCATCGGCATCCCGTTCACCGAGACGACGGTGTGGTTCCCGCTGAACACGAACAGCCTCGAATCCCGCGACGCGTACGCCCTGCAGCAAACCCTCCTGCTCACCACCACGCTCATCTTCACCGGCTTGGCGGTCGCCTTCGCGTTCCGCTGCGGGATGTTCAACATCGGAGGCCAGGGTCAGTACATCGCGGGCTCGCTCGCGGCGGTCTGGGTCGGGTCGTCGTTCGCGAGCATGGCCCAGTTCCCGCACGTCGTCCTGGGCATCGCGGCCGCAGCACTCGCCGGTGCGCTCCTCGCGGGAATCGCCGGCTTCCTGAAGGCGACCGTGGGCGCCCACGAGGTGGTGGTCACGATCATGCTGAACTGGATCATGTTCTGGACGGGGCAGTGGCTGCTCGGTTCGGACGGTCCCCTGAACGCCAACGTCGCCACCTCGACCTCCGAGGACGTGGCGGACTCGGGCAAGCTGCCGACCTTCTGGGGACTCGGCGTTCTCCAGGGAGCGCACGTCGGGATCTTTCTCGGCATCGCCGCCCTGGTCGTCTACGCAATCGTGCTCAACAGGACCACGCTGGGGTACGAGGTGCGTGCCGTCGGACACAGCCCCGATGCGGCTCGCTATGGCGGCATCAGCGTTGCGCGGAGCTACTTCCTCGCCATGGCGATCGCCGGGGCGTTCGCAGGGATCGGCGGCTCGATGGACGTCCTCGGCTGGGAGTACCGGGTCGCAGCGAGCACGATCTCTCTGTCGACGATCGGGTTCCTCGGGATCGCCGTCGCCCTCCTCGGCCGGAACACCGCGATCGGCACGGGCCTTGCGGCTCTCCTCTTCGGGGCCCTTCTCACGGGGACGTCGCAGCGCAACCTCGACCCGGAGATCTTCAAGCCGGAGCTCGCGAGCAATCTGACCCTAATCATCCAGGGTCTCGTCGTGCTCTTCGTCGGCGCCGACCTCCTGATCCTGTACGCCTGGAACGCCCGCAAGAAGCTCAAGCGCGGTCAAGTCGCGCCACCCTCCGCGCGAACGGAGTCGGCATCGTGAGTGCGCTCGCGGTCGCATCTCGCCCGGTGACGCGGCTGACGACGCCCCGCGCCATCGGCGTCCTCGGGATCATCCTGGGCCTCATATCGTGCTGGCTGGCGTTGCCGCCGATCCATGCGCGCGGACTCGGGTGGCCGGCGGTTTTCGGGATCCTCGCGCTGGCCGCGGCCATCACGTCGATCACGCGTGGCGGGGGACGCGTCGGTTGGGGCGCGGCGGCCACGGCCATCATCGGCGTGAGCCTCGGAATCGCGGCTCAGCAGTCGGGTGTCGGCAACCTCGACCTCGTCTTCGTGTGGTCGGTCCTGCTCGGAGCGACCCTCCGATACGCGACGCCGCTCGCGTTCGCGGCGATGGGCGGCCTTTTCTCCGAGCGCAGCGGCGTCGTGAACATCGGCCTCGAGGGGATGATGCTGATGGGCGCGTTCTTCGGGTTCTACGGCGCGGACCGATTCGGTTCGTGGCCAATCGGCCTCCTTTGCGCGATGCTCGCCGGCGCAGCCCTGGCCGCCGTCCACGCCTATTTCTGCATCCACCTCCGCGCAGATCAGATCGTCGTGGGCACCGGGATCAACTTCCTCGCGCTCGGAATCACGGGCTACGCGTTCGTCGACATCTACGGTGATCAGGGCTCGCCGACCGACGTCCCGACAGTAGGGAGTCCGTCACTCGACTTCCTCGGGCACATCCCGGACGTGTCCATCGGCCCGGTCGAGTTCGGCGGCACCTTCCTGCGATCCCTCTTCGGTGACCTGAACTGGATGATCTGGCTGAGCTTCCTCCTTCTGATCCTCACGTACGTCGTCCTGTTCCGGACGTCACTCGGCCTTCGAATCCGGGCAGTCGGAGAGCATCCGCGAGCTGCCGACACGGTCGGGATCTCCGTGTACGGGATCCGCTACGGCGCGGTCATCACTTCGGGTGCGCTCGCCGCTCTGGGCGGCGCGTACCTCTCGGTCGGCGACGTGAACCTCTTCGACCAGAACCTCACGGGTGGCCGCGGCTTCATCGCCATCGCCGCGATCATCTTCGGCAACTGGCGCCCGTTCGGGGCATATGCGGCGTGCCTCCTGTTCGGCTTCTCGAGTGCGCTCGGGGACCGCCTGCCGGCCTACTTCGCGCAGGGGAGCGCCACGCCGCTCCTCTTCAACACATTGCCGTACGTGCTCACCCTGATCGCCGTCGCCGGCGTCATCGGCCGCTCGATCCCGCCGGCCTCGATCGGCCGGCCGTACGTCAAGCAGTAGGGTGCGCGCGAGCCCGGCAGGTGCCGCCCGCGGCTCGCTCGTCGCGGGGCTCGCCTCCGTCGCGACGCTGCCGCTCGCGGTGTACCTCACGCGGTTCAGCGGGAGCTACGAGCTCCTGCACGCCGGCTTCGCGATCCCGGTGGCCGCGGCCTTCGGGATCGCCGCGCTGCTGCTCGCGCAGCGAGCCCGCAGGCAGGAGGCGCTGAGCCTCGTGGCTGCCGGGGGGCGCTCGCGCGCGGCGATGGCGGGCCGCCTGTTGGGGATCGCCGGCCTGTGCCTCGCGGCGTCGGCGCTCGTCGCGCTCGGCGTGTACGGCCTCCTCGAGTACGTCGGCTCACGTGACTGAGCTCTGCGCAAGACGGGATCCGCGAGTGCAGGTTCCGGTCGCGCGTAACGTCAAAAATGGTCGCATGCAGGGCTAATCGCGCACGACCGACGTCCGCGGCAGAAGGTCTACAATCCGGCGTTCATGTTCGACATCGGCTCCAGCCTCCGCGAGGCGCGCATCCGTCAGGAGCTCGACTTCCCGGAGCTCGAGGAGCGGACGAAGATCCGCCCGAAGTACCTCCGAGCGCTCGAGGACGAGCGCTTCGACATCCTGCCGGCACCGACATACGTCCGCGGGTTCCTGCGCTCGTATGCGGAGACGCTCGGCCTCGACGGGCAACCGTTCGTCGACGAGTACAACTCGCGCTTCACGGTCGGCGAGGACGATGCTCCGCTGCGCGCCCGTCGCGTGCCCGTACAGCGCCGGGACCGCGTCCCGCGTGAGTCCCGCATGGCGGCTGTCGCCGTCGTCGCGATCGCGATCGCGACGGCGCTCGTCATCGCCGCCTGGAAGTTCGGGGGGCCCGAGGGAGAGAAGGTGCCGGGGCTCGCGTCGCAGGGCGCGGGGGCGGCCGCCGCCGCCCACGCGAGGGGGAAGGTGCACCTCGTCGTGCGCGCGGGCGAAGGCAACTCGTGGATGGAGGTCCGGGCGACGTCCGCTGCCGGTAAGCTCCTCTACAGCGGGACGCTCGAGCAGGGCCAGCGCAAGTCGTTCGACGGACGCGTGCTCCAGCTGGCTCTTCGGGCTCCCGGGCACGTGACGGTGAGCGTGAACGGCAACCGTGTCGAGCTCCCGGCCGGGACCGCCTTCGTCGTCACCGCGCGGAGGATCACCCGGGCGACCTCTTGAACCGCCCCCGGGCGGCGATCGTCGTCACGGGCTCGGAGCTCGTTCGCGGGGAGCGGGAGGACCGCAACGGGCCGTTCCTCGCCGCCGAGGCCGTTCGACTCGGCCTCGAGCCTGTCCGCATCGCGGTCGTCGGCGATCGCCCGGAGGATCTCGAGGGTGCGTTCCGGGAGGGATTCGACGCCGACCTGTGCCTCGTCTCGGGCGGGCTCGGGCCGACGCACGACGACCGCACGGTCGAGCTCGTCGCGCGCGTCGCCGGCCGGGAGCTCGCGCTCGACGAGGAGCTCGAGGCGACGATCAGCGGGATCTCGCGCACCATCGCCGAGCGGCTCGGACGTCCGTACTCGGACTTCACGACCGGCGTGCGCAAGCAGGCGACGCTGCCGGAGGGAGCGCTCTCCCTCGGGCTTGCTGGAACGGCTCCGGGGATCGTGCTCGACACGGGCGCGTGCGTCGTCGTGGTGCTGCCGGGCCCGCCGCGAGAGCTGGAGCGGCTGTGGCCGCGGGCGATCGTGACCGAGCCGGTCGCGCGCGTCCTCGCACGGGCACCGGCGCGCGAACATCGCGTGCTTCGCTTCTTCGGAACGCCTGAGTCCGCGGTAGCCGAAGCCCTGGCGACCGCCGGCGGCGAGGGCGAAGGAGTGGACGTGACGATCTGCGCCCGCGAGTTCGAGATCCACGTCGACCTCTTCGTCGAGGCGGGTGCGGAGCAGCGCGGCGAGCGGATCGTCGGGACCCTCCGAGCCGAGCTCGGCCAGTACCTCTTCGGGGAGGACGAGCGCTCCGTCGCGGAGATCGTGCTCGACCTCTGCCGTCGACGAGGCCTCACGCTCGCCACCGCGGAGTCCTGCACCGGCGGCATGGTCGCCGCCCGTCTCACGGACGTCGCGGGGGCGAGCGACGTCTTCCTCGGCTCCGTCGTCGCGTACGCGGACGGGGTGAAGGAAGGCAGTCTCGACGTCCCGGCGTCGGTCCTGGCCGAGCACGGGGCGGTCTCGGCCGAGGCCGCTGCCGCGATGGCCGACGGAGTCAGGTCCCAGCTCGGTGCCGACATCGGCGTTGCGGTGACGGGCATCGCCGGCCCGGGCGGCGGCTCGCCGGAGAAACCGGTGGGCCTCGTGTTCGCGCATGCCACAGGCCCCGACGGCGAGCGGGCGGTGCGTACGGAGCTCCCCGGCGACCGCGCGATGATCCGCGGACGCGCCACGGCCGCCGCGCTCCACCTCGTCCGTCGGTTGTTGGAGAGTCGTCGCACACCGACGTGAGCGGAGCGGCTACCGTCGAGGGAGATGACCGTCTCAGGCTCTTCCTCGCGCTCGAGCTTCCCGACGACGTCGTCGCGGAGCTCGTTCGCTGGGGCAAGCAGGACCTCGGCGCAGGGGGGAATCCCGTACGCCCCGTCGAGAGCTTTCACGTCACGCTCGCGTTCCTGGGCGCCCGGCCGCGGAGCGCTCTCGAGCGCATCCTGCGCGCTCTCCGCGAGGAGGCAGCCAGGACGGATCCGTTCCAGCTCGAGCCCGTGCGCTACCGCGAGACGCGCTCCGTCGGCATGCTCGTCCTCGCCGATCCGAGCGGACGGGCGACGTCCCTCGCCGGCAGGCTGCAGGGTCGTCTCGAGCGGCTCGAGCTGTACACCCCGGAGCGCCGGCCATGGCTCCCGCACGTCACCGTCGTGCGGTTCCGCGCGCGCCCGCGGCTCGATCCACCGCTCCCGGCTCTGGGGCCCTTCGCTCCATCCGGAGCCGCTGCTTTCCTTTCACGTCTGCACCCGTCAGGGGCGCGGTACGAGGTCCTGGAATCGTGTTCGTTAGGCCGTGTGAGTTAGAAAGGTGAAAGCCGGGAGGATGAGACGATGAAGCGCGAGGAAGCACTCGACGTCGCACTGGGGCAGATCGAACGGACGTTCGGGAAGGGCTCGGTGATGCGCATGAGCGACCGACCGCAGGTCTCCGTCGGCGCGATCTCGACGGGCTCGCTCGCTCTCGACATGGCGCTCGGCATCGGCGGCCTTCCACGCGGGCGGATCGTCGAGATCTTCGGCCCCGAGGCCTCCGGCAAGACGACGCTCGTCTACCACGTGATGGCCGAGGCGCAGCGTCGCGGAGGCATCTGCGCCTTTATCGATGCGGAGCACGCGATGGACCCGTCCTACGCACGGCGCATCGGCGTCGACATCGACCAGCTGCTCGTGTCGCAGCCGGACACCGGTGAGCAGGCGCTCGAGATCGCCGAGCTGCTCATCCGGTCGGGCGCGCTCGACATCGTGGCCGTCGACTCGGTCGCCGCCCTCGTCCCGAAGGCGGAGATCGAGGGCGAGATGGGGGACTCCCACGTCGGCTTGCAGGCGCGCCTCATGAGCCAGGCGCTGCGCAAGCTCGCCGGAACGCTGAACCGGACGGACACGATCTGCATCTTCACGAACCAGCTCCGCGAGAAGATCGGCGTCATGTTCGGAAACCCGGAGACGACTCCTGGCGGACGCGCGCTCAAGTTCTACTCGACGGTCCGCCTCGACATCCGCCGGATCGAGACGCTGAAGGACGGCGCCGAGGCGTTCGGCAATCGCGTCCGGGTGAAGGTCGTGAAGAACAAAGTCGCGCCCCCCTTCAAGCAGGCCGAGTTCGACATCGTGTACGGCGCCGGGATCCCGTGGGAGGGCACGGTGCTCGACGTCGCCCTCGAGAAGAAGGTCGTCCAGAAGGCCGGGTCCTACTTCAGCTTCGGCGACGAGCGGCTCGGGCAGGGCAGGCAGAACGCGACGAGCTTCCTCGCCGAGAACCCGGACCTCGTCCAGCAGATCCTCGCCCGGATCCAGGCGGAAGCCCCCGACGACCAGGTCATCTCCGCGCGACTGCTCCCGTCGCAGGCCGCACCGGAAGAGGCGGTCGGGATCGAGGTCGAGGAGCCGGTCGCCGTCGAGAGCTGACCGCCAGATCGCATTGGCAGACGAGGCCCTCAAGCTGGCGCTGCGCGCGCTCCGTCATCGCGAGCGCAGTTCCCTGCAGGTCGAGAAGCATCTCGAGGCGCGAGGGGTGGACGAGGACGACCGTGTCGCGGCAATCGACACCCTCAGACGGACGGGCCTCGTCGACGATCGCCGATTCGCGGAGGCGCGCGCCGCCGGGCTCGCGCGAAAGGGGGCGGGCGACGCGCTGATCCGGCATGACCTCGGCGCGGCGGGCATCGACTCCGACATCGTCGAAGGAGCGGTCGGGGGCCTGGAGGACGAGGTCACGCGAGCGCGGCAGGTCGTCGAGCGGCGCGGCGTCGGGGCGAGCACCGTGCGCTACCTGGTCGGGAAGGGCTTTCCCCCAGACGTCGCGCATGACGTCGTTGCGGAGGCGTCGGCGGACGCGTTAGGATGACTTTGCTTTCACCCGATGTTTTTCCTGCACGCACGCGATTTCTGAACCCATGACCGCCAATTCGTCCCTCGCCGAGCCATCCGATCGACCGGGCACCGGTCGACACGGGAGGATGCACCACCGTCTGACGTAGCCGTCAGGGCCAGGCTCCGGCCCCGACCGTGCAGGTCGGCAGCGGAGTGAGAGCACCCGCGGGATTCCCGCGGTCACCGACATCCTCCATCGGAGGCCTCATGCTCTCGGCTGGTGCAGCACTCATAGGGATCCTCGTCGGGGCGGTCGCCGCTTCGGTCGTCCTCATGACGTGGTCCCGCTCGCGAGTGGGGTCGGCGCGAGCCGAGCGCACGCGACTCCTCGCCGACGCCCAACGCGAGGCGGAGGCGCTGAGGCGCGAAGCGCAGGTCGATGCGCGAGAGCAGGCAGTCGCACTACGGAGCGAGATCGAGAGTGAAGTTCAGGATCGTCGCGTCGAGATCGCGAAGATTGAGGAACGCGTCCTGCAGAAGGAGCTCGAGGTCGATGGGAGACTCGTCGAGGTCGAGCGCAAGGAGCAAGGACTCGGCGACCGCGAGGTGCACGTCAAGGCTCTCCAGGAGGAGCTCCGCGACGCACAGCGCGATGCACTCGCCTCCCTCGAGAAGATCTCGGGCCTGACCGTGCACGAGGCACGTCAGCAGCTTCTCGAGCGCTCGAAGGACCTCGTCCGCCACGATCTCGCACGCGAGGTGCGGCAGATGGAGGAGGAGGCGCGCTCGGACGCCCGGCGTCGGGCGCGAGCACTTGTCGCAGACGCGCTTCAGCGCGTGGCCGCAAGCCATACGGCTGAGGCGACCGTCACGGTGGTGGAGCTCGCCTCCGACGACTTGAAGGGCAGGATCATCGGGCGCGAGGGTCGGAACATCCGCTCCCTGGAGCACCTCACCGGCGTGGACTTCATCATCGACGACACGCCGCACGCGGTCGTGCTGTCGTCGTTCGACCCGCTGCGTCGCGAGGTCGCGCGCATGACGCTCGACCGGCTGATCGAGGACGGACGCATCCATCCCGCCCGAATCGAGGAGATGTTCTACCAGGCGAAGGCGGAGCTCGAGGAGCACGTCGTGCAGGCCGGCGAGCAGGCCGTCTTCGAGGCGAACTGCGGCGAGTTCCACGAGGAGCTCGTTCGAATCCTCGGGCGCTTGCGCTATCGGACGAGCTACGGGCAAAACGTGCTCAAGCACACGCTCGAGGTCGTGCACCTCGGCGGCGTCATGGCGGCGGAGCTCAAGGCCGGCGTGAAGACGACGAAGCGCGCAGCGCTCCTACACGACATCGGGAAAGGCATGAGCCACGAGGTCGACGGTTCGCACGCGCTCATCTCCGCGCAGCTCGCGCGCCGGTACGGCGAGTCGGAAGGCGTCGTGCACGCGATCGAGGCGCACCACTACGAGGTCCAGCCGCAGACCGTGGAAGCCGTCCTCCTCATCACCGCCGACGCGATCTCGGCGTCGCGCCCCGGCGCGCGAGGCGAGAGCCTCGAGAACTACATCCGCCGTCTCGAAGCGCTCGAGGAGATCGCGACCGCGAAGCAGGGCGTGGCGAAGGCGTACGCGTTGCAGGCCGGCCGTGAGATCCGCGTCATCGTCGAGCCTTCCGAGGTCGACGACGACGGGGCGGTGCTCCTGTCGCACGAGATCGCACGCGAGATCGAGGACCAGCTCGAGTACCCGGGGCAGGTGAAGGTCATCGTCATTCGTGAGAGCCGCGCGATCGAGGTGGCGAAGTAGACACCGCGGACGCGGCTCGGCAGTGGGCGGGGGTGTGGGCGAGCGCGTGGCCTGCTGCG